>JBKKAR010000159.1:0-3794 GCA_046714355.1 Gaiellaceae bacterium | reverse complement strand
GCCGGTCTGGAGGTGGAGATGCGGGCCGGTCGAGTGGCCCGTCGACCCGACGAGCCCGACCGGCGTTCCCGCTGTGAGCAGCGCGCCGGGCTGAACGGCCGGCTCGAGGTAGGACAGATGGCAGTAGGTCCAGTCACGACCGTTGAGCGTCTGGAGGACGAAGCCGATTCCGCAGCTGCCGGAGGGGAGCGGCGAAGCGTCGGAGACGACGCCGTCGCCGAGGGCATAGAGCGGCGCCCCCATCGGCGCGGCGATGTCCGCCGCCGGATAGTCGTGGTGGTAGAAGCCGACGCTGACGACGGCCGGCCCGCCGCCGACCGGGAAGGCGTAGCCGCCGGCGAACATCGGCGTCCCGAGCAGGAGCCCGGCCTGGGGAGCCATGGACGCCGGAGCGGCGCCGGCCCGGGCTGCGTCCAGGGCGGCCTTCGCAGCGTTGAGCACCTCACGGCGCTTCTCGACCGCTTCGGTCGCAGCGTAGGCTCGAAGGCCCGCCTGGACCGCGCGCCTCTCGCGCTCGAGTCGCGTGGAGAGGAGTTTGGCCCGCGCCGCTCCTGCGAGCAACGAACGCTCGACCCGCCGCGCCGCTCGCGCGGCACGAACCGCCTCCACGAGTTTCCGGTTCGTGCGGGTGACTTCCTTGCGCGCGTCGTCGAGCTTGAGCTGGAGACGGTCGAGGTTGAACGTGAGCACGCCGCCGCCGTTGCCGTACAGCGCCGCGAGCTCGAGGACGTCCTCGACATACCAGTCTGCGTGGTTGTAGGCGAAGACGCCGCGCTCGAGGTCGGTACGGCCGCCCGCGGCCGCCAGGTAGCGCGCGGCCGAAAAGATTGCGTCTTCCGGGGCCCAGGGGTCGGCGACCCCGTCGCCGTTCGCGTCCGTCGCCCAGCGGAGCCAGGTCGTGGGCATGAACTGCATCCACCCCACGGCGCCTGCGGAGCTCGGGCCCATGTTGCGGCCGAAGTTCGACTCGATCTTGTTGATCGACGCCAGTACCTGCCAGGGGATGCCGTACGCCGCTCCCGCCCGGTGCCAGAGCGCGCTCAGTTGCGGGTAGGACAGCGTCCGCGGGGTGAGGGTCGACACCGTCCACCCAGGCGGCAGGAGCAGCGAGCCTTCTCCGTTGGGCACGTCGGCGCTGGGCAGCGCCGTTTGCCCGTCGGGCACGATCGTGAAGACGGGGCCCGAGGCCCCGGAAGCGCTGGCCGCTCCGACGAGCGCAAGCACGAGAATGATGGTGGCCGCAGCGTTCCTCATCGGCGGCCTACGTCGGCTCGGGATTGACGACGCGGAGCCCGAGAGTCGTCTCGCCGACGGGAACCTCGGCCGCTCGCAGCGGCCCACCGGCCGGCGGCGGCTCAGGCTGCTCCGCCTCACGCTGATCCGCGACCTGCTGCTTGAGCGCCCGCTCCAGCTTGACGAGGAAGTCGTGCCGGTTCGTGGAGGCGTTCGCGGCGATCTCGCGGTCGACCTCTCCCCCGACGACGAGGTCGATGAGTGCTTTGCTGAAGGTCTGCATGTCGAAGAACTGGCCCTCTTCGATGGCGTCGCTGATCTCTTCGGGGCGCGCCTCGCGGATCAGGTCGGCGATCCTGGCGTTGTTGATCATCACCTCGACCGCGGCGACTCGGCCGCCGTTCTGACGCGGGATCAGCCGCTGGCTGACCACGCCGCGGAGGACGCCGGCGAGGATCGAGCGGATCATCGGCTGCTTGATGCCGGGGAAGAACTCCGTCAGCCGGCCGAGGGTCTCGGCGGCGTCGATCGTGTGCATCGTCGAGAAGACGAGGTGGCCCGACTCGGCTGCCTGGAGCGCCGTCTCGGCCGTTTCGGCATCCCGGAGCTCGCCGATCAGGATCACGTCGGGGTCCTGGCGAAGCACGCGGCGCAACGCCTGGCCGAACGACTGCGTGTCGAGGCCGACCTCGCGCTGGTTCACGATGCACGCGGCGTCCTCGTGGATGATCTCGATCGGGTCCTCGATCGTGACGATGTGCTGGCGCCGCGTCCGGTTGATGTGGCTGATCATCGAGGCGAGCGTCGTGGTCTTGCCCGAGCCCGTGGCGCCCGTGACGAGGATGAGACCTCGGTGCTCCTCCGCAAGCCTGCGGACGCCGGTCGGCATCTTCAGCGTGTCGAAGCTCGGCACCTCCCTCGGGATCACGCGAAACGCGAAGGAGATCGCGCCGCGCTGCATGAACCCGTTCACGCGGTACCGGGTGTGGTCGTTCGCCGTGTAGGCGACGTCGAGCTCCCCGGTCGAGCGGAAGTCGGCTTCCTTCTGACGGTTCACGGCCGTGAGGGCGGCAAGGACGGTCTCGAGGTCCTGCGCCGACAGCGCGTTGAAGCCGTCGAGGGGGATCACCAGGCCGTCCTGCCGGATGTTCGGCGGGCGGCCGAGTTTCAGGTGGAGATCGGTGGCGCCGCTTTGCACGGCGCGCGTGAGGAGAAGATCCAGGTCCATGCCGCGACCCGGCTTGCATCGGCAGGGGCGGCGCGTCGCTTTAGGAGCCGGAGGGCGGCGAGGATCTCGGCGAGGCGGAGGGCCGCACCACCTGGACCAGCGATGTCTGCCGGCTCCTCGGCATCCGCACAGAGGAGCGACTCGATCGCCCGCCAGGCAAGCGGGGCACGGAGAAGCGAGAACGTCGTGCGCGGGAAGCGCTCGAGCGCAATCTTCGCCCGCCATGAAGCTTCGGTCTGGACGGCCAGCCGTCGTCTCAGTTCCTCTGAGTATCGGGAGAAATCGGCTGATCGCCCCGCGACGACGTCGAGGGCGGCCTCGGCCGCGAGCCGAGCACTGAAGAGCGCCTCGTAGATCCCGTCGCCCGAGACCGGATCGACGAGCCCGGCTGCATCCCCGACGAGCGCCAGCCTCCCGCGGGCGGCGACCGAGCCGGGTCGCCGGAGGGGCAGGCGGTGCCCGCGGACGTCCGTCAGAGCCGCCTCCGGGATGCCGTGCTCCCGGCAGAGGCGCCCGAGATGGGCGCGAAGACGAGGACCCTCTTCGAGCCATCCGCCCACCCCCACGTTGACGTGATCGCCCTTTGGGAAGACCCAGCCGTACCCGCCGGGCACGACGCCGAACTCGATCGCCGCTCGGCCCGCGTGCCGCGACCGGTCGACCGCCCCGTACGGCGCGTTCCCCTCGAGCGCGACCGTGCGCAGGTGGTCGTCCAGTCCGGCCGTCCGGCCGATCACCCCGTTGACCCCGTCCGCGCCGATCACGACCTGCGTCTGGACCGGCTCACCGCCGACGGTGAGCCCGCGCGAGGTCTCGACCTTCACGCCGTCCCGGAAATCGACTCCCGCCTCCTGGGCCTGGGCGACGAGGAACGCGTCCAGGCGACGACGCTGTGTCATCTGAATCAGTGGCGCCGACGTCCTCCGTTCGAACCGGTGCCGGTAGCCCAGGCGCAGCTCGAAGAACTCCACCTCGTCCTCGACTACCGGCGCGATCGAGAACGGCAGCAGCCGCGCCGCTCGGACGGTGACGCCGCCTCCGCACGGCTTGTCGCGGGGGAAGCGGGCCTTGTCCGCCAGTAGGACCCGAGCGCCGCCGCGCGCGAGGTGGAACGCCGCCGTCGACCCGGCCGGCCCGGCGCCCACGACGACGGCGTCGAAGCGCTCCACCGCTACACTCCCCGGTCCCCTGGGGGTGTTCCCGAGTGGCCAAAGGGGACGGGCTGTAAACCCGTTGGCTCAGCCTTCGGAGGTTCGAATCCTCCCGCCCCCATGTCCTTCAGACGGTAGATCCAGAAGACCGGTAGCAGCACGATGGCGGCGGCCCCGAACGC
>JBKKAR010000158.1:0-5995 GCA_046714355.1 Gaiellaceae bacterium | reverse complement strand
CACGATGCCCGCCGGGCACGCTATGCGTCGTCAGGCTCGTCAGCTTGATCCACGAAGGCGACAAGATCGCGCTCGAATGGGGCGGTTGACATCGGCCGCGGCTTATCGGGGCATCCCGCTGTGGCGGAGATTTCAAGCGGTATGTAGAAGGCGGCAGGTTATGTCTGCCGCCTTCTCGATCCCAACAGTCGTTAGAGACAGGCTGGTTGGGCGCTGCCCCTCTTCACGCGCTTCCTCACGGGCGCGCTGGAAACGAGCACCCCCTCGCCGTTAGCGTGGCGCCCGCGTCCTTGCTGGGATGCAATCCCGGGGCACCGTCCTGGGGACCAAGCGTGTGGATGGTGCCGCTACCCGGAAAACGCGAGTGGTGGACGTTGAAGTGGAACTGCTCGAAGGCCGGCATCAGTTCCGGCTTCTCGCAGACCTGTGGACCGACTGGGACTAACTTGCCTGTCGGCGTCTCGATGAAGTGCCGATGCGGCGGAACCTGAGGGACGAACAGGTCCGATGGATCGGCGAGGCCGGGACCGGCAAACGCGAACAGCGCGATCGATGCGCTTACGACGAGAAACGCGAGTATGAATCGAGCCTTCAAGACTTTCTCCTCTCCCCTAAAGATCCGCCCGCTTCCTGCGGGCATTCGTTCGATCATGGCACTCTTGTGACGTCTGTGCCAACAACGCGCTGAGTGGAAAAGCGAGGTCATCTCAGTGACCGAGCCACTTTCACATCAAGCCTCTAGGTCGAGCAACGTCGTCAGTAGCGTTGCCAGGATCGCAAGGAACACGCCGACGAAGATCGTCCCGCCGAGCGTCGGGTACCGCAGGTCACCCTTCGGAGGTACCGCGCTCACTCAGCCGATGCTCGTCTGCTCGCCTTTCCCTGTCAAGCTGACCCAGATGCCGCTGGCGTCCTTCTGGGGGTCGGTGTCGGTGGGCGTCGTTTCCGGCCTCATCGTCCTTGCCATCGGTGGACTGGTCGCGTGGGTGATCCGACAACGAGGCAGGCGCAACCGTGACGCGTTCCAGGAATACCTCAACCGGGCGCCCCTTCGAGCGGGACTGAGCGCTGTGGCCTCTGAGTTGCGGGACTGCGCGCACATCGCTCAACGCTGTGAAGAGGACCAGGGTTACGTCCCCGAGCTTGTCGCGCGGCTCCCGCTTCAGGCATGGGCGGACAGGCGCGGAGAGATGGGGGATCTTCGCACTGAAGATCGGTCCACCTGGGACGAGCTCGAGGACACTTACCGGCTCCTTCGCCAGAGCAGGGACGGAGGCGGCTACCCGCCGAAGTCTGCCGACCTGATTGCTCTAGCTGAGCGTTTGGAGAAGAGGCTGGAACGAGAGGAGAAGCCCCGCAGGCATGACCCGACGCGGCGCCGCAGAGGCATCCTCTCGTGAGGACCTACACGGCCAGCGCCAACTGCTCCGCGATCATGGGCGGCTCAGGCTCGAGGCGGACCCGGCGACGGTCCCTGACGCCGTACTCTCGCGCCAGCGCCGCCACCGTGGGGCGTAGCGGCTTCGAGTGTTCGTTCCCGAGGTACGCGCGACCGGCGTAGAGGCGTTCGTAGTGCTCTACTTGCTCCGGGAAGTCGGCGACCAGCGCGGCCGCAGAAAGAGTAAGTTCGTCCAGACGCCACAGGCTCCCGCTTCACGAGCGGCGCGGACGACTTCCCGTAGCTGGCTTGGCGAAGAACTAATGCCCGGGAGGATCGGCGCCATGCCGACGCCTACCCGGATCCCGGCGTCCACGAGCTCCTTCAACGCCCGCAGGCGTTGGCGGGGATGAGCGGTGCTCGGCTCTGTCTTCCGCCAGACCTCCTCGTCGAGGGTCGGGATGGAGAACGTGATGCCGACCTCGGCCCGCTTCGCCGCCACCGTGAGGACGTCGACGTCGCGGACGATCATCGGGCCGCGCGTGATCAGCTGGAACGGGTTCGAGAACGCGGCGAAGGCCTGGAGGCACCCGCGGGTCAGCCGGTACTTGCCCTCGGCCGGCTGGTACGGATCGGTCGCAGCGCCGACCGCGACCGACTCGCCTTCCCAGGACGGCCGCGCCAGCTCCCTGCGGAGCACGTCGACGATGTTCGTCTTCACGCGGATCGACGTGCCGTAGCGCTCGTCCGACGGACGCTCCGCTCGGAGCTCGAACGCCCTGACGTAGCAGAAGGTGCAGCGGTGCACGCAGCCCATGTACGGGTTCAGCGACCATCCGAAGGCCATGCCCTTGACCCGGTTCATGGCGCTCCGGCAGGGCTCTTCCCGGTACTCGACGCGCATCCTGTGATTGTAGAACGTATGTTCGGCTGCGGTGTCCGTCGGGCCCGTTCCTATAATCCGACGACTCCCGTGGACGACGACCGACCGTCTAGTACCCAAGCCCGGGAAAGCCGGGCTTGAGCGACTTCCTCCGAATCGTCGTGATTCTCCTGCTCGTGCTGGGGAACGCGATCTTCGTGGCCGCCGAGTACGCGCTGGTGACGGCGCGGCGCAGCCGCCTGCAGGAACTGGCGGACTCGGGGCGTGCCGGGGCGCGGCGCGCGCTCCAGCTGATGGACAACCCGGTGCGGTTCATCAGCACCGTCCAGGTGGGGATCACGATCGCCGGCATCGCCATGGGCGCCATCGGCCAGCCTCTCGTCTCCGACTGGTTGGACTTCGTTCGGTCGGAGACCGTCGCCTTCCTGATCGCGTTCCTCTTCTTGACCTTCCTGAGCGTCTCGCTGGGCGAGCTCGTGCCCAAGGCGATCGCGCTCCAGCGGGCAGAGCGACTGGCGATCGCGCTTGCCTGGCCGATCGACCTGCTGGGCCGCATCACGCACCCGCTCGTCTGGCTTCTGCAGACATCGGCGAACGCCGTTGTCCGCCTGTTCGGGATCGAGCCGGCGCCGGCGGGCCTAGTCGTCCACACCCGAGAAGACGTCCGTGCCTTCCTCGCCGAGGCGGGACACAGCGGCGCCGTCGAGGGCGTCGAGCAAGAGGTGCTGTACGCCGCCTTCAGGTTCGCCGAGAAGGAGGCGCACGACGTAATGGTTCACCGGCCCGAAGTGGTCGCGATCTCGGTCGACCTGCCCGCGCGCGAGTGTCTCGCGGCCGTCGTCGACTCCCCGTACACGCGGTACCCGGCATACAAGGACTCGCTCGATCAGATCGTGGGGATCCTCCACGTTCGCGATCTCTTCAAGGCGCTCTACGAGCGCGGCGTCGACAACGTGGTGATCGCGGACAACGTGGTGATCGCGGATCTGCTCCGCAAGCCCTTCTTCGTCCCCGAGACGAAGGACCTTGCCCCGTTGCTCGCCGAGTTCCGGGCCCAGAACCAGCACATGGCGGTCGTCGTCGACGAGTACGGCTCGATGCAGGGGATCGTCACCCTCGAGGACCTCCTCGAGGAGATCGTCGGGGAGATCGAGGACGAATACGACCTGCCGGACGAGTCTCTCGAGCGAATCGACGAGCACACGATCCGGGTGGACGGAACGTTCCCGATCGACGACTTCAACGAGCAGTTCCACGTCGAGATGCCGGACGACGACTACCACACGCTGGCCGGATTCGTCTTCGGCCAGCTGGGACGGGCACCCGAGGCCGGCGACGAGGTGGCCTGGAACGGGCTCAAGTTCACGATCATCGAGGTACAGGGCACCAGGATCGAGAAGCTCCACGTCGAGTTCGCCCCGTCGGAGGAGGTCGAAGCGGCCTCAGCGGAGTCGGCCTGACGCCGCTTCGCGGCTTCGCGGGGGACGGGACTCCTCCGTCGTGGCCGCGCCTCCCGGGAGCTCCGCGGCCGGAGCGCTTGGAGCTGGGCCTCGAGACACTCTCCGGGGTCGGGCCCGCGGTCAAGAAGCGGCTGGCCGCGCTGGGACTGCGGACGATCCGCGACGCGCTCGAGTACCGGCCCCGGCGCTATGAGCCCGCGGTGCCGGAGCGCCCGATCGTCGAGCTCTTCGGCGAGGACGAGGCGGCAATCGCGGGCGAGGTGCGGAGCGTCCGGGTCCAGCACGCCCGCCGCCTGCAGCTCGTGAAGGCCCGGGTTGCGGACGAGACGGGCGAGATCACGGCCGTCTGGTTCAACCAGGCCTGGCTCAAGGACCGGCTGCTGCCGGGGACCCGGGTCCGCCTCCGCGGGAACCTCCGGGGCAGCGAGTTCGCTGTGCGCTCCTACGACCTGAACGGGGTCGCGGCGACCGCGGACTTCGCTCCCGTCTATCCGGCGAGCGAGGAGATCACGGTCAAGAAGCTCCGCGAGGTCGTCGGCGGGGCGCTCGAGTACGCGCGGGACGTCGTCGATCCGCTCCCGGCCGGCGTGAAGGCCGGCGAAGGGCTTCCGGGGCGGGCGGACGCCATCGTCGCGCTCCACCGGCCGACCGACGAGGCGGTCGGCGAGCTTGCGCGCCGCCGGCTCGCCTTCGACGAGCTGCTGGCGCTGCAGGTCGGGCTCGCGCGGCGACGACAGGGGCGCGACGAGGAGAGGGCTCCCTCGCTCGGTCAGCCGAGCGACGTCGTGAAGCGGTACCGGGAAGTGCTTCCGTTCCAGCTCACACCGGACCAGGAGAGCGCGATCGCGGAGATCGACGCCGATCTTGCCGGCGAGCGGCCGATGGAGCGGCTGCTCCAGGGCGACGTCGGCTCAGGAAAGACGGTCGTCGCGCTCTACGCGCTGCTCCGGGCCGTCGAGGCCGGGAAGCGAGGCGCGCTGATGGCGCCGACGGAGACGCTCGCCGAGCAGCACTTCCTCACCCTCGATCCGATCTGTGCCCAGCTTGGCGTCCCGCTGGCGCTGCTGACGCGGTCGGTCAAGCAGGACGTCGGAGCCGCGCAGATCGTCGTCGGGACGCACGCGCTGATCCAGGAGGGCGTCGACCTGGGCGACCTCGGCGTCGCCGTTGTGGACGAGCAGCATCGCTTCGGCGTCGAGCAGCGGACGGCGCTGACCACCGGCCGGCGCCCGCACGTCCTGCACATGACCGCGACGCCCATCCCTCGAACGCTGGCGCTGACCGTGTACGGCGACCTGTCAGTGACCGAGATCGCAAAGCCGCCCGCGAACCGGAAGCCGATCGAGACGGCGTGGGTGACCGAGAATCGTTCGAGCGCGGCCTACAACCGCCTTCGGAAGCATCTCGACGCCGGGCGGCAGGCCTATGTCGTCTGCCCGCTGATCGAGGAGTCGGAGACGAGTCTGGCGAGGGCGGCCGAACGGGAGGCCGAGCGGCTGCGGAAAGGCGAGCTGCGCGGCTACCGGGTCGGACTGCTCCACGGGCGGCTGCGCACGGATGAGCGCCGCGAGTTGATGGCGCAGTTCAAGGCCGGCGAGCTGGACGTCCTTGTCGCGACGACGGTGATCGAGGTCGGCGTCGACGTCCCGAACGCGACGATCATGATCGTCCAGGAGGCGGATCGGTTCGGCCTCGCTCAGCTCCACCAACTCCGCGGTCGGGTCGGTCGTGGTGCAGAGCAGTCGTACTGCCTGCTCGTCTCGCGGGCGAAGGAGGAGCTGACCGAGGCTGCGGTCGCCCGCCTCGAGGCGCTGGTGCGGACGACGGACGGTTTCGAGCTCGCCGAGGTCGACCTGGAGCTGCGAGGGGAGGGCCAGCTGCTCGGGACGCGCCAGGCGGGCCTGTCGGAGTTCCGCTTCACGCGCCTGCGTGCCGACCGCGATCTCCTCGAGCGGGCTCGCGAGGTCGCCGAGGAGCTCGTGGACTACGAGGGCCCGCTGAACGACGAGGTCGATCGCCTCTTCGCCGACCGCGAGTTGGCTGCTTGAGGATCATCGCCGGGGAGAAGCGGGGCGCGAAGATTTTCGCGCCGAAGGGACACGACACCCGGCCGACCGGGGACCGGATCAGAGAGGCCGCCTTCAACCTGATCGGGCCGGTGGACGGCGCGAGCGTTCTCGACCTCTTCGCCGGCTCCGGTGCCTACGGCCTCGAGGCGCTCTCGCGCGGCGCGGCCTCCGCCGTCTTCGCCGAGGCGCATAAGCCCGCCTACGA
>JBKKAR010000157.1:0-4771 GCA_046714355.1 Gaiellaceae bacterium | reverse complement strand
GCGTCGGCGAGCTCCTCCTCGGCCCGGTGGCGCTCGGCCAGGAGCTCGTCGAGCTTCGTCTCCGTCCGCCGCTTAGCGTGATCGGCAGCCGCGCGCCGCTCTGACGCCTCGCCGATCCGCTCGTCGATCGCCGCCAGGTCGATCGAGGCGACGGCGGCCTCGAGGGCGGCGATCTCGCCGCCGAGCTTCTCGGCCCGCTGCGCGGCGCTCGCCTGAAGCGCCAGCGGCCGGAGCCGCTTCTTGACCTCGGCCTCGATGTCGCGCGCCCGGGCGACGTCCTGCCCGACGCGCGCGAGCTTCAGCTCGGCTCGGTGACGGCGCCGCTTGAACTTCCCGAGGCCAGCGGCCTCCTCGACGAGGGCGCGCCGCTCCTCGGGCTTCGAGGCGAGGATCTCCTCGACCTTGCCCTGCGAGATGACCGAGCCGGCCGCCCCGCCCAGGCCAACGTCGGCGAGCAGCTCGACGAGGTCAGTCCGGCGCACCGGCGTCCCGTTGATCAGGTACTGGCCCTCGCCGCCCCGGTGGAGGCGGCGCATGACGGACACCTCGGCCGGCAAGTCGGCGAGCGTGGCGTCCTCGTTGTCGAGGACGAGCTCGACCTGACAGAAGGGCACTGCTTGTCGGCCGCCCGAGCCGGAGAAGAGCACGTCGTCCGGCTTCTCGGCCCGCAGCTCGTTCGGGCTCAGGCTCCCGGATGCCCAGAGCAGGGCGTCGGCCACGTTCGACTTGCCAGACCCGTTCGGCCCGACGACCACGGCGACGCCCGGCTCGAGGCGAACCTCGACCGGTTCGGGGAAGGACTTGAAGCCGCGGATGCGGATCGCGCTCAGATGCACGCGGGTGGAACGCTAGTTAGCCAGGCGGATGGTGAGCGGGCTTTAGGCGCTCGCGCACGTGATGTACAGACCAAGGCGCGACTGAGCCCTATGCCGCCCTGACCTTCTCCAGTGCCTGCTTTGCAGCTTCCTGCTCCGCCGCCTTCTTGGACGCCCCCACTCCGACGCCGGCCTGGTCGCCGTCGATCACCGCGGCCGACGTGAACTTCCGGTCGTGCGGCGGGCCCTCCACGTCGAGAACCGAGTAGCTCACCTGACGGCCGAGGGCCGCGAGCTGCTCCTGAAGCTCGGTCTTGTAGTCGACGTGTGTCGTGGCGGCGTACTCGATCCGCCCGTTGAAGGCCTCGACGATCGCGTCCTTGATCGGTTCGAACCCGTGCTGGAGAAAAAGCGCCGCGAGGGCGGCTTCGAGCAGCGCCGCCAGCACGTTCCGGTTCCGCGAGAGCCGGTCGAGCTCGTCCTCGGGGACGATCCCCTCTCCCTTCTCGACCAGCCGCTGTCCGAGCCCGAGCTCCCGGGAGACGACGGCGCAGCTCGCCCGCGAAACGACGTGCGAGCGGATCTTCGCCAGCTTCCCCTCCGCGAGCTCGGGATAGCGCTCGTACAGCGCCCTGGCGACGGCCAGCTCGAGAACGCTGTCGCCGAGGAACTCGAGGCGCTCGTACGACGACGCCCTGTCGGGCGCCCACGACGGATGAGTGAACGCGTTGTCGGCCCGCTTCGCGGGCAGCTCCTCGATCAGCCGCACGAGGCGATCGGGAGCGCCGTGCGGCGCGTGGCTACTGGTGCGAGGTGACGTACTCGACAGCCTGACCGACCGTCTGGATCTTTTGGGCGTCCTCGTCCGGGATCTTGATCCCGAATTGATCCTCGAGCTCCATGATCATCTCGACGAGGTCGAGTGAGTCGGCGCCGAGATCCTCCTGGAAGTTCGCCTCCTCCGTGATGTCCGGTTCTTCGACGGACAAGCGCTCGACCAGGACTTCCCTGATGCGCTCGAAGACTTCGTCGCGGGACGCTGCCATGTCACCTCGCTTGCGTAGTTGGGCTGAGAGCGCGCCGATTCTACGGGACCGGCGACCGCAGCGGTTCGACTTCGCGTCCGCGGTAGGTCTTGCAGGTCGGGCAGACGTGATGAGGGCGCTTCGGGCGATGGCAGACCGGGCACTCGTTGACCCTCGGGGCCTCGAGCTTGTGCGTTGCGCGGCGCTTGTCGCGGCGCGATTTGGACGTCTTTCGCTTGGGGACTGCCATCGCGGTTCGGGATGGTAGCTAAAGCTGCTCCTTGAGCGCTTCGAGGGCCGCCCAGCGGGGGTCGCTGCGCTCCTCAGCGTGCTCATGCGGGTTCTCGTTCAGATCCTCGCCGCAGACGGCGCAGAGGCCGGCGCAGTCCTCCCTGCAGAGGATCTGCTCCGGGAGCCCGAGGGCGACGGCGTCGCGGGCCCAGGTCGAGAGGTCGAGACGGTTCTCGTTCAGGTACTGCATCCGGAGCTCGTCCGAATCGCCCGGGTTCGTCGCCTGGTACTCGCGCCCGTGGATCGGCAGGTCGACGACGGCGTCCTTGAGGCAGCGGACGCAGGGGCCATGGAGCCGAGCGCGGAAACGGAGCTCGAACACGGTTCCGCTCGACCCGCGGCTGATCACGAGCTCGGCCGGCACTTCCTCCGGCACCGGGATGTAGCGCTGGCCGCCGAGGTCGAACGGCGCGAGCTCGATTTCGTGCTCGTCGCGGTACTCCTCGCCGGGGCGGAGCCTCGCCTGTCTGAGGTCGAACGTGGTCACTGGATGAGGGTAGCGTCGCGACCTGCCGCTATGAGCTCCTCGAACTCGGCTATCGCCTCCTCCTCGCTGGGCGGCGACTCGATCACCGGGACGACCTCGGCCGCGCGTGGCCAGTTCGAGGTGCGCAGCGGCGAGGGGTCGTACGCCGCGCGGCGGTGCCGGATGTCGGGGCCGAGCTCGACCCAGTGCGCGCCGCTCGCGCCGTAAGGGAGGCCGACGCTTCCGGCATTCACGACGCGCTTGTCGCCGAAAGTGCGGTCGAACGGCATGTGCGTGTGGCCGCAAACCACGACGTCCGCCTCGACCCCCTCGAGAATCATTGCGAGGCGCTCGTCGGAAGCCGTCGTCAGCAGCATCTCCTCGTCGCTTCGCGGCGACCCATGACAGAAGAGGACCCGCCCGAGCCTTCGACCTCGAGCTCGATCTGCTCGGGCAGCGTCTGGAGCCACTGAAGCCGCTCCAAGCCAAGCTGCTCCTCGACCCACTCGTCGCCCGGATCCCGGTCGGCGTTTCCCCGGATCGCAAGGGGGCCGAGCTCCCGGATTCTGTCCACGGCCTCGACCGGCATCGGCCCCCACGCCATGTCGCCTCCGAAAACGAGCACCGCGTCGTCGTTGATCTCGGCTAGGGCAGCCTCCAGGGCGGCAGGGTTGCCGTGGACGTCGTAGAGCGCGGCTACGCGCTCAGCTCGACTACGCGAACGGCTGGTCGTCGTTGGAGCCGGGTGCGGCAATGCCTGCGACGACCGTCTCCTGCGAGCGCTCGTGGAGCCGCTCCCGGCCGCGCTTCACGGCTCCGAGGAACTTGTCGAGGTTGACCTCGAGCGTCGAGAGGATGCTGTCGGCCCAGTCCTCCATCTCGAGCCGCGTCTCGCGTGCCGTCCGCCGCGCCTCGTCGATGATCTCCTGAGCCTGCCGCTCGGCCAGTTTGACGATCTCGGTCTGCGAAGCCTCGCGCACAGCCTGCTCCCGGGCCTCGCCCAGGATCCGGTCGCACTCGCGCTTGGCCTCGGCGAGCATCTCCTGCCGCTCCTTGACGATCCACCGCGCCTGTTTGATCTCTTCGGGGATCGTCGCCCGCATCTGGTCGAGGATCTCGTAGATCTCCTCGCGGTCGATGCGCACCTGGTCGGTCAGCGGGACCGCCTTGGCGTTGTGAACGAGGTCGTCGAGCTTGTCGATGAGAACGAGGACGTCCATAAGGTGAAAGTCTACTCAGAGGGTGAGACGGGGGCTCCGGGGCGTCCGTCGCCGTACATCTCTCGGAGCCTGCGGGCGACGGCTTCGGGGACGAGCGCGTCCACATTGCCACCGTAGTGCGCGATCTCCTTCACACCGCTGGAGGACACAAAGCTCACCTCCGGACTGGCCATGACATAGACGGTCTCGATGTCGGGAGCCAGCGTCCGGTTCAGCTGGTTCATCTGGAACTCCCACTCGAAGTCCGAGATCACCCGCAGTCCTTTCACGATCACCTTGGCATCCCACCGGCGGGCGAAGTCGACGACGAGCTCCTTGAAGACGTCGACCTCGACGTTGTCGATCTTGGAGAGAGCGTCGCGAAGGAACTCGACGCGCTCCTCGACGGGGAACATCGGCTGTTTGTGGGCCGGGGTGCCGACGACCCCGACGACGACGCGGTCGAAGATCCCCGCCGCTCGCCCGATCACGTCGACATGCCCGTTCGTGACGGGGTCGTAGGTACCCGGGTAGATCGCAGTGATCAATGCACGAAGAGCGTGAGGCGGGCAGAGCCGTACTTCCGGCTCGTCCGCTTTGCGAGCGGAAGCTCTGGCTCCTCCTTCGCGTGCGTCTCGACGACGGCCAAGCCGTCCTCTGCGAGCACGGCAGGAAGATAGGTCGAGATGCGGTTTTGCAGGGAGGAATACATCCGGTAAGGCGGATCGAGAAGGACGAGATCGTACCGCCTGCCCGCTCCGGCTTCCTCGGCGAGCACCTGGATCGCGTCGCGGTTCAGGACGGTCGCGCCGGTGAAACCAAGCTTCGCGAGGTTCTGCCGGATCGAGTCGTAGGCGGGCTTATGCGCCTCGGCGAAGACGGCGGAGGCCGCGCCGCGCGAGAGCGCCTCGAGGCCGTAGGCACCGGAGCCGGCGAAGAGGTCGAGAACGCTCGCGCCGTCCACCGGCCCGATCA
>JBKKAR010000156.1:0-3857 GCA_046714355.1 Gaiellaceae bacterium | reverse complement strand
CGCGGCACTCCATGGCGACTCCCGGGCCGATCACCTCCGAGAGCCCGTAGATGTCGCACGCGTCGAACTCGCCCCAGGCGTCCTCGATCTTCCGGCGCAGCGACTCCGACCACGGCTCGGCGCCGAGAACGCCGTAGCGCAGGCGGATCCGCTCGCGCACCCCCTCGTCGGCCGCCCGCTCGGCGAGCAGGTAGCAGAAGGACGGGGTGCAGCAGATCCCGGTCGCGCCGAGATCGGCGAGCAGGTGCACCTGGAAGGCGGCGTTCCCGCCTGAAGCCGGAACCACCGTCGTCCCCAGCCGCTCGCCGCCGTAGTGGAGGCCGAGCCCGCCCGTGAAGAGGCCGTAGCCGTAGGCGACGTGGAGCACGTCCTCGGACGTCCCGCCGGCGCACCCGATCGAGCGGGCGTTGACGTCGGCGAAGACGGACACGTCGCGCTCCGTGTACGCGACGATCGTCGGCTTGTGGCGCGTGCCGGAGGAGCCGTGGACGCGCACCGTCTGCTCGAGCGGCACCGCGAGCATCGCGTACGGGTAGTGCTCGAGGAGCTCCTGCTTCCTTGTGAACGGGAGCTGGTCGATCCCGTCCTCGGGTGAGACGTCGGCGAGCTTCTCGCGCCAGTAGTCCGAGTCGGCGCCCCTGAGCCGGCCGAGCAGCTCGGAGAGGCGTCGGCGCTGAAGATCCGCCCGCTCCTCGGCCGGCATCGTCTCGAGGTCAGGCTGGAAGATCACCGCGCAGCGCCGATCGTAACGCCGTCCGGCGCGAGCTTTCCCGAGTTGACGAACCGGCTTAGGCGCGGCACGCGGAGGCTGCCGTGCAGGATCGCGTTCCGCCAGACACGATGGACGACGCTCGGCGGAGCCATGAAGCGCATCGTCGCGCCCGTGACGCGCAGGTTCTCGCGGGCCGCAGCTCTGCGCTCGCTTTCGTACGAGTCGAGGAGCGAGTCCGGCGCGGCGCCGGCGAGGACCGCCGCCAATGCCGACGCCAGTTTGCCCGCGTCCTCCACCCCCGAGTTCAGCCCGCGCGCGCCGAACGGCGCCATCAGATGCGCTGCGTCGCCCGCGAGGAACACGCGCCCGACGCGGAATCGGCTCGCCAGTCGCTGGTGGAAGCGGTACGCCGTCAGCCAGACGAGCTCGTACGGCGCGTCGCCGGTCAGCGCGCGGATCCTCGCATCGAGAGCGCCGGACTCCCGCTCGGCGTCGAGATCCGTCTCGGGCGGGACTTGCCAGTCGATCCGCCACTCACCGTCCGGCTGCGGGTGGACGAGCACCTGGCGGCCCGGATTCGAGGGCGGGTCGAAGAAGAAGCGGCGCTCGTCGCGTGGGAAGCCGGGAAGCTCGGCCCGGACGTCGGCGATCAGGAAGCGGTCGCGGAAGCTCTTGCCCGGGAAGTCGACGCCCAGGAGTTTCCGGACGGCGGAGTGCGCACCGTCGGCGGCGATTGCGAAAGGAGCGAAGAGTTCTTCGTCTCCGCGCCTGCCTCGCACGCCGAGGACTACCTGCCGGTCCGTCTGGCGCACGCTCCTGACCGCCGAATCCCACCGAATCTCGATCAGGCCGGTTCTCTCGGCCTGTCGGAGCAGCACCTGCTCGGTGTAGGTCTGCTGAAGGTTGACGAACGCCGGCAGCTCGCCCCCGCGGGCCGGCGGGAACTCGACCGTGAAGAGCTCCGTTTGTCCGAGATAGGTTCGCGCGCGAGCGAGAACGACGCCCCTGCGCGAGATCTCCTCGCAGCCGAGTCGCTGGAAGGTGGCGAGCGCGTGGCGGGCGAGCACGATCGCTCGCGATCCGATCGGCTCGAACGCCGGCTTCGCCTCGAGGACGATTGTCGGGACCTCGAAGCGCGCGAGCTCGAGCGCGACCGTCAGGCCGACCGGGCCGGCGCCTACGACTGCAACTCGGTCCACACCGCGGCGTCCTTCTCGGCGGTCCAGACTTGCGGCGGGAGGCCCTTGGCCTCGTCCCAGGCGCGGGCGACGTTGAACGGCAGACAGTGCTCGAAGATCCACCAGTCGCCGAAGCGCGGCTCCAGCGCGGCACGGGCGGCGTCAAACGCGTCCTTCAGCGTCTCGTGCCCGGCGCGGACGCTGTCCCAGACCGTGAGGAGGTACTCGCGCGTCTCGGCGATCGCCTCGGGGCCGACGGCGGGTCCCCGCCCGGGGACGATCGTCTGTGCGCCGAGCGCCTCCACCCTGTCGAGCGTGGTCGTCGACCACTCCTCGACGAAGGCATCGCCCATGTACGGCGCCGCGCGCGCCTCGACGAGGTCGCCGGCAAAGAGGATCCGCTCCTCCGGCAGCCAGACGCAGGCGTCGCCGGCGCTGTGCCCGCGACCGACGTGGACGAGCTCGACCTCGCGACCGCCGAGGTCGAGCCGAAGCGTGTCCTCGAAGCCCACGTTCGGATACGTGAGGCCCGGGATCGACTCGACGTCCCGGAAGAGGCGCGGAAACCGGCGCGTCTCCGACTCGAAGTCGGCCTCGCCGCGCTCGAGGATCCAGCGGCGCGTCCCCTCGTGCGCGATCACCCAGTCCGCCTCGAACGCGGAGGCGCCGAGGACGCGGACGGCGTGGTAGTGGGTGAGGAAGAGGTAGCGGACCGGCTTGTCGGTGAGCCGGCCCAGCTCGTCGAGCCACTCTCGTGCCAGCACCGGAGTCGCGCGGGCGTCGATGGCGAGCACGGCGTCATCGCCGATGACCGCGCCGACGTTCGGATCCCCTTCGGCCGTGAAGGCGAGGACGCCGGGCGCCAGTTCCTCGAGCGTCGTGCGCTTCTCTGCGAGGTCGGTGCTAGAGGCGAACGGCTTGGCCATCGACTCGTAGTCTGCCGGACGAACCTCTCGGGCTTGTTGTGCGAATGCCGATAGAGAAGACATGGATCGCACTGCGGCGACACCTCTCCCCGGCCTCGTTCTCCCCGAACGGTTCGCCGACGGTCCGCCCCGGTGGTACGCCCGGCGCGGCCGGCGCTGCATCGCGGGCTCGTCGCAGATCGAGGTTCTCACCCAGCTCTGGGATCAGGACGCGGCGTGGCTGGAGCTCGCCGAGTCCCCGAGGCGGCTAGCCTCGGCTCATGACGCGGCGCCGGAACGCTGACGACGAGGCGGACGACCGCCCGCCGATCTGCCCCGCCTGCGGCGTGACCCAGGGGATGGTCACCACGGAAGACGAGCCGCGGTTCGTGTGCCTTGAATGCGGTTTCACCGACAGCGAGCAGGCTGTCGACTAAGCCGTTCCCAGGCCGCCGTGCTTCTTCTTGTTCCGCTTGTCGCTGCGCTTTTCCTTGAGCGACTTCTGCGGAGCCTTCTTGCCGAGCTTCTTTGGTTTGTCTGAGCCTTTTGCCATGGGCCTATTCTGACTAAGCGCCCGGCCGGACGAGCGGTTTGTAGGTGATCCGGTGTGGCTCGAGCGCCTCTTCGCCCCGCGTCTCGCGCACCCACTGCTCGTATTCCTCGAAGCTCCCCTCGAACCACGTGACCTGAGAGTCGCCCTCGAAGGCGAGGATGTGGGTCGCGACGCGGTCGAGGAACCAGCGGTCGTGTGAGATCACCGCGGCGCAGCCGGCGAAGTCCAAGAGCGCGTCCTCGAGCGCGCGCAGCGTGTCCACGTCGAGGTCGTTCGTCGGCTCGTCCAGCAGCAAGAGATTCCCGCCGGAGCGGAGGAGCTTCGCCAGGTGGACGCGGTTCCGCTCGCCGCCTGAGAGGTCACCGACCCGCTTCTGCTGGTCGGAGCCCTTGAAGTTGAACCAGGAGACGTACTGCCGCGAGTTCACCTCGCGGTTGCCGAGCGCGATCGTGTCGAGGCCGCCCGAGATCTCCTTCCAGACATTGTTCCCTGGCGCCAGGCCCTCGCGG
>JBKKAR010000155.1:0-2850 GCA_046714355.1 Gaiellaceae bacterium | reverse complement strand
AAGAAGAAGCTCCAGAACGGCCGGCTGCGGCAGACGAGGTTCTCCCAGAGCCGGCTCTGCGACTCGTGGAGCACCATCGAGTTGAGCTCGACGAGCGGCGTCCGCTCCAGCGCGCGGTCGATCCCGTGCTCGTAGATCCCGTGCCCGAACTCGTGGGCCGTATGGAAGATCGACTCGGCGTCGGCCCCGGAGTAGCGCGTCGTCAGGCGGATGTCGTCCACCGAGATCGACGTCGCGAACGGGTGAACGGTCGGGTCGAGCCGCCAGGCTTCGGACGAGTACCCGAGCCGGTCGAGGATCTCGCGCCCGATCAGTTCCTGTTTCTCGACGGGGAAGTGGCCGTAGGCGAAGCTCGCGTCGACCGGCTCGGCCGCCGCGACCTCGCTGATCAACGGGATCACGACCTCTTTGATTCGCTCGAAGATCGTCGTGATCTCTTCGCTTCGCGCACCCTCCTGGTAGTCGTCGAGGAGGATGTCGTAGTCCGACTTGCCGGAGTCCTTGAAGCAGTCGATGTACCGGTGCTTGAGCGCGATGTTCTTCTCGAGGTACGGCAGGAAGGCCTCGAAGTCGGAGTTGCTGCGCGCCTCGGCCCAGGCCATGACGCCGAGGACCTCGGCCCGTGTGATCTCCGCCTGTAGCTCCGAAGGGACGCGCCGCGCCTTCTCCCAGTCGCGCCGCGTGACGCGGATCAGCGACGCGTCGATCGACTCCGGGTCCAGCTCGCCCTCGTAGGCGGCCAGCTCGTCGAGCAGCTTGCCGATCTCGTCGGAGACGAACAGCTCGTGCGAGAACCGGTCGATGGTCGAGAGCTGGTCCGACCGGCCTTCGTTCCCTTGCGGCGGCATCATCGTCTGCTGGTCCCACTGGAGCAGAGCGCTCGCGCGCTTGAGGTCGAGGACTGCCCCGATCCGCTCTCGGAGCTCGGTCAGCTTCGCTTCATGGCTCATTCGGTCGTCAACGCTCCTGTCGTGTAGATGCCGGACGGATTCCAGAGGAGGAAGCCGCCCGCTTTCCATCGCCGAGCTGCCCGGATCTGCTCCTGCACGTGCTCGGGGGTCGTCGTTCCCGTGAAGCTGAAGTCCTCCAGCCACGGAACGAGCTGTGCCTTGCCGCGCCTCATTTGCCGACGGAAGTCTCGGAGCGACCGACCGACGGTGCGCCCGGGCACCGAGACCGGGTCCGAGAGCCCGTACTCGCCGGGGCCGTAGTGCGACGGGTACACCATCGGGTAGATCGCATCGACGATCTTCGAGAGCCGGCGCGGCGACTGGCCGATGCCGAGGTCGCGGGTCGCCGACAGCCCGAAGACGTCGACCGAGACCCGCACGCCGAGCGGCTTCAGCCGTGTCGTCGCGTAGTGCGCGAACCGCGCGATCGTCACGCCCATCGCCTCGTCCCGTTTGCCCGGGAACACGGCTGACTCGATGTCGCCGTCGCTCGGAAAACGGACGTAATCGAACTGGATCTCATCGAAACCGGCCTTCGCGGCGGCCTGCGCGATCCTGAGGTTGTAGTCCCAGACCCGCTTGTCGTAGGGGTTCGTCCAGCCGAGGCCGGCATCGTTCTTCCAGACGGCACCGCCACTCGTCTGGATCGCCAGGTCGGGCCTCCCGGTGGAGAGGCGCGGATCCTCGAAGCAGACGACGCGGCCGATCAGGTACAGCCCCTCGCCGTGCACCAGCTTGGAGACTTTGACCGGGTCGTAGTAGCGCATCGCAGCCCCGACGCGGCGCGCCAGCGGCGGTGCGAGCCGGTAGAAGCCGATCTCGCCGTTCTCGTCCTTGACGTCGAGCTGGATCGTGTTGAGGCCCGGAATTTCCGTGTATTCGGCGAGCTTTCCGTCCAGCGAGGCGAGCGCCATCGTGACGTGGACGCCGCGGATCTCCTTCGGCACAGGTGGGCCGTTGCGCTTGGAGGCCGCCTTCTTGGCGGCCGGCTTGGACTGCTCCGCGCTCTTCCCCGGCTCTCCGCCCCGGTCAGGCAGCGCCCCAGCCCCTGCCGCCACAGCCGCCCCGGCCAGGAGAAGAGCGACCCCGCCTACCGTTCGTCTGACCCTTTTGCGTCGCCTCGCCTGCTGCCTTCGCTGGCGAAAACGATCGTTCGGGTCGAGGAACACGTCCATCCGAGTTCGCAACGGTACAACGCTATGCTCCCGCGCGGGGCCGGCGTAACCGGCTGATCTCGACTGGAGGTGGCCATGGGCCTCGTCGTCAGCCTGATTCTGATCGCGGTGGGAGCGATCCTCGTCTGGGGCGTGAGCAAGGAGAGCACGGACTTCAACGTCGATGCCGTCGGCGTGATCCTGATGATCGTCGGCTTCGTCGCCTTCCTGCTGAGCATGATGATGTGGCGCTCCTGGTGGGGCCCCGGAGCCTTGACGTCGCGGCGCACCTACGTCGATCACGGCGCCGCTGCGCCGCCGGCGGCCGACCCGTACGCCGGCCGCCGCAGAACTGTGGTGGAGGAAGAGGACGTCGGCGGACCGCCGATGGGCGGGCCGCCGCCTCCGCCCTAGGCGCTCAGCGAACGAGTCGGCCGCTCGGCTTCATGACGAGCCAGAGGCCGCCGAACCCCTCGACGTTCTGACATTTCACTTCGCGAGGCCCCTCGTGGGCGTAGTAGTAGAGCGGCCAGCCGTTGTAGGTGACCTGCAGGCGGCCGTTGCTACGGCGCACCGTGCCGATCAGCGACTGCTTGACGCCCCTCATGGCCCTGACTTTGCCCTTCGAGAAATAGACCGGCCACGCGGCGGCGCAGGCGCCGTAACACGTGCTCTTGCCGCCTCGCTTGTCGCGGGTGAAGCCGTAGAGGACGCGATCCTTCCCGTCGAAGAGGATCGGCCCGTAG
>JBKKAR010000154.1:0-2993 GCA_046714355.1 Gaiellaceae bacterium | reverse complement strand
TCCGAGACCATGATCTCCCAGGCCTCCATCTCGTCCTCGCGCAGCGGAACGCGGTCGAGATCGACGTCGACCCCGGCGCCGTCCCGCGCCATCTCTGCCAGCGACGAGGCCAGCCCCGCCGCGCCGCAGTCCTGGAGCGACTCAACGAGCCCTCGCTCGGTCAGCTCGAGGCTCGCCTCGATCAGCTTCTTGCCCGTAAACGGGTCGCCGATCTGGACAGTTGGCCGCTTGTCTGAATCCTCCTCGCCGAGCTCCTGGCTGGCGAGCACGCTCGCCCCTCCGATCCCGTCCCGTCCCGTCGTCGCCCCGTAGAGGACGAGCAAACCGCCGGTGAGCGTCGCCTTCGCGCGGGTCAGCCGCTCCTTCGGCAGGAGGCCGACGCACATGGCGTTGACGAGGCAATTGCCTGTGTACGACTCGTCGAAGACCGCCTCGCCGCCCACGGTCGGCACGCCGACGCAGTTCCCGTAGTGACCGATGCCGGACACCGCTCGCTCGAATATCCAGCCCGGCTCGCCGAACCGGAGCCCGTCGAGGAGAGCGATCGGCCGGGCTCCCATCGCGATGACGTCGCGCAGGATCCCTCCGACCCCGGTCGCGGCCCCCTGGAAGGGCTCCAAGGCCGAGGGATGGTTGTGGCTCTCGACCTTGAACGCGACCGCCTCGCCGCCGCCGAGGTCAAGGACGCCGGCGTTCTCTCCCGGCCCCTGGAGAACGCGTTCGCCGGACGACGGCAGCCGCTTCAGTAGTAGCGCCGAGTGCTTGTAGCCGCAGTGTTCCGACCAGAGCAGCGAGAAGACCGCCAGCTCGAAGTCGTTCGGGTGGCGCCCGAGCAGCTCGCAGATGCGATCGAGTTCCCCGTCCGTGAGGCCGAGAGCTCGGTGGAGAGGCTGTTCGGCAACCGGCGTCAGGTGCCGCAGTCTAGATGTCCCGGTGGACATCTTCGGCCCGGCGGAAGGCTCCCGCTCGTCGTGTCGTTAGGTTCTAGATGTGACCCGCGCATACGTCCCGACTCTGCTGGCCCTGGCGTTGATCTGGGGCTCGTCGTTCATGTTCATCGAGATCGCGATCGACGAGCTCTCACCCGCTGCGACGATGTCCGGCCGCCTTCTGGTCGCCGCAATCGTGCTTGGTGGGATCCTCGTCGCACGACGCGGATGGACTCAGGCGATCCGCTGTCTACGGGACTTCGGCTGGGCGGGCGTCTTTCTCGGAGTGATCGCCACGGCGCTGCCCTTCTGGCTCATCGCCTGGGGCCAGACGCACATCGATTCGGGGATCGCCGCGATCGGGAACGCGGCAATGCCGATCTTCGTGGCGCTCCTCGCCGTCCGGTTCGCCCAGCACGAACGGGTGAGGGGGTTCAGGGCGTTCGGCATCGCGCTCGGGATCGTCGGCGTCGGAGTCCTCGTCGGCGTGAATCCGCAAGGAGGCTTGTGGGGCGTGATCGGCACGCTGGCCGTCGTGTTCGCCGCCGTCTCGTACGCCGCCGGCTCGCTCTTCAGTCAGCACAAGCTGGGCGACTCTTCGGGCCTGCTGGTCTCGACCGCGTCGGTCTTCTGGGGGACCCTCGTGATCCTGCCGTTCGGCATCGCTCAGGGCCCGAGTGAGCTTCCCGGCTGGGAGGCTCTCGTCGCCGTGGCCGTGCTCGGCCTCTTCCCCACCGGGATCGGCCTGCTGATGTATCTCAGCCTGCTCGAGAAGCACGGGTCCTCTCGCGCCAGCCTCGTCGTCTATCTGCTGCCACCCACCGCGCTCGTCTACGGCGCCGTGTTTCTCGGCGAGCCGATCCGCCTGACCGCGATCGTAGGACTCACCCTGATCCTCGCCGGAGTCGCCATCGGCTCCGGGGTCGTGCGGCCGCTGCGCCGCCAAGAGCCGATTCCGGCGCCTTCTCCGTGACGGCCGTCGACGGCGACGGCCTGCGGCTGCGCCGTGCGACCGAGGACGACGTCGATTTCGTCGTCGACCTCTTGAACGATCAGGAGGTCGAGCCGTTCATGGCTGCTTCCCGGCCGCGCGACCGAAGCGGCGTCCTGGAGGACGTCCGGGCATCGACCGACGAGCCCGGCGAGTTCGGCCTCTTCGTGATCGAGGTTCCCGACGGAGAGGGCTGGGCCCGCGCCGGGATGATGGAGTTCTCGCTCTCGAACCGCCGCAGCCGGATCGCCCACCTCGGCGGCCTCGCGATCCACCCGGATTTCCGCGGCCGGCGGCTCGCCGACGAGGCGGCGCGCCTCTTCCAGCGGCATCTGATCTTCGATCTCGACTTCCACCGGCTCGAACTGGAGTGCTACGGCTTCAACGAGCGCGCGATCCGTCACGCCGAGCGCGCCGGCTTCGTGCGCGAGGGGGTGAAGCGCAAGGCGTACCGGCGCCACGGGGAGTGGGTAGACGGGGTTATTTTCGGGCTGATCAGGGAAGACCTGGAGAGATGAGGCTCGTGATCGTGAGCTTCCTGGCCGCGCTCGTCGTGGCACCGCTGGCCGCCCAAGCCGCGCAGGCTCCGGCTCGCTATTCCGTGACACTGAACGGCCGCATCGTCGCGACCTACTCGTACATCCACACCACCAGGGAATTCGAGTGTCAGATCAGCCGCTTCGGCTCCGTCACTCGGACCACGGAGATTCGCAGCGTCCGCCCGACCGTGCTGCAAGCAGTCCGCGAACGGGGTCGCGCCACCTACCGTCCGGCCATCCTCAGGGCGCTTCGCCTGTCCGCGACGACCGGAGGGAGCAACTGGACCGAGCGGCGGGCATGCCGCGCCGCGCCGATCGAGACGCGGACCGGGACGTGCGCGCCCAAACAGGACCGAGCGCGATCGGTCCGTGCTCAGATCGCGTGGGGAGGCCCCAATCGGATCGTCTTTCGGCCCGACTCGAGCGGCCCCGCCAATGTCCAGCTCTGTGGTCTCGACAAGACCGTGCGCTCGGACGGGCGACTCAGCATCGCTCCGGGCCGGGTGGACGAGGAAGCATTGCTCCTCGGTCGAG
>JBKKAR010000153.1:0-11466 GCA_046714355.1 Gaiellaceae bacterium | reverse complement strand
ACGGGATCGACCGCGCGCTGGAGCGGACGCCGCTCGTCGAGCTCAACTCGATGGTGCTCCACGAGTCGCAGAGCCGGCTCTGGGAGAACCTCGTCTGCCGCAGCCGGCCGTTCTGGAGCTTCTTCTTCCCGCGGATCCAGGAGGTGTTCCCGGAGCAGCTGTCAGGGGTCACCGACGAGATGTACTGGCGCTACGTCAACAGAGTTCAGCCGGATTACATCCGCGTCGAGGCGGACGAGGTCACCTACGGCATGCACATCATCCTGCGCTACGAGCTCGAACAGGAGATCATCGCCGGCCGGCTCGAGCTGCGTGATCTGCCGCAGGCGTGGAACGAGAAGACGAAGGAGTACCTCGGGCTCGACGTGCCCGACGACGCGCGAGGCGTCCTGCAGGACGTCCACTGGTCGGGCGGCTCCTTTGGCTACTTCCCGACCTACCTGCTGGGGACGATCGCCTCGGTGCAGATCTGGGAGCGAGTGCGGGCCGAGCTGCCGGATCTCGACTCGCAGATGGAGGCCGGCGAGTTCGGGGCGCTGCGCGAGTGGCTAGGCGACCGCATGTACCGGTGGGGGAGGCGGTTCACACCCGACGAGATGCTTGAGCGGATCGTCGGCGGACCGCTGGACGTCGAGCCGTACCTGGCGTACCTGAAGAGCAAGGTCGAGTCGATCTACGGCGTCCGCGTCTGACGCTGCTTGACCACCACGTCGCGATGTTCCTGACCGAGCGCGACGGCAAGATCGTCCGGCTCGTACTCAGGAACGACCGCTAGTCCCGGCTTCGAGCGCAGGGAGGCCCCAGAGGCTGTGCCGCGCATTCAAGCTGTCCGTGAGCGAGGGACTGTCCCTCGTGGGACGCTTTGTTACAGATTCGGCACGAAGGACTCGGCTGCTCAGGCCAGCAGCGAATAGCCGCCGTCGACGATCAGGGTTTGCCCGCGAACCATGTCGGCATCCGGTGAGCAGAGAAACGTCACGGCGCTCGCGATGTCGCTCGGGAGGACCATTCGCCCCGCCGGCGTCCGCTTCTGGGCAGCGGCGATCATCTGATCCTTGTTCGGGAAGTGGTCGAGCGCACCGGTCTCGACGACTCCGCCCGACACCGCGTTGACGCGGATCCCGCGCGGCGCAAGTTCCACGGCCAGATAGCGGACGAGCGACTCGAGCGCCGCCTTCGAGGTTCCGACGAGGACGTAGTTCTCGAGCACGCGGATCGAGCCCAGGCTGGATATGCCGACGATCGACGAGCCCTCCGGCATTGTCGGCGCTGCCGCGCGGGTCAATGAAAGGAGCGCCCGGGCGTTCGCGCCGAGCGTCCAGTCCCAGTGCTTGTCCTCGGTCTCCAGCGCCGGGCGGATCACTCCGGTTGCGGCGTTGTGGACGAGCACGTTCCACGGCCCCTGGCTCTCCACCTCGGCGAGCACGCGCTCGGAGGTGACGTTGCCCCGCAGCAGGATCGGCTCGGCGCCGAGCCCGCGAAGCTCGTCCGCCGTCTGGTCGGCCGCAGTGTCGTTGCGCAGGTAGCCGATCGCGATCTTCTTCGCGCCGAGCTCCGCGAAGCGCATCGCGATCGCCTTGCCGATCCCCCGCGAGCCGCCGGTGACCAGCACCGACGCGCCGTCGAAACGGCTCATCCCTTGGGCGGAAGCGGGTGGTCGGCGGGCGCCGAGCTCGGGATCGTCTCCCATCCGATACGGGCCCGGGACTCCGGCGGCGAGTCCTCGGCCTTCGAGGATGCGTACCCGAGCCGGTCGAGCAGCTCGATCTGCTCCTCGCCGTATTGCCGAACCGGATGATCCTCCGACAGGCCCTCGATCAGCTCTCGCACCCGGGCCCTGATCTGGTACGCGAAGTGCGGCGTCGCCGGACCGACGAGCGCCTCAATGTCCTCCCTGGTCGGTTCTCCTTCCATCCGCGCGAAACCTACCGCGCCGGTCGCCGGTAGGCCTGGACGACGATCGACCCGTACTGCCGATGGTCGGCGAGCTCGAACACTGTCTTGTCGGGACTGTCCGGGAAGATCCGCTTCCCCGAGCCGAGGATGACCGGGAAGATCATGAGGCGAAGCTCGTCGACGAGGTCGTGCTCGAGCAGCGAGTGGACGAGCGTGCAGCTGCCGGCGACGAGGATGTTGCCCTCGACCTCCTCCTTCACCCGTTTCACCTCGTCGATGCTGCGGAGGATCTCGGTGTTGTCCCACGTCGCCTCCTCGAGCGTCGTCGAGACGACGTACTTCGGCATCGCGTTCATCTTGTCCGCGAACCCCGCCTCGTCCGTCCGCTCGGGCCAAGCGGCGGCGAAACCCTCGTAGGTGACGCGGCCGAGGAACTGCACCTCCGAGTCCATCAGCTCCTCGGTCTTGTACTCGTACTGTCCCTCGTCGGGGAACTCGAAGGTCCACCCGGTGTGCGCGTAGCCCTCCTCGCCGCCGGGAGCCTCCATGACCCCGTCCATCGAGACGAACTCAGTGACGATGATGCGTCCCATTGCTGTCCTCCTAGTCGTCGGTTCGCTTGTTCAGACCGGCTGCGGCGCCGGAACTCATCGGTAGTGTCGGACGGTGCGGCGGATCAGCGTGGCCGAGGTGATGCTGCTCGCCACCGTCTCGATCTGGGCCTTCAACTTCACGGTCACGCGGTATGTGCTGACCCACGGGTTCGACCCGCTCGCGTACTCCGCGCTCAGGTTCGGCGCGGCCGCGACGCTGGTCTCCGGGATCACGTACGGGCTCGAGCGATCGCTCTCCTTCAGCCGGAAACATGCGCTCATGCTGGCCGGTGCGGCGTTCGTCGGCATCTACCTCAACTCGCTCGGGTTCACCTACGCGATCGACCTCACGAGCGCGTCGACGACGGCGCTGATCTTCGGGAGCCTGCCCATCCTGACGGCGATCTTCGCGTACGCGATGGGCGTCGAGCGGCTCAACCGGCGATTCTGGATCGCCGCGGCGATCTCGTTCGCGGGTGTCGTGCTCGTGGCGGTCGGCTCATCGGGAGGGCTCTCCGGGAACCTCCTCGGCAACGGACTCGCGTTCCTCGGCGCTGCGACGTGGGGCTTCTACTCGGTCGCGATCGTCCCGCTCCTGCGTCACTACTCGGTGTGGCGGATCAGCGCCGGGGCGCTCGTGATCGGCTTCATCCCGCTGCTCGTCACGGCGATTCCGCAGCTGCTTGACCAGCGCTGGGATCTCGATCCGCTCGTGTGGGCGGCCTTCGCGTTCGCGGTGCTGGGCCCACTCGTCCTGACGAACTTCCTCTGGTTCAGCGCGATCGAACGGGTCGGGCCCTCGCGCGCCACACTGGTGACAAACCTGCAGCCGTTCCTCGCCGCCGTCTTCGCCGTCGCGCTCCTGTCGGAGGAGCTGACCTGGCTGCAGATCACCGGAGGCATCGCGATCGGCATCGCACTCCTCCTCGCTCGTCGCCGCCCTGCCCTCGAATCCGCCTAAGATGAAACCGATGAGCGACACCGACTTCATGCCCCTCAAGGACTGGGATCACGTCGAGCTCTGGGTCGGGAACGCGAAGCAGGCGGCGTTCTTCTACGAGCAGGCGCTCGGCTTCACCCGGACGGCGTACGCGGGCCCGGAGACCGGTGTCCGCGACCGTGTGTCATACGTGCTCGAGCAGGGCGAGGTTCGCTTTGTCCTGACGAGCGGCCTCCGCGGCGGTAGCGAGGTGACGGAGTTCGCGTGCCGGCACGGGGACAGCGCCAAGGACATCGCGCTCCAGGTTCCGAGCGCGGACGAGGCTTATCGCCAGGCGGTGCAGCGCGGCGCCCGGGGCATCCGCGAGCCCGAGTGGGTCGAGGACGAGTACGGGCGGGTCGAGCTCTCGGCGATCGGCACGTACGGCGAGGTCATCCACACCTTCGTGAACCGAGAGGAGTACGCGGGGCCGTACCTTCCGGGGTTCCGCTCGACGGTCGAGAACGGCAGTCCGACCGCGGGTGTCGGGTTGAAGGCACTCGATCACGTCGTCGGCAACGTCGAGCTCGGCCGTATGAACCATTGGGTCGGCTTCTACGAGCGCGTCTTCGGGATGGTCAACATCGTCCACTTCGGCGACGACCAGATCCAGACCGAGTACTCGGCGCTGATGTCCAAGGTGATGTCGGACGGGAGCGGGAAGATCAAGTTCCCGATCAACGAGCCGGCGGAGGGGAAGCGGAAGAGCCAGATCGAGGAGTACCTCGAGTTCAACGGCGGGCCGGGCGTCCAGCACATCGCCATGCAGAGCGAGGACATCGTGCGGACCGTCGAGGCGATGAAGGAGCGCGGGATCCTCTTCCTCGACACCCCGGAGGCCTATTACGAGGAGGTGCAGGGCCGGGTCGGCGAGATCTCGGAGGACTACGACGACCTGAAACGGCTGCGCATCCTCGCCGACCGAGACGAGGACGGCTATCTGCTCCAGATCTTCACGAAGACCGCGCAGGACCGCCCGACGGTCTTCTTCGAGGTCATCGAGCGCCACGGCGCGACGACCTTCGGCGAGGGCAACTTCAAGGCTCTCTTCGAGTCGATCGAGCGCGAGCAGGCCCTCCGCGGAAACCTCTAGGGCAGCGGCTCGTCGAGCGGTTCGATCCAGTCCGCGCTCCGGAATGGACTGAGCTCGATCTCGGTCAGGTCGACCTTTGGGTCGATCAGCGTCTTCGACTCGCGGCCGTTCAGTGACGCCTCGACCTGGGCTCTGACCTCGAGCTGTCCGACGCCGAACCTGCCCAACGCCTCCTCCTCGATTTCCTTCGCGAGCTGGACGACCATGTCTGGTCGGGCGGCCATTTCCTCGTACTGCCAGTCGGTCACGTACTGGAAGGGATCGATCTCGCCGGACTCACCTGAGGCCGGGTCGGAGGCGAAGAAGCGCGCATCGGCCTCCTTGTCGCGCAGCTTCATGTGCCAGGCGAAGCGGTGGCCCTCCTCCGTCCAGCTGACATTCCCCGGGTACAGCAGATGCCGGAGCGGCATGAACAGCTGCAGCGCGAGGTAGACACCGAGAAGGGCTACAAGCGCGCTGCGGGCGCGGCCGAGGCGCCAACCTCGCGGTGGATCGGGAACCCGGGTGAAGAGCGGGGGGCGGTTCATCCGCAGCCGCCGATCGCGGATGCGAGCCGCGAGGCGCCGCGGCCAGTCCGGGGGGAAGAAGAGCAGCGCCGTCCCGAGCGCGAGCCAGGGAAAGATCCCGATCGTGAAGAGCTTCGAGTTCATGTAGTGGAACGTGAACGCCGCCAGGAACGCGAACGGGCGGGTCAGCGGGATGAGGAGCAATGGCACGACGAGCAGGTCGAGGAAGAGGCCGCCGTAGCTCATCAGCAGGCCCATCCACTCCTCGTCGAAGAAGCGGCCGAGCAGGGGGAAGTCCTGGCGCTCGGCGAGCCACATCGTCAGGGGCTGCCCACGCAGCCAGTCCCCGTTCCACTTTGCGACCGAGGCGAAAACGAACACGACCCCGATCTGCGCTCGCAGGATCCAGAGCGACCAGGTCGGCACCGTCTGCGTCCAGTTCTTCCCGCTCAGGAGCCGGTCTAGGGACCAGACCCGGTGGGCCGGCACGATCGCCATCAGCAGCGCCAGCAGCGAGACCAGATAGAAGTGGTTCAGGTACCGCGCCTGTTCGAGCAGGAAGACGTACGTGAAGGCCAGGAAGAAGAGCGGCGCCGCGATCCTGTAGGCGAACCCGAGGAGGATGCAGGCCGCGAGGATGCCGAGCGCCGTGAAGTGCAGTCGCATGCCGGTCTCTCCCCAGGGCTCGACCCAGCCGAAGCCGTCGTACTTGAAGTGGAAGGTCGGATCGACGAAGTACCGCTCGATCCAGCCGTTCGAGAAGTAGCGCCAGACCTCCCAGAGCATGATCGCGCCGAAGAGCATCCGGAAGACGGCGATCGAGGCGCCGTCGACGGGCTCGAAAAGGCGGTACGCGATCCTGCGCATCGTCTGGGCCATCGTTCGTTCCGTAGATTGCCAGGGCGATGACGAGCACACGACCCTGGAGCGTCCTCGACGCGGTTCAGGCGCCGGCGAGGCAGAGCGCCGCGCTCGAGGTGACCGACCACCGTCCCTGGCCGCTGCCCGAGGGCTCGTGGATCATGGGGCAGACCTGGGAAGACCTTCTGTTCGCCCACTGGCGCGCACCTGCCGAGGAGCTGCGGGCCCTCCTACCGGAGGGGGTCGAGCTCGATCTCTACCAGGACGAGGCCTGGGTCGGCGTCGTGCCGTTCCGGCTCACCGGCCTCCGGGCCCGTGGCCTGCCGCCGCTGCCGTTCGTCTCGTCGTTCCTGGAGGTGAACACCCGGACTTACGTCACCGCCGGGGGGAAGTCGGGCATCTGGTTCTTCAGCCTCGACGCATCGAGCCAACTGGCGGTGGAAGCCGCCCGGTTCAGCTACAAGCTCCCGTACTTCCGGGCGGACATCGGCGCCGAGTGGCGGGACGGCTCGCTGCGGTACGAGAGCAGACGGCGAGACTCACGCGGCGCGCCGGCTGCGTTTCGGGCCCGCTACCGGCCGATCGGCGATGCGCTCGACGCCGACCCCCGTTCGCTCGCGCACTTCCTGACGGAGCGGTACTGCCTCTACACGAGCGACGCGGGCCGCGTGAGGAGGATCGAGATCCACCACGAGCCCTGGCCGCTCCAGCCGGCGGAGGCCGCGATCGAGGAGAGCACGATGGCGCCTCGATCGGTCGAGCTCGTCGACGAGGCTCCACTGCTCCACTTCTCCGCGCGCCAGGACGTCGTGTTCTGGCCGTTCGAAGATGCCTGACGCTGTCGTCGTCGGCTCCGGCCCTAACGGACTGGCCGCCGCGATCACGATGGCCCAGGAGGGCCGCTCCGTGCTGGTCATCGAGGGCGCAGAGACCGTCGGTGGTGGGATGCGGTCCGCCGAGCTGACGGAACCGGGATTCGTCCACGACGTCTGCTCGGCGATCCATCCGACGGCGCTTAGCTCGCCCTTCTTCAGCGAGCTGCCGCTGGACGAGCACGGCCTCGAGTTCGTCCACCCGCCCGCCCCGCTGGCGCATCCCTTCGACGACGGCACCGCGGTCACCCTCGAGCGGTCGGTGGAGGAGACGGCGGCGCAGCTGGGAGAGGACGGTCGCAAGTATCGGCGGATATTCGAGCCGCTCGTGAAGGACAAGGGTCGGCTCATGCCGTTCCTCCTCGGCCCGCGGCCGCTGCCTCGACACCCGATTTCCGCGGCGCGGTTCGGCCTCCTCGGTCTCCGCTCCGCCGTCGGGCTGACCCGACGGTTCGAGGACGATCGGACGAAAGCGCTCTTCGCAGGGCTCGCGGCCCACTCGATCCAGTCGCTGCGCCGAAGCCCGACGGCGTCCTTCGGCCTCGTGCTCGGCCTACTCGGCCACGCGTATGGATGGCCGCTCGCCCGCGGCGGCTCGCAGGCGATCGCCGACGCGCTGGCGTCCTACCTCCGCTCCCTCGGCGGCGAGATCGAGACCGGCCGGCCGGTCGAGTCGGTCGACGAGCTTCCGCCCGCAAAGACTCTGCTCCTCGACCTGACTCCACGACAGCTGATCCGCATCGCCGGCCACCGGCTCCCGAATCGCTACCTCCAGGCGCTCCGCCGCTACCGCTACGGCCCCGGCGTGTTCAAGGTCGACTGGGCTCTCGACGGGCCGGTGCCGTGGACGGCTGCGGAATGTTCCCGGTCCGCGACGGTTCACCTCGGACCGACCCTGGAGGAGATCGTCGAGTCGGAGGACGCCGTCTGGCAAGACCGGGTGACCGAGCGTCCCTACGTCCTGCTGGCCCAGCCATCGCTGTTCGACGGGACCCGCGCTCCGGACGGCAAGCACACCCTCTGGGCGTACTGTCATGTGCCGAACGGATCGCCGGTCGACATGACAGATGCGATCGCGCGTCAGATCGAGCGCTTCGCCCCAGGGTTCCGGGACCGGATCATCGCCCGGCGGACGAGAAGCGCTCCGGAGTTGGAGGCCTACAACCCGAACTACGTCGGCGGCGACATCAACGGCGGCGTCCAGGATCTCCGGCAGCTCTTCACGCGGCCTGTGATTCGGCTGAACCCCTACTCGACGCCGGTGGACGGGCTCTACATCTGCTCGTCGGCGACGCCTCCGGGTGGAGGTGTCCACGGGATGTGCGGCTATCTGGCCGCGAAAACCGCACTGCGCGGGTAAAGAGTTCGTAAAAACCGCATTTCCAGCGCTTTTTGCGATCGTGAACGTGAACACTCACGAGGACAAAAACTAGGGGAGGATTTTCATTTGAGACGCTTGATTGTTCTTTCGATTCTGCTGCTCGGCGCGCTTGCGCTCGCTGCAACCGGCCTTGCCGATCCGGGCCACGGCGGGAAGAAGTCGAAGAAGCACCACAACAAGTACCGGTTCACGGTGACCACGACGGACAACGGGTCCTGCGGCACGCCGTGGGCGACCGACACCGTCAAGCGGACGTTCCGCGTCAAGAAGAATCACGACGGCTCGTACACGCTGACGCGGTTCGACCGGGGTCACTTCGTCACGCTTGCCGGCAAGAGCCCGGGCGCCTGTGACACCACGGGCAGGCACGGGCAGACGATCCGCGCCGGCGTGACCGGTCGGATGCGCGGTTACATCCGCGGAACCGTCACCGGCGGAACGTTCGACCGGAACGCCACGTGCACCGGGCCCGAGTGCGGGTTCACCGACGTGTTCCTCGCGACGTTCTTCGGGCCGGATGCGAAGTTCTCGTGCTTCGAGGACAGCATGGACTGCAACTTCAACTTCAACTACACCGCGCCGCGCCAGCGGCCGCTCCTGTTCCGCCACTGGCAGGACAAGGGCAAGGGTGCCGGGACCTTCCTCCAGGAGGAGTTCCGCGGCGACATCGCCGACGCGTAGGAACTGATTCATCGATTCGCTCGAGAGCCCGCTCCGGCGGGCTCTCGGCGTTTCCAGTCCCGTTAGATGGGTGATGCCATGAGATCGTCCGTTCCGGGGCGCGGGCTGGCCGCTCTGGGGTGCGGCGGCAGGCCGGTGGCGATGCTGCCAGCATCGGTGCCGGACTGACGTCGCGAAGCTCCCGTCACCGGGCGGGCGCTGAAGGCGGCGTCTGACCGGGGACGGGAGCGGCCCAGACGCGCCAGATCGCGCAACCGGACGCGCGAGATCGTGGAATCAACCATCTAGCCTTCCTCTGTGTCTCCGCAACGGCGCACCGCACTTGTCTCCGTGTTCGCGGCGCTCGTGCTGATCGGGCTCAAGCTCGGGGCCGGGCTCGCGAGCGGGAGCCTCGGGCTCGTCTCCGAGGCGATCCACTCGGGAACGGATCTCGTCGCCGCGCTTCTCACCTTCTTCGCGGTCGGGGTCGCCGGTCGTCCGGCCGACACGGGTCACCCCTACGGCCACGGGAAGGCGGAGCATCTCGCCGCCGTTGCCGAGGCGACGATTCTGGTCCTCGCCAGCTTGTTCCTCTCGTTCCGGGCCCTGTCGCACCTCGTCGGCTCCTCGGAGCCCGATGTGAGGGCAACCTGGTACGCCTTCCTCGTGATCGGGATCGTGATCGTGATCGACGCCAGCCGGACGCTGGTCTCGCTGCAGGGCTCCAGGCGCTACGGGAGCGCGGCGCTCCAGGCGAACGCGCTCCATTTCGCGAGCGACCTCGCGGGCACGTTCGCCGTGCTGATCGGTCTCGTGCTCGTCGCCTCGGGTTACGCCCGCGCGGACTCGCTCGCCGCGCTCTTCGTGGCCGTCCTGGTGCTGCTCGCTGCGGCACGGCTGATCCGGACGAACGCAGACGTCTTGATGGATCGGACGCCGGCCCACGCGCATGAGGCGGCCCGCGAGGCGATCGCGGGGGTCGATCCGCCGGTGGAGCTGCGCCGGCTGCGGGTCCGCCAGTCGTCGGGGCGCCACTTCGCCGACGTCGTCATCGGCGTCCCGCCGGGAGCCGCCGTCGGACAGGGCCACGCCGCAGCCGACGCCGTTGAGGACGCCGTCCAGCGGGCACTGCCGAACTCGGACGTCGTTGTCCACGTGGAGCCGAGAACCGACGAAGAGGCGCTGCGGGAGCGCGTGCTCGCTGCGGCGCTCGGTGTCCCGCGGGTGCGGGAGGTGCACAACGTTCGGGTCGTAACGGTGGACGGCGGCGTGGAAGTCGGCCTCCATATCAAGCTGCCGGGCGAGCTCCCTCTGGCCGACGCACACGAGGTGGCCTCCGAGGTCGAGCTCGCGATTGGCGAGGCGGTGCCGTCGGTCGTCTCCGTGCAGACCCACCTGGAGCCGCTCCGCGAGGCCAAACCGGGCGAGCGGCCGAGCGCGCCGGACGAGCGCCCGATCGTCGAGGTCGTCCGCGAACTGACCGGTGGGCCGCCCCGTGAGGTCCGGTTCATCCAGACGGACGAGGGCCTGCTGCTCTTTGTCACCGTTCATGTCGCCGGCGGCTCGCTCGCCGAGGCCCACCAGCTTGCGAGCCGGATCGAGGAGCGGATCCGCGCCGAACGTCCCGAGATCGCCGACGTCGTGGTGCACACCGAGCCGTGAAACCTCGCCCTCATGAGACACCATCTGGCGGTGCGCAGCCGGAGGGGACAGTGCAAGTGGCACGGCCCCGGAAGGCTGCGTGCCGCCAGAGGCGGCAGGCGGTGGCGGAGCCGGGCATCGCCCGGTGGGAGCCGCCGCCGGTCAGGAGCGCGAGGTGAAGCTCTGCATGTTCAGTCCGAAGGGGAAGGACCTGCAGCGCGGCTGGCCCGGCCGGATCGAGGGCGACCGGGTGATCCAGCTCGCGGCGCAGACGCTCCAGTCGTTTTTCACCGGGGGCGGACAGTCACGCGAGCACGCGGAGTACCCGCTCGCCGAGGTCGACCTGCGGCCACCCATCCTCAAGCCGACGTCGGTACGCGACTTCTACGCGTTCGAGCAGCACGTCAAGACGGCGCGCGAGCGCCGCGGCCTCGAGGTTCCGGAGGAGTGGTACCGGATCCCCGTCTTCTACTTCTCGAACCCGAACGCCATCTACGGGCCCGAGGACGAGATCCCGTATCCCGAGAGGACGAGCGAGCTCGACTACGAGCTCGAGGTCGCCGCAGTCATCGGCGCCGAGGGGAAGATCGGCGGCTTCACGGTCCTGAACGACTGGTCGGCGCGGGACCTTCAGCGCGAGGAGATGAAGGTCGGCCTCGGCCCGGCGAATGGCAAGGACTTCGCGACGAGCCTCGGCCCTGTGGTCGTCACCCCCGACGAGTTCGACGGGTCGGAGGCCGTGATGGTCGCTCGCGTCAACGGCGAGGAGCGATCGCGCGGGAACCTGGCCGACATGCACCACTCCTGGGAGGCGATCGTCGCCCACGCCGCGCGCAACACCGAACTCTGCCCGGGCGACATCCTCGGCTCGGGGACCGTCGGAACCGGATGCATCCTCGAGCTCGGCGACGAGCGGTGGCTCCAGCCCGGCGACGTGGTCGAACTGGAGGTCGAGGGGATCGGCGTGCTCAGGAACACCGTCGG
>JBKKAR010000152.1:0-11464 GCA_046714355.1 Gaiellaceae bacterium | reverse complement strand
TTCGTGCTCCGCGAGCTCCTCCTCGGTCGGGTCGATGAAGAGCGTCTTCGCGAAGAGCGCGTGCCAGGGGCTGTACGTGATCACGCGAAGCGAGAGCCGGTGCGCAGGGTCGGCGCCGGCGAAGGCGTCGACGACGTAGAGATCCTGGTCGGACAGGAACGAGGTGATCTTCCCTCGCAGGCCTTCGAACCGGTCCTCGCCGAGCTCCTGGTTGACCTTGCCCCACCAGATCCGCTCCTCGGAGCCCGCCTCGCGCACGACGAACTTGTCGTTCGGCGAGCGGCCTGTGTGGACGCCGGTGTTGACGACGAGCGGGCCGCCCTCAGCGAGCCTGCCCTCGTCCCGCTTGAGCGCATGGCTGTAGAGCAGGGCGACCGTGGGATTGTGGTGCACGGTGCCGCCCGAGTCGATGCCGTGCTCGCTCAGATCGACTTCTCCGCGGATGTCCTCGATGATCGCCATGACTTCTTCCTCAGCCGGGAGGGATTCCCAGTTCTGCACGAGTCCAAAACCGGCTGCATATCGTAAGCGCATGAGCATCGTCGCGCCTGACCCACCACTGACCGACGGCGTCGTGACGCTGCGACCCTGGGGCGAGGAGGGCGACGTCGAGGCGATCGTCACTGCCTGCAACGATCGGGCGATCGCGGAGTTCCTCGAGATGATCCCGGCGCCCTACACCAAGGACGACGCCCGCGACTACATCGAACGGACGCGGCAGGGCTGGGCCGAGAGCAAGACGTCGAACTTCGCCGTGCTCTTCGACGGCGCCGCAGTCGGCTCGATCGGCGTCCATTGGGTCGAATTGGATCAGGGAGTCGCCGAAATCGGCTACTGGGTCGCGCCTCAGGCCCGCGGCCGTGGGATCTGCACCCGCGCAGTTCGACTCGTCTCGCGGTGGGTGCTGGAGCGGCCGGGAATGGAGCGCCTCCAGCTCCGCGCAGACGAGGAGAACGCGGCGTCGCGGAAGGTGGCCGAGAACGCCGGTTTCACGCAGGAGGGCATCCTCCGTTCGAGCCGCTACAACCCTCGGCTCGAACGCCGCATCAACTTCGTCATGTACTCGGTCTTGCTCGACGAGCTCTAGTCGTGCGCTGCGGGCACCCAGTGGGGCCCGCCCCAGGAGAGGTCGAATGCGTAGTCGTTCACGACGTGGGCCCAGATCAACCAGGCGGTCCAACGAGTCGTGCCGTAGAAGAAGCTCGCGCGGTAGAGGGCGAGCAGCGCGGTCTCCGGTAGCCGCCTACCCGCCCAGCCCCAGAATCGCGGGTCGGCCTTCACGATCACTTCCCGGAAATACTCGCGCTTCAGGATCCGCCACGAGAGCAGCCCGTAAACGACCCAGATGCCCTCGAAGGCAAAGCCCAGGCCGCTGAAGTAGGCGCCCGCGTCGGTGAAGCGTCCCGTCTGGCCTGCATAGGCCCAGGCGCCGACTCCGATCGTCTCAGTGGAGAAGGGGAAGAACAGCATCGACCCGATCGTGTCGCCCATGTCGGTGACCACGTGCAGCCAGTGCCCGATGAGAAAGCTGAGCGCCCAGATCCGGCTACGGGTGAGGAGCAAGACCAGGGCCGCGACCGCCACCCCGAACACAAGCGAGTGTGTGAAGCCGACGCCGGGCCAGCCACGGTGGAACTGCACGGGGTCGTCGGCCTTGAGCTCGATCCCCAGGATCTCGATCCCGTAGACGAACCACTTGCTGAGCATGTCCGGCGAATAGGAGCCGATCAGGAGCGGGACGATCGCCACCTTGCCGCCGAGGTGGCGCTGGAGCGCGTACGGCTCGAGGTCGTGCGCGGCCCAGCTCATCGCAGGCGGCGGGCGAGTGCGGGAAGCAGCCACACAGTCAGGAGCAAGAACCCGGCTCCCTCGACCCAGGAGAGGAGCACTTCCGGGACAGCGACGCCCAGCGCGATGTACGCGACCGCAGCGGCCAGGTAGAGCGCGAGCTCATTCACGGGCGACTCAAGCAGGATGGAACCTTCACGGGCGCGAATCCTGCCTGGATGAAGACCCAAGCGGCGATCGACCGGTTCCTGGACAGCCCCGCGCTCGCGAAAGCGACCCGGCGCGCCTACGGCGTGGACGTGGCGGAGTTCGGGTCGTGGCTCGGAGCGCAGGGCGCGGCTGTGGACGACGTCGACGCCCGGCTCCTCGCCGCGTACGCCGCGGAGCTCGGCGCAGCCAGACCGGGCAGGACGCCTCGCCGGCTTGCTCCGGCGACGATCGCGCGCAAGCTCGCTGCCGTCCGTGCCTTTCTCCGGTTCACGCTCGGCCCGGCGCGCGTCCCCGACGCCCGGCTCTCGCCGCGGCGCCCGCGGCGCCTGCCGCAGGCGCCGAAGCCGGAGGAGATCGACGCCGAGCTCGAGCGCATCGACGGGAGCGACCCGCTCACCTTGAGGAACCGCGCGCTCGCCGAGCTCGTCTACTCAGCCGGGCTGCGGAGTCAGGAGGCAGTCGATCTGGATCTTGGCGACGTCGAGTTCGAGCAGGAGTCGGTGCGTGTGAAGGGCAAAGGCGGCAAGGAGCGAGTCGTGCCGCTCGGCGAGGAGGCTGCGTACTGGGTCGCGCGCTGGCTTCAGCTGCGGCCGCAGTTCGCCCGTGGCGCCCAGGACGCGCTCTTCCTGTCCTCACGCGGGAAGCGACTCGACACCAGCACGCTGAGGAAGCTCCTCCCCCACCCGCACCGCCTGCGGCATGCCTTCGCCACACATCTGCTCGAGGGGGGCGCCGACCTGCGGACGATCCAGGAGCTGCTCGGCCACAGCTCGCTCTCGACCACGCAGGTCTACAGCCACGTCGACGGGAAGCGGCTCCGCCGCGTCTATGACCGAGCGCACCCGCGATCCTGAGCTCGAGGGCTTTCTCGCCCTCTCGGCCGCCCGGCTGGCGCCGCGGACCGTGGAGGCGTATCGCCGCGACCTCCACGCCCTCACGGACTGGCTGGAGCACAGTCCGGCTTCCGTGACGACCGAGCAGCTCGAGCGCTACATCGCCGAGCTCCGAGCCGCCGGCCTCTCGGGCGCGACGATCGCCAGACGGATCGCCTCACTCCGCTCGTTCTTCCGTCACCTCGTCCTCATCGGAGCCGCCGACGCCAACCCGGCCGCCGACCTCGAGCTGCCGCGAAGGACGCGCCGCCTACCGCGCACCCTCTCCCCGTCTGAGGCCGAGCGGCTGATCGAGGCCGCGGCCGGGACGACTCCGCGCGCGCTGCGCGACCGCGCGCTCGTCGAGCTCCTCTACGGCGCGGGGCTCCGAGTCGGCGAGGCGGTCGGCCTCGACAAGGGCGGCGTCGATCTCGACCAGCGGCTCGTCCGGACGATCGGCAAGGGCGGGAAGGAGCGGGTCGTCCCGGTCGGACGACAGGCGGTCGACGCACTGCGGCGGTACCTGGGCCGCGGCCGGCCCCACCTGGATCGCCGCCACCGGCCGGAGCTCTTCCTGAACGCTCAGGGTGGCGGCCTGACAAGGGCCGGGGCCTTCCTGATCCTTCGCAAGCTCGCTGCCAAAGCGGGGCTGGAGCCGGAGCGCGTCCACCCTCACCTCCTCCGCCACTCGTTCGCCACTCACCTGCTCGAGGGAGGCGCCGATCTCCGAAGCGTTCAGGAAATGCTCGGACATGCCGATCTGGCTACTACCGAGCTGTACACGCACGTAACCGATCGCCGCCGTCGGGAGTTGTACTTCCAGGCACACCCCCACGCAAGACGAAAGACGAGATGACCGAGCTCACACCGGAAACAACCCTCCTCCTCGCATCCACTACCTGCGTGGGCGTCCTGATGATGAGGGCCGGGATCGAGAAGAAGATGCTCGAGTGGCGCAGGCACGAACGGATCTGCGCCGGGTGCGGCAAGCCTCTCAGCCGCCCGGTCTGCACCTGCGCGTCGACCTAGCGCGCCCGACCCTTCTTCGTCAGCATCGCCGCGGCCCGCTTGGCCGTCTCTCGTAGCTCCTTGTCCTGCTCGTCGTCCTCGGCCATGCCCTCGAGCATCGTGATCGTGTCGCGGTGGGCAGAGCCGTTCTTCAGCACGAGGATGGCGAGGCGCCGGACTGCGGCGTTCGAGTCGTGCGCTGCGAGGTTGTGCAGCAGCGAGCGGTCGGCATTGACGTCGCCGGGATGGTCTCTGGACATCAGCTCGAGCGACAGGAGCGCTGAGCCGCGGCTCGCCGGGCTCTCGTCCTCGAGGCCCCGCCGTAGGAGTTCGAGCTTCTGCCGGTACCGGAACTGGCCGATCGCGCGATAGGCGAGCGCCCGGTCGCGGAAGTCCTTGCTCCTCGCCGCCCCTTCGATCTCGTCCTGCCACTTCGTCCGCATCTCGGCCAGCTCCCGCTCGGCCCCTCGCTCGGCCAGCGCGGCCGCCTCGCTCGCCGCTGAGCCGAGGTCAGACAGTTGAGAGCGACCGCGGCGCTGGCCCGACGTACTGAGCTGACGGACGGATCAGCCGTCCCGTGCGCTTCTCTTCGAGGATGTGGGCCGCCCAGCCGGCGACGCGAGAGCAGGCGAACATGGCCGGCGTGAGGTCTGGAGGCACGTGGGCGGCATCGAGGAGAACCGCCGAGTAGAACTCGACGTTCGTCGCGATGACGTAATCGGGCTTCCGCTGGTGGAGCGCGGCGAGCGCCGCCTCTTCGAGCGCCTCGGCGACTTCCAGGCGCGGCGATCCGATCTCCTGCGCCGTCCGCTTGAGGATTCGCGAGCGCGGATCCTCGGCTCGGTAGATCCGGTGGCCGAAGCCCATGATCCGGCCGGCCGAATCGAGCAAGCTCTTGACGAAGCCCTCAGGATCGCCGGTGCGCGCGACCTCGTCCAGCATCGGCAGCACGCGGGCCGGCGCACCGCCGTGGAGCGGCCCGCTCAGGGCTCCGACCGCCCCCGACATCGCCGCGCCACAGTCCGCCCCGGTGGAAGCCGTGATCCGCGCCGTGAAGGTCGAGGCGTTCAGCCCGTGCTCTGCCGTGCAGATCCAGTACGTGTCGATCGCCTTCACGTGGTCCGGGTCGGCCTCGCCACGCCAGCGGAGCAGGAACTTCTCCGCCGCCGTCTCGCCCTGTTCGACGACCTCGTTTGGATTGGGCAATTGCCCGTCGTGGACGGCCGCCGACTTGGCGACGATGGACATCATCTGCGCGGAGAGGCGCGCGAGATCGTCGCGAGCCTGTTGATCGTCGATGTCGACGAGCTTCTTCAGCCCCCACTCGCTGGAGAGGTGGGCAGTCTCGGCCTGGAGGTCTGCCGGCGCATTGCCGCTCAGGTTCTTGGGCTCGTACGGCTCAGGGTCGGGCATGCCAGGATCGAGGCTCCCGTCGACGAGCAGGCCCCAGACCTTCTCGTACGGAACCTGTCCGACGAGCTCCTCGATGTCGACCCCGCGGTAACGAAGCGCGCCGCCCTCCCGGTCGGGCTCGGCGATCTCGGTCTGAATGGCGACAACGCCCTCGAGGCCTGGCTTGAACTCGCTCATCGGCCGCAGAATGTACCCCGAAGAGGCGGTGCCGAATCGGTAGAGTCGCCGCCGGATGGCTCACCGCGTGACTCTCATCCCCGGCGACGGCATCGGCCCGGAGCTGACGGAGGCGACCCGCCGCGTCCTCGAGGGGACGGGTGTCGAGTTCGAGTGGGACCTCCAGCACGCCGGAACCGACGTGATGGAGCAGAACGGCGGCGACCCGCTGCCGGAGCACGTTCTCGACGCCATCCGCGAAACAGGCGTGGCCCTCAAGGGCCCGATCACCACGCCGGTCGGCGGCGGTTTCCGCTCCGTGAACGTCGGCCTCCGCAAGGCGCTCGACCTTTACGGACAGGTGCGCCCGTGCAAGAGCTACGAGGGGGTCCGCTCCCGCTTCGACGACGTCGACCTCATCCTCATCCGGGAGAACACCGAGGATCTCTACGCCGGCATCGAGTACGAGCAGGGGACGCCGGAGGCCGAGGAGCTGATCGGATGGATCGAGGCTCATGGCGGCAAGCTCCGCCACCGCGACGCCGGGATCTCGATCAAGCCGCTGTCGGTCACCGGGACCCGCCGGATCGTGCAGTTCGCCTTCGACCATGCGCGCCGGAATGGCCGCCGCAAGGTCACGGCCGTCCACAAGGCGAACATCATGAAGTTCACCGACGGGCTCTACTTGCGCGTCGCGCAGGAGGTGGCCGCCGAGAACACGGACATCGAGTTCGACGAGCGCATCGTGGACAACATGTGCATGCAGCTCGTCCAGCGGCCCGAGGAGTACGACGTCCTCGTCTGCCCGAACCTCTACGGCGACATCGTCTCCGACCTCTGCGCCGGGATGATCGGCGGTCTGGGCATGGCGCCGGGCGGCAACTTCGGCGAGAACATCGCGATCTTCGAGCCGACTCATGGGTCGGCGCCGAAGTACGCCGGCCAGAACAAGGTCAACCCGATGGCCCAGATGCTCTCGGGCATGATGATGCTCCGCTACCTTGAGGAGAACGACGCGGCCGACCGTCTCGAGAGCGCGATCGGCGAGGTCATCCGCGAGGGCCGGAGCGTCACATACGACATGAAGCCGACCCGCGACGACCCGACCGCCGTCGGGACGAGCGAGGTCGCCGACGCGATCATCGACAAGCTGGGAGTGCCCGTTGCGTAGGAAAGTGACCGTCGTCGGTGCCGGGAACGTCGGCGCCACCTGCGCGCAGGAGCTCGCCCGGCGGGACTACTGCGACGTCGCGCTCGTGGACATCAAGGAAGGCCTCGCCGAGGGCAAGGCTCTGGACATCGACCAGGCCGCCGCCGTCCTCGGGTACGAGCCTCGGGTGACCGGCTCGACCGAGTACGAGATCACGGCCGGCTCCGACGTGGTCCTGATCACGGCGGGGGTTCCACGGACGGGCGACATGAGCCGAGACGATCTCGTCGCGACGAACGAGAAGATCGTCGGATCGGTCACCCAGCAGGTGATCGGCCAGTCGCCCGACGCGATCCTGATCATCGTCTCGAACCCACTCGACGCGATGTGCCACGTTGCCAAGAACGTCTCGGGCTGGCCCAAGAACCGCGTCTTCGGGATGGCGGGCATCCTCGACACCGCCCGCTTCGCGACCTTCATCTCCTGGAAGACGGGGGCGTCGATGAAGGACGTGACCGCGGTGGTCCTGGGCGGCCACGGCGACCAGATGGTTTCGGTCGTCTCCGCGACGACCGTGGGCGGCGTCCCGCTCCGCAAGCTCGTCTCCGAGGACGAGATCCAGCAGATGGTCGAGCGGACCGCCAAGGGAGGCGGCGAGCTCGTCAAGCTCCTGGGGACCTCCGCGTGGTACGCGCCGGGCGCCGCGGCTGCCCAGATGGTCGACGCGATCATGCTGGACGAGAAGCGCGTGCTTCCCTGCACCGCCTACCTCGAGGGCGAGTACGGCATCGACGATCTCTACATGGGCGTGCCGGTCAAGCTCGGCGCGGAGGGGATCGAGCAGATCATCGAGCTCGACCTCTCCGACGAGGAGCGGGAACAGCTTCGGGCGTCGGCGGAGGCCGTCCGTGACGTCGTCGGCGTCCTCTCTACCTAGCGCGACCCGCAAGCCTCGCCCGCGGCGGCGCAAGAGCCCGCCACCGGGCTGGGCCTCGCCGAGCGCCGTCCGGCTCGCGCTCGCGCCGTCGTCGGCGTGCCCTCACTGCGGCCGGATGTCGAAGACCGTCCAGGGGGTCTGCACGGATTGCTGGGGAAGCAAGGGCAGCCGCCAGTTCTGGCCGCACGGAGACCAGCGCGGCCTCTCCGTCTCGCCCTACCTCGTCGGTGCGGGAGTTGCGCTCCTGCTCCCACTCGCGATCTTGCTGCTGTGGATCTTGGGCTGAGCGGCCGCACGGCGATCGTCTGCGGCGCTTCGCAGGGGATGGGCCTCGCGATCGCCGAGGCCTTCGCGCGGGAGGGGATGAACGTCGCGATGTTCGCCCGTCGCCGGAAGGTGCTCGAGGTCGAAGCCGAGCGGCTCGGTGCACTCGCGGTTCAGGGGGACGTCACGAATCCCCAGGACTGTGAGCGGCTGGTTGAGCGCACGGTCGACGCGTTCGGCGGCGCCGATGTCCTCGTCAACAACAGCGGCGGACCTCCACGCGGTTCCGCACTCGACCTCGACGACGAGACTCTGGAAGCCGCCGTCGCACTGCTCCTCCTTTCCGCCGTACGGCTGACGAATCTCTGCCTTCCCCACCTCCGGAAGAGCCCGGCCGGCCGGGTCGTGAACATCGAGTCGAGCACGGTCAAGGAGCCGGCCGACAACCTCGCGCTCTCGAACGCCGTCCGTCCCGGAGTCGTCGGCTGGGCGAAGACGCTCGCGCGCGAGGTCGGCCCGGACGGGATCACCGTCAACACGATCGCTCCGGGGCGCATCGACACTGCACGCCTGGCCGAGGTCTACCCCGACGGGCCGACCGAGGAGGATTTGAAGCCGATCCCTCTCCGCCGTCTCGGTCGGCCGGACGAGATCGCCGCGGCCGTCTGTTTCCTGGCGTCGGACGCGGCGTCGTACGTCACCGGCACCGTGATCCCAGTGGACGGCGGCCTGACTCGCGGCCTCCTGTGAGGCGCCTTCCCTGGCCGGCGTGGCTCATCGGCGCCGGCGTCGTCCTGCTCGTCGCCGTGGGCCTGCTCTACGTCGCCCCGTCCGACCGCTACATCCTCCTTCCCGATCGGGCCCGTCCGCTCGATCCGCGGGTCGAGGTCGAGGACGAGAAGGCGGACCCGAACGGTGGAGGGATCCACTACGTCGCCGTCGACATCCGGAAGGCGTCTCTGCTGGAGAAGCTGTTTCCCGACCTGTACGAGGGAGCGACGCTCGAGCCGGCCAGCAGCGTGCTCGCCGAAGGCGAGGACGAGAAGGCCCACCGGCGCTGCGAGCTCGCAGTGATGCGGCGCAGCCAGCAGTACGCAACGACCGTCGCGTTGCGCGCGCTCGACTACCGCGTACCGACCAAGCGGCTCGGCGTCGCTGTGGAGGGAACGTTCGCCGGTTACCCCGCGGCCGGAAAGCTCCAGGCCTGCGATTTGATCCGCGCCATCGACGGCGCTCCGGTGAACGCGTCCGCCGCCGTCACCCGCGTGCTCGGCCGCAAGAAGCCCGGAGACATGGTCAGGCTCCTTATCGAGCAGGAAGGGAAGCGCCGCACGGTCGTCCTTCGGACTGTGCGCGACCCGCACCGGCCGGGTCGCGCGTTCGTCGGCATCTCCGTCGCGGACGTCTTCGACGTCCAGAAGCTTCCGGTCGACATCAAGATCGATCTCGGCCAGGTCGGAGGCCCATCGGCCGGGCTCGCGTTCGCGCTCGACCTGATGGAGGAGCTAGGGCGCGATATCGACCGCGGCTACCGCGTCGCCGCCACCGGGGAGATCTTCCTCGACGGCTCGGTCGCCAAGGTCGGCGGCGTGAAGCAGAAAACGATCGGCGCCCGGCGTTCCGGCATGGATCTCTTCCTCGTCCCTGGGGAAAACGCGGCCGAGGCGCGGCGGCACGCGAAGGGCCTCCGCGTGATCCCTGTGGATAGCTTTCAACAGGCGTTGCGGGCACTGGCAACGCTCAAGCCGAAGACGTAGAAATTCCCGGATTTCAGCGGTTTCCACACCGCCCGGAAATTGCAGACATTTCGTCGCTGGTCCTCTTGCGCGGTGGACTCGGAGGTCCCAAGATGCGCGCCCAGGAGAGACATCTTCAAGGAGGGTTAAACGCGGCGATGAGCAAACGGGCCGAGGCAAGTTGTGAGGAGTGCTACTTCCGCAGGGCGGGGCTTTGCGCTCTCCCCTTGGACTCCCCCTGTCCAACATTCCGGCCCGCGAAGCCGCATACCCTGCGGCCTCCGCAACAGCCTCGGCTCGTGCCGCGTCCAGACCAGTCGCTCGCCTCGGCCACCTTCTAGCCCCTTAGACTCGAGTCATGCGCTTCCGCCGTCAAGGCGGCGGGCTCGACGAGTGGCAGCCCCGCCTCTGGCTCATCCTCGTGGGCCTGTTGGCGATGCTCGTCTACCTGATCGCGTTCGTCGTCAAGAACGACGGCTCGATCGAGATCGACTTCGTCTTCTTCGCCGCCACGGTCTCCTTGATCTGGGAGATCGTGCTGATCCTGGGGATCGGCGTCCTAGGCGGCGTGCTGCTGTCGCAGCTCTATCGCCGGCACCGGCGCCACAAGCCCGGCGAGGCGCCTGACGGCCTCGCCTAGCTGCGTCGGGGAGGCGTAGCTGTACGCCAGTCGCAGCGAGCTGCGTCCGCCGCCCGCCCACGGGTAGAAGTCCGGGCCCGCGACAAACGAGACGCCAACCTGCTCGGCGGCGTGGAGCAAAGCCCGCGCGTTTCCACCCTCCGGCAGGTCGAGCCAGAGGAAGTACCCGCCCTCCGGACGGTTCCAGCGCGCGCCGCGTCCGCCGAGGTGGTCCTCGAGCGCCGACATCAACGCATCTCTCCGGGCGTGCAGCTGGGAGCGGACGATCTGCAGATTGCGCTCGAGGTGGCCGCGGCGCAGGAACTCGTGGACCGTCGCCTGGGAGAGGAGCGACGGCGTGATGTACGTCGAAGCCGCGGCCGACTCCACCGCGTGGGCCAGGCGCTCCGGAAGCACGAGGTAGCCGACGCGGATGCCGGGCGCCACCGTCTTCGAGAACGAGGACGAGTACGCGACACGGCCGCTTCCGTCGAGTTCGAAGAGCGTGGGCGGAGGCTCGCCCTCGAAGCGCACGGCTCCGTACGGGTCGTCCTCGAGAACCAGCAGGTCGTGCTCGGCAGCGAGGTCGACGAGCTGACGTCGGCGCTCGACCGAGAGCGTGCGACCGCTCGGGTTCTGGAACGTCGGGATGACGTAGAGGAACGCCGGTCGTGCGCCGCGCGAGAGCTCCGCGTCGAGGGCGTCCACGTCGAGCCCCTCGTGGTCGCACCGGATCGGGACGGCCTCCGCGCCGAGCGAGCCGAGAATCTTGAGCGGCCGGTCGTAGGTCGGGGCTTCTACCAGCACGCGCTGGCCGCCGCCCGCCAGCACCTGGGCAAGCAGTGCGAATCCCTGGAGTGACCCGTTCGTCAGCACGACCCGCTGCGGGGGGACGCCGTGCTCCTCGGCGATCTGGCGGCGGAGCGGTGCGTAGCCCCCTGCTGCGCCGTAGGAGAGGATCGTGGCGCCGTCGTCCCGAACAGCGGCGCGCGCGCACTCGGCAAGCTCCTCCACCGGCACGCACTCGGGCGCTGGGACACCGCGGGCGAGTGAGATCGTCTCCATGCCGCGACTCTAGGAGCGTCGTCGGATGACGCTCAGAGCTCGGCGAGGAACCGGGCGCACTCCACCATCTCCGAGCTCCCGTTCAGGCGAGCGCGTGCGCGATTGCCCAGCCTCGCGCCCGCTCCCGGTCAAGCGAGAGCCGGTCGACGAGGTAGTCCAGGCGTCGCTCCATCGCCGCCCTTGAGCACTGCCTCGCCGCCGTCGGGCAGCGTCGCCTCGACAACGAAGGAGTGCCGGGCGTCAAGC
>JBKKAR010000151.1:0-3475 GCA_046714355.1 Gaiellaceae bacterium | reverse complement strand
GGCCTACTCGCTGGCGCTCGAGAAGCGGCACCTCTGGTACGCGGGCGAGCTCGCGTACTGGCAGTGGAAAGCGGGCGCGCTGGACGAAGCGCCCGGATGGATCGCCGAGCCCTATCGCCTCCAGCTCGACGGCGACCCGCACGCGGCCGCCGCCGCGTGGCGCGCGCGTCTGTGCCCGTACGAGGCTGCCCGCGCGCTCGCGGACGCCGACGACGAGGCGGCGCTCGCGCCCCTCGATCAGCTGGGCGCGCGTCCGCTCGCGGCCGACCTTCGACGCCGGCTCGGCCTGCGCGGTTAGCGGGAGACGACTCGCGGGAATCCGGCCGGGCTGACGGCGCGTGAGCTCGAGGTGCTCGCGTTCGTCGCCGACGGCCTCCAGAACCGCGAGATCGCCGAGCGACTCGTCCTCTCGCCCCGCACGGTCGACCACCACGTCTCGGCCGTGCTGCGGAAGCTCGGCGCCCGCACCCGCGCCGAGGCCGGCGCGCGCTTCCGCGAAATATCGGTAGGGGATCGTCCCAACATGGGCGGTCCTGCCGATGCCGCCCCGCGCGTCCGCTCGTAGTGTCGTGAACGTCTACGAGAGGAGTTCGAATGGATACGTACGTGATCCTTCGCCGCAGCGGCTGGCGCAGCGGCGAAGAGCTCGGTGAGGCGGCGGCCCGCTCGACGGCCGAGGGCGAGAAGATGTCCGACGACATCCGCTGGATCCGCAGCTACGTGCTCGAGGAGGGGAGCGGCGTCGGCACCGTCTGCATCTACCAGGCGTCGAGCCCCGAGGCGATCCGCGCACACGCCGCGGCCGCCGAACTGCCCGTCGACGAGATCGTCCGCGTCGCCGACACCGTCATCGTCAGGCCGGATCCGGAACCGGCGCTCGCCTCATGAAGCGCCTGCTGATCGCAGCCCTGGCCGTCCTGCCCGTCGTCGCGGGCGTCGCGCTCGCGGCGAGCGCCTTCGACGGTGCCAAGTCGTCCACGGCCCGGTTCCACGACTTCGAGCAGGCCAAGGCCGCGGGCTACACCGTCACCGTTGCCGACCTTGCCGGAATCACGTGCATCGAGGACCCGAACGGCACCGGGACGATGGGCGTCCACATGCTCAACCCGGCCCTGCTCTTCGACGGGGGTGTGATCGACGCGGCCAAGCCCGAGATCCTCGTCTACGAGCCGCGCAACGACGGGACGCTGAAGCTCGTCGCGCTCGAGTACCTCGTGTTCAAGAGCGAGTACGGGCCCGGGCGGCCGGCGCTCTTCGGGCAGCAGTTCGACGAGATCAAGGCTGTCAACCGCTATGGGATCCCCGAATCCTGGGCGCTCCACGCCTGGATCTGGAAGCCGAACCCGAGCGGCACACTGAAGCCGTTCAACCCGCGGGTCGACTGCGGTTGAGTCTGGCTACGCCGCGGCCGGGGCCTCCGCTCCGGTCGCGGCGAGCTGCTCGCCGAACCGCGCCCGCTTGACGAACCGGCCGGCGCCCGGCTTGCCGACGACCTCGCCGCCGTCCACGATCACCTGGCCGCGCAGGAGCACCGTCTCGACGTCGCCGACGACATCGGTGCCCTCATAGAGGTTGTAGTCGGTCTTCGACTGCTGCGCCGCCGCGGTGATCGTGCACGGCTTCTCCGGGTCGAAGATCACGAGATCGGCGTCGGCACCGACCGCGATCGTCCCCTTGCGTGGGTAGAGGCCGAAGAGCTTCGCGGGATTCGTGGCCAGGAGCTCGACCATCCGGTTCAGGGTGATCCGCCCCTCTGAGACGCCGAAGTGGTGGATCATGCGCAGCCGATCCTCGATCCCCGGGCCGCCGTTCGGGATCTTCGAGAAGTCGTCCTTGCCGAGCGACTTCTGCCCGTCCCAGAGGAACGCGCAGTGGTCGGTCGAGATCGCGGACAGGACGTCCGTCCGCACCGCGTTCCACAGCACGTCCTGGTTCGCCTTGTCCCGCGGAGGGGGCGTGTAGACGAACTTCGCGCCCTCGAAGTTCGGCCGCTCGAGGAACGTGTAGTCGACGAAGAAGTACTGGGTGCACGTCTCGCCGTGGATGTTCCAGCCCTTCTCGCGCGCGATCGCGATCGGCTCCAGCGCCTCCGCGCAGGCGCCGTGCACCACATACAGGGGGGCACCCGCGACCCGGGCCAGCTGGATCGCCCGGTTCGTCGCCTCGCCCTCGGTCTCCGGCGGTCTCGTCAGCGCGTGGTACTTGGGCTCGGTATGGCCGGCAGCGAGCGCATCCTTGACGAGCACGTCGATCGCGTCGCCGTTCTCGGCGTGGACCATCACGAGCGCGCCCGAGTCCGCCGCGACCTGCATCGAGCGGAAGAGCGTCTCGTCGTCGACCATCAGCGCGCCCTTGTAGGCCATGAAGAGCTTGTACGAGGTCACGCCCTGATCCGGCAGCGACGCGAGCTCCTCGAGGGAGCCGCCGTCCTTCAGATCGGTGATCGCCATGTGGTAGCCCATGTCGATCACCTGCTTGCCGTCGGCCTTCGACTTCCACTCGTCGAGGGCGAATGCAAACGTCTGGCCCTGCGGCTGGATCACGAAGTCGACGTGGCACGTGGTGCCGCCGAAGGCGGCCGCGGTCTGACCGGACTCCACGTCGTCCACGGTGACCGTGCCGCCGAAGGGCATGTCCAGATGGGTGTGCGGGTCGATCCCGCCCGGGAGGAGGTACTTCCCGGCGGCGTCGATGACCTTGTCGGCCTCGACGTCGAGCGACTCGCCGATGAGGGAGATCCGCTCGTTCTCGATGAACACGTCGCCGACGTAGTCGTCGGCCGCCGTGATCACACGTCCTCCCTTGATCAGAACGGAACTCATTTGCGGATCTCCCTCCTTCGGCGTACTAGGGGCGGTGGGCCTTACGCTCCGCCCTCGGTCACTTCGACGGTCTCCTTCTGCCAGTCCGCGCCCTTGACGTCGACGCCATCGTCCTCGAGCTCCTTCGTCGCCGCCTCGGCGATGTCGGTGCGGTAGGAGTCGTCGCTGGCCGGCTTCTTGATCACCTTGCCGTCGAGCGCGATCTGCTTCGTGATCTCCCAGGACTCGGGCTCCATGACGCCGATGCCGTTCGGAGCGGGCCAGATCAGCGCGTTGATCTCGTTCATCATCCAGCGCTGGTGGCCCTCGCCGAGCGTCGGCCCGTTCTTGAGCACGATGTTCACGCACTCGTCCGGGTTGTCACGGCAGTAGACCCAGCCGCGGAAGCTCGCCTTGAGGAACCGCTTGGCGATGTCCTCGTTGCCTTCCTCAGCGATCCAATCCTCGCGGACGAAGATGCCGTCCTCGAGGGCGCCGGTGCCGAGGTCCGACATCTTCATGACGTTCAGCTGGTCGATGGTGTACAGCTCGCCCGTGTCCGGGTCCTTCGACTCCAGCACCTGGGCGAGCTCGTTGTAGGTCATTGCCGCGGCCGCATCGATCTCCCGCTTGAGGAAGAGCTCCATGTCGAACGGCTGCGCGACGATCTCCGC
>JBKKAR010000150.1:0-3075 GCA_046714355.1 Gaiellaceae bacterium | reverse complement strand
TACTTCGCGAGCTCGGCGTGGACGACGGGACGCACTTCTTCCAGGCGGCGCCTCTGGCGCCGACGGATGACGAGTGGGTGCACGAAGGGGCCGTGCGCTGCTACTGGAAGCCGCTCCTACCGGGGCTCGAAGTCTGGGGCGCGCGCGGCGACCTCCTCCCCAGGCTCAAGCGCCAGCGGGTCGTCGCCTATGTCACCCGGGACACCAACCGGGGCCGAGAGCTCCTCGTCTTCGAGCACCGCGACTATCCCAACGTCGGCGTGCAAGTGCCGGCCGGACGGCTCGACCCGGGCGAGGAGCTGGAGCCGGCGCTGCTCCGCGAGATCGCCGAGGAGTCCGGCCTCGAGAACGTCCGCGTTCTCCGCGCCCTTCCGGACTTCGAGGCGCACTACGAGAGCAGGTACGAGAACCACGGTTTCCACCTCGTCGCGGACGAAGACTTGCCGGACGAGTGGGATCACGTCGTCTACGGCGACGGGGATGACGCAGGCTGGACGTTCCGTTATCGGTGGGTGCCGATCGAGCCCGAACTTCACCTTTTCGAGCGACCCCATCCGCTGATCCGCCGGCTCCTGGAGCCGATAGAGAACGTGTGAGAGCCGCGCTCCTCGCCGTCATCGGCCTGGCCCTGCTCGTTGGCGGAAGGCCGGCCGAAGCCCTGCGCCATCCCTCGGCGCCCCGCTGTCCCGTCTTCCCGGCCTCGAACGCGTGGAACAAGCGAGTCGACCGCCTCCCGGTCGCCGCCAACTCCAACGCCGTCATCCGCTCGCTCGGAGCCGACGAGACGCTGCACCCGGACCTCGGCTCGGGCCTGTGGGAGGGAGCGCCGATCGGGATCCCCATCACGGTCGTCCGCGGCAGCCAGCGAAAGGTTCGGGTTGCGTTCGAGTACGCGGACGAGAGCGACCGCGGCCCTTATCCGATCCCGAGCAACGTCAAGATCGAGGGCGGGCGCCAGTCGGACGGCGACCGCCATGCCCTGATTCTCGACCGCGACAACTGCCGTCTCTACGAGCTCAACGCCCTCTACCCCACGGCGAACGGCTGGCGCGCCGGCTCAGGCGCGATCTGGAACCTTCGGACGAACCGGCTGCGGCCCGCCGGCTGGACGTCGGCCGACGCCGCCGGCCTCCCCATCCTCCCCGGCCTTGCCCGCTTCGACGAGGTCGCTCGCGGCAGGATCGACCACGCGCTGCGTTTCACCGTCAGCCGGACGAGGCGCGCCTATGTCTATCCGGCACGGCATTACGCGAACAGCGCGACGGACCCCAACCTTCCCTCGATGGGCCTGCGGTTCCGCCTCAAGGCGAGCTTCTCGACGGCCGGATACCCCGGACAGGCCCGGATCGTGCTCGAAGCGCTGAAGCGCTACGGGATGCTGGTCTCGGATAACGGCTCCGACTGGTTCATCACGGGCGCTCCCGATCCGCGCTGGTCGAACGATCAGCTGCGAGCGCTAAAACGGGTGCCTGGGTCGGCCTTCGAGGTCGTAGACACCAGCAAGCTCCGTCCCTAGACTCCTCCGGGAGGAAGGGGTTCCCATGCACTTGAGACCACACTGGCTTGCGTACGGCTGCGGGGTCGCCGCCGCGCTCTTGATTGCCGTGCCGACCGCGATCGGCTCGGTCGATGGCGACCAGATCGTCAATGGCTCACCAGCCAGCCCCGGGGAGTACCCGGCGCAGGGCTTCCTCCTCATCGACCTCGACACTCCACCGACGCCTCCCTACGACGCCGCGTGCGGCGGCACCCTTGTGGCAAGCCGCTGGTTTCTCACGGCTGCTCACTGCGTCCAGGGCGGAACGGACTTCGCCATCCTGCTGGGAGATCACGACCTCACGCCGCCAAACACGGACTGGTACGGCGTCGCTGCGGTCGATCTCAAGAACGACTACAACGCCCTGACCTACCAGAACGACCTGGCGATGCTGATGCTGGATCGGCCGGCTCCGTACGCTCCGCTCCGGATCATCGGAGCGAGCGAGACCTCGCTCTGGTCGCCCGGAACGCCGGCAACGATCATCGGCTGGGGCGCGACCGAAAGCGCGTCGAAAAGCGATGAGCTGCTCGAGGCGGAGGTCGCGATCGTCGACGATTCCGCGTGCGTGACCGACTACGCGCTCCATGTACCGCCGATGGATCCGGACACGATGGTCTGCGCCGCGGACTCCAGCCCGCCGTACCAAGACACGTGCCAGGGAGACTCCGGCGGGCCGCTCATGGTCGGCGACACGACCGGCAACGCCGTTCTCGCCGGTGTCACTTCGTGGGGCGAGGGCTGCGCCGACCCCGACTACCCCGGTGTCTACGCGCGCCTCGGCGCACCCGCCCTCAACGCCTGGGCAACGGGAGAGCGGCCTCAGGCTTCGTTCACCGTGAGCGCAGCCCATGCGGGACAACCGACGACGTTCACTTCCACGTCCTCGAATCCCGAAGGTGCTTTCAGCTCGTTCAACTGGGACTTCGACAGCGACGGTGAGTTCGACGACGCAAGCGGCCCAAACGCCACGACAACGTTCTCAGCTCCAGGGACCTTCTCGATCGCTCTCGAAGCGATCCACCCCGGCGGCGATCGCGCCGTCGCAAGACGCGACGTGGTGGTCACTCAAGCTCCTCCTCCAGCACCACCGCCGCCGCCGCCTCCCCCTCCACCACCGCCACCTCCACCGCCGCCCCCACCGCCCGTGCAGCCCCCGGCTCCTCCTCGCGTCGTCCGCTGCGTCGTCCCCAACCTGAGGGGCAAGACGCTCTCCGCCGCCCGCACCGCTCTGACGCGGGCCAACTGCAGGCTCGGTCTGGTGACGCGCGGCTATTCCTCGACGGTCAGGGTCGGTCGCGTGCTACGTCAGCGTCCGGGCGCAGGCACGAGGATGGTTCGCGGCGCGCGCGTGAGCATCGCGCTCAGCCGCGGCAAGAAGCGGCGCTAACCGACGCCGGCGAGCAGGAACGCGCGGTTCTCGCGCAGCATCTCGCGGGCGATCACGAGCCGCTGGATCTGGTTCGTCCCTTCGTAGATCTGCGTGATCTTCGCGTCCCGCATCATCCGCTCGACCGGGTACTCCTGCATGTAGCCGT
>JBKKAR010000149.1:0-3334 GCA_046714355.1 Gaiellaceae bacterium | reverse complement strand
TCTTCCTCCTGATCGCGAAGGTCGGCACGCTCGACTTCGACGGCGCCTTCGCGGCGGCCGGCGACGGCCAGCTCTCGTCGACCACTGTCAACCTCGTCGCGCTCGGGCTGCTCGGCGGCGCGGTCGCGAAGTCGGCGCAGCTCCCGCTCCAGACCTGGCTCCCGGACGCGATGGAAGGCCCGACGCCGGTGAGCGCGCTGATCCACGCCGCAACCATGGTGACGGCAGGCGTCTACCTGCTCGTCAGGCTGCACCCGGTCTACGAGGCCGCCGAGTTCGTGCAGCACCTCGCTGCGGGAATCGGCGCAGTGACGCTCCTCGTCGCCGGGCTGATCGCGCTCGTCCAGACCGACATCAAGCGCGTGATCGCATACTCGACGATGTCGCAGATCGGCTACATGTTCCTCGCCGCGGGAGTGGCGGCGTACGGCAACGCGATGTTCCACCTGATGACGCACGCCTTCTTCAAGGCGCTGCTCTTCCTTGCCGCCGGCATCGTCATCCACTCGCTCGTGATGGAGCAGGACATCCGGCGGATGGGCGGGCTCCGGAAGCTCCTTCCGAAGACCTACGCGGTCGTGCTCATCGGCGCCCTCGCACTCACGGGGATCCCGCCCCTGTCCGGCTTCTTCTCGAAGGATTCGATCCTCGCCGCCGCCCTCGACGCCGGCCTGTACGGACAGATCCTGTGGGCGGTCGGGCTTGTCGGCGCCTTCCTGACTGCGCTCTACACGTTCCGGATGATCTTCCTGGTCTTCTGGGGCGAGCCGTCGGCTTTCGCCCGCGAGCACTTCCATGCGCCCAAGCGGGACGAGCCCTCGTTCTGGATGGCGTGGACGGTCGGGGTGCTGGCCCTCCTGTCCGTCGTCGGTGGCTGGATCCAGGTCGCGGGCCTGTGGCATCCGCTCTCCGACTTTCTCGAGCCGGTCGCCGAGGCGCACGTCGAGCCGACCGGGTTGCAGGATCTCGTGACTAGCGTCCTCGCCGTCGGGCTTGCGATCGCCGGGATCTATCTCGCCTGGGCGATGTACGCAGTCGGCCGGGTGCGAGCTCCGCAGTACCCCGCCCTCCAGCGGATTCTCGAGCGGAAGCTCTACTGGGACGAGGCGTACGACTACGCCTTGTACCGGCCGGCCGTCTGGATCGCGGCGTATTCGTATCGCTTCATCGAGCTGCCGCTGATCGCCGGATCGATTCGCGGGCTGACGATCGGCGTCCGGGCGCTGTCCGGCCGGACGACCGACGTGCAGACCGGCCTGCTCAGGACCTACGTCCTTGCCCTCGGCGGTGGCGCGGCGCTGCTCGCCCTCGTATTTCTGGCGGTCAGGGGCTGAGATGGACGACTGGCTGACGACGATCCTGATCCTGCTGCCGATCGGAGCAGCCCTCCTCGTGTGGCTGCTGCCGTGGTCAAACCAGGCCGCCGGGTCGTTCGCGCTGCTCGCCGCTCTGGTCGAGGTCGGCGTCTGGATCAACGCAGTCGTCAGGTTCGACTTCGACGGCGGCCTGCAGTTCGAGCAGCAGCACTCGTGGTTCGGCGACCTCGGCGTCTCGTACCACGTCGGTCTCTACGGTTATTCGCTCTGGCTCGTCGGGATGAGCGTCGTCGTCATGACGTCCGCGATCGCGTACGCCTTCTGGGCGGGCCGCGAGCGGCCGCGTGCCTACTTCGGCCTGATGCTCGTACTGACCGGCGCCGTCGTGGGCGTCTTCGCCGCGCAGGACCTCCTGGTCTTCTACGTGTTCTTCGAGGCGATGCTGATCCCGCTCTACGCTCTCGTCGGCGTCTGGGGCGGGCCCGGCCGGCTCGGAGCAACGATCAAGTTTGTCATCTACACGATGGCCGGATCGCTGCTGATGCTGGCGGCGATCGTCGTCTACGGCCTCTCCGAGGGCACGTTCGACATGGTCGAGGGAGGCCCGAGCACGAACGAGTGGGCGTTCCTCGGCTTCGCCGCCGCCTTCGCGGTCAAGGCGCCCCTTTTCCCACTGCACGGCTGGTTGCCCGACGCCTACCGGGAGTCCTCGGCCGAGGTGTCCGCGGTCCTCTCGGGCGTCATCTCGAAGGCGGCCGGTTACGGCTTCTTCGCGATTGCGATCGCGAAGTTCCCGGAGCCCGCGCGCGACCTCCAGCCGCTGTTGCTCGGACTCGCCACGGCGGGGCTGGTCTACGGTTCTTTCCTCGCGTTCCGCGCTCCCGACGTCCGTGGCGTAATCGCGTACTCGAGTCTCGCCCAGATGAGCCTGATCACGATCGGGTTCTTCGCGCTCAACGACCTCGGCTTCACCGGAGGGATCCTGCAAATGGTCAACCACGGCCTGGTGTCGGCTGTGCTGTTCCTCATCGCCGGCGCCGTCGAGCGGCGGACCGCGACAGGTGACCTCGCCCGGCTGGGCGGGATGGCGCGAGGCCGGCCGGCGCTCGCGACCGTGCTGATGGCGACCGGCGTGATCGCCCTGGCGGTTCCGGGCTCGAGTGCCTTCGCCGGCGAGTTTCTGATTCTCGCCGGGGTCTTCGGAGAGGGCTGGATGTGGGCCGCCGTCGGCGCTCTCGCCATCGTCCTCGCCGCGATGTACATCCTGCGACTGATCTCGGCTGTGCTGCACCAGGATGTCGGTCCCGCCGTGCCTGACGAGGCGCTCGACCTCCGCCCGGCCGAGCTGGCGGTCATCGTCCCTCTCGTCGCCTGCCTGCTCGCTCTGTCCGTCTGGCCGGCCGCGGTCACGGAGCACCTCTCCTTCTGATGACGAAGCCCGTCGTCGACTGGTTCGCACTCTCGCCGGCCCTGGCGCTGCTCGGGGCCGCAGGGCTGGCGCTGCTTGGCTCCGTCCTCGTTCCGCAGCGCGCGGTCAGGGTCTTCTGCGCCCTCGCCTGCGCGCTCGGCTTCCTCGGCGCCGGCGTCGCGGCCGGGCTCCTTTTCTGGAAGAGCCCCGAGGCGAGCTACGAGGTGGCGGAGGCGATCCGGCGTGACCGGTTCGGGATGCTCGCCCAGCTCGTCATCGCCGGAGCCGGCTTCCTCGCCGTCGGCATCTCGTACGCGCAGCGCGTGCGGAAGGAGCACGTCGGCGAGTACTACGCGCTGCTGGCGGCGGCGGGCGGCGGGATGGTGTTCCTCGTCCAGGCGAGCAATCTGATGACGCTCTTCCTCGGCCTCGAGTGGTTCTCGATCTGCCTCTACATCCTCTGCGCGATCGAGATCGACCGCGTGAGCTCGCTCGAGGCGGGGCTGAAGTACCTGATCGTCGGAAGCTTCGGATCGGCCGTGCTGCTCTTCGGGTCGGCGCTCGTCTACGGAGCGACCGGCGAGCTCGAGTTCGGCGCGATCGCCGCCGC
>JBKKAR010000148.1:0-3991 GCA_046714355.1 Gaiellaceae bacterium | reverse complement strand
CGAGGGGGTCGCGTCCGAGACACGGGCTTCGGGTGCAAGTGTTGACGGCCAGGTCCCGCGCACTGGGAGTCTCCGAACCGCGTCAGATCCGGGAGGAAGCAGCGCTAAGGAGTGCCTCTCAGGTGCCGCGGATCGTCTGGCCCGAGCGAGCACCCAATGCACCGGCTCGAACTCGCTCTCGAAGGAAGGTGCGCGGCCGGGCTACTTCGCGGAGCCCGTTCCGCGGCGTTGTCTGATCTAATCGGAGTGAGCCGGCCGTGCCTGCCCTCTACCGTAAATATCGTCCGCAGGACTTCGACGAGGTCGTCGGCCAGGAGGCCGTCGTCCGGACGCTCCGCAACGCGATCGAGTCGGACCAGATTCGGCAGGCCTACCTCTTCGCCGGGCCGCGCGGCACCGGGAAGACCTCGCTGGCGCGCATCCTCGCGAAGGCGCTGAACTGTGCGCACGGGCCGACGGCCACGCCTGATCGCGTCTGCCATTCCTGCGTCGCGATTGCCAGCGGCACGTCGCTCGACGTGATTGAGATGGACGCCGCCTCGCAGCGCGGAATCGACGACATCCGCGAGATCCGGGAGCGTGTCGTGCTCCAGCCCGTCGAGGGCAACTACAAGATCTACATCCTCGACGAGGCGCACCAGCTGACGGACGCGGCCTTCAACGCGCTCCTGAAGCTGATCGAGGAGCCTCCGCCCCACCTCGTATTCGTCTTCTGCACGACCGACGTCGCGAAGATGCTCCCGACGGTCCGCTCGCGTTGCCAGACCTTCGTCTTTTCCCGCCCGCGGCTGCCCGAGCTGATCCGGCTCCTGTCCCGCGTCGCCGAAGGCGAGGCGATCGAGGCGCCCGAGGCGGCGCTCTCCCTGATTGCGCGGAGCGCCCGCGGGAGCTTCCGCGACGCGGTCTCGACGTTCGACCAGCTCTCGGCGGCCACGGGCGGCAAGGTCACCGTCCAGGCCGTCCTTCAGCTGCTCGGAGCCGTCGAGGAGGAGGCGCTGTTCCGGCTTTGCGACCTCGTCGTCGATCGCGACACGGCCGGCGCGCTCCAGTTCATAGAGGACCTGGCCGAGCAGGGGCAGGATCTCGGGCGGCTCGTCACCGACCTGCTCGAGCACCTGCGGCACCTCCTGCTCGTCCAACACATGAGCGAGGTGCCGGATTCGCTCCCGGTCACCGACGAGACACGTGAGCGGCTGCGCGCTCAGGCGAACCAGCTCCCGGGCCCCACCGTGATTCGGCTCTGCGACCTCTTGGCGGTCGCCGTGGACGACATGCGGCAGGGGGGCGACCCACGGCTCCCGCTCGAGCTCGCGCTGATCAAGGTGACCCGGCCCGGCGCCGACCTCGACCGCGAGTCGCTCGCGTTCCGGCTCGAGCAGCTGGAGCAGCGGGCGCCGACAACCGCCGCTGTCGCGCAGCACGAGGTCATCGCCGAGCAGCCGGCGGCGCCTCCGCCGACCGCCGAAGCGCCCTCGCCGCCGCCGCTCGAGCTGGATCAGCTGAAGGCAGCGTGGCAGCGGTCGGTTATACCGGCCGTCGAGGAGCGCTCGGTTCCGACGGCGTCGGTCCTCCGGGAGGCCCACCCGGCCGGGCTCGCCGGCGACACGCTGACGGTCGAGTTTCCGGCGGCGGCGGCGTTCCACCGGCAGCTCGCCGAGGAGCCGAAGAACGCCACCCTTCTCGTCGACGCGCTCTTCGAGGTGACGGGTCGCCGCTTCGCACTCGAGTTCGAGGTCGGCGAGAACGGGGAACCCGAAGCCGAGCAGGAGCGACAACTCAGCGAGGAGGAGCTCGTGGAGGAGTTCAAGCACCGCTTCGACGCGCGTGAGGTCACGCCCGAATGAGCGGCCCAGGCGGCATGGATATCAACAAGATGATGCAACAGGTCCAGCAGATGCAGGCTGAGATGGCCCGCGTCCAGGAGGAGCTCGCGACCCAGACGGTGGACGCCTCGGCGGGCGGCGGCGTCGTCAAGGTGACAGCGAACGGCGCAGGGGAGATCGAGAAGATCGAGATCGCCCCGGAGGCGATCGACCCGGACGACCCGGAGCTCCTCGCCGACATGATTCTCGGCGCCGTGAACGAGGCGCTGCGATCCGCCAACAACCTCGCGCAGTCGCGCCTCGGCGGTCTCGCAGGCGGACTCGGATTGCCTGGGCTCTAGTCGGTGCCTTCGGCGAGTCGTCGGGGATCGGCCCTAGCCGAGCCCGCTGACTGCCTGCGCGAGCTCACGCGGAGCTGAAGCTGCATCGAGCGCCAGGGCGGCCGACTGGAGAAGCATGAAGGTCTGCCCGTTTGGGCTGGGCTTCGACCACTCCTCCCGAAGAACCTCGGGGTCGACGAGCGTCGCGTCGACGCCCTCCCCGTTCCACCGCTCGGCAAGCTCGCGACTGTGGATCGACCAGAAAGGATTGATGAGGAGCGCACTCGTCTGCCGCGCCAGAACATCGTCCGGGAGGAGGTCGCCGAAGAGCTCGCGCATCGCGGCCAGACGGCTGAGGAACCTCCGTTCGCCGGGAAGCGAACCCACGGCGGCCGCGAAGCGGGCGTCGACGAACGGGCTGTGTACCTCGACGCGAATCCGGGCGGCAATCCGTTCGAGCGACTCGAGGCCAATCCGAACGTGACGGAGACGCCTGCACCAGGCAGCGCGCTGCTGCCAGCGGAGCGGCTCGGAGGCGACGTCCGCCGCCCAGAGCGACCACATCTCCTGCTGCGCCTCCGGACGCAGCCACGGAAGCACGACCGGGTCGCGCCGGGAAAGAACCGTCCGTCGCACCCCTGCCGGTGAGCCTGCGAGGCTGACGGCCAGAACGTCCCGCGGGCGAGGCCTGGCATGGCTCGAGAGGACAGCGGCCGCCCTAGCCCATCGTGGGCGTCCCAGTGCCTCTTCGCCACCGATACCGGTGAGGACCGATCCGCCGCAAGCTTCCTCGATCAGGGGCAGGTGGAGATGCGCGTTGAAGGGCCAGAGGAGGCCATGCCGTCGGAGGAGCCTCATCGCGATCGGGCCGACCGAGTCGAGCTGATTCGCGAACTCGAATCGAACCCAGTCGGTCAATCCGAGGTGCACGATCACCCGTTCTTGCCACTCGGTCTCGTCCGGGCTCTCGCTCTCCAGGAAGCGGTTCGTCGCCGGAACGGGGAGCTCGAGGCCTTCCCGGCGCGCGAGCCGCACGGCGATCGCGAGCACCGTGGAGGAGTCGCGCCCGCCCGAGAAGCTGACGAGGCACGGCGGCCGGAGCAGAGCAGGGAGGATGGCGGCCTCGAGTGCCTCTACCGGATCCTCCGAGACTTTGGGAAGAGATTCAGGCGGGGCGAAGCCGAACACGAGACCCGAGGCGACCTCGAGCGGCGTCGGCCGCTGGGAATCCGACTTGATGCGACGTACCGTGCGCCAGGGTTCCCGGGCGGCCACTCAGGAGGCCGTCGTCACGATCAGCTGAGGCCGGCGGTCGAGAAGCGTCGCTTCACGCGAGTGAAACTCGGTGCCGTTCGTCCCCGGTTGCGCGAGCAGGAAGGAGACCGCTCCGTTGCCGGTGACCAACTGGGTGACGCTCCACTCGACGAATGCATTCTTCGCCACGGCCACCCGGTCGTCGGAGGCTGCCCCGATCGCGGGAGGACGGTTCGCCCAGGTGAGCGTCGTCTCGCCCCAGGCGCTCGATGTCTGGTGGATCGCCGGCCCGTCGACGGTTCCGTTCGTGGCGTACAGCCTCAGCCGGGCCGACTGGATGGTGCCGGTAATCCCCGACAGGTCGAACCGGAAATACGTCTCGACGCGAGGCGATCCGTCCGTCCCGATCAGGGCTGCCGTGCCGAAGTTGGTGGCCGGCGTCGCCATTTCCGCGCGCGCGTCTGCCGTGGGCGCGAAGCTGAGCGTCGTCGGAGCCGAGGGCGTTGTGACGGAGACGGGGTCGCTGAGCGGTGAGACGTTGTTCGCGGCGTCTCGCGCCCGAACGGTGTACGCATAGGTCGTGTTGGGCGCGAC
>JBKKAR010000147.1:0-10349 GCA_046714355.1 Gaiellaceae bacterium | reverse complement strand
GCCTGATCCTCGGAGCCGGCGCGGTCGGTGGAATCGTGGGCGCGCTCGTCGCGGTTCGGGTCGAGCGGCTGATCGGGATCGGGCCCGCCTTCACGGTCGGCGCGGTGCTCTTTCCGCTGCCGCTGATCCTTGTTCCGCTGGCCTCGGGGTCGGAGCTCAGGATCGCGCTGATGCTCGGCGCCGCCGAGTTCTTCTCTTCGGTCGGCGTGATGATCCTCGACGTCAACGCGGGGAGCCTGACCTTCCTGCGGACGCCGAACCGGGTGCGCGCGAGAACCAGCGGGACTTTCCGCTTCGTCAACTACGGGATTCGCCCGATCGGCGCGCTGCTCGGCGGGGCGCTCGGCACCGCGATCGGGTTGCACACCACGCTGTGGATCGGCGTGGTCGGGGCCATGGCCGGGGTCTTGTGGCTCGTCTTCTCGCCGATCCCGAGATTGCGCGAGGCGCCGGCGGAGGCCGGATGAGCCACGCCGACGCCTCGCTCCGCGGGGAGGGGTTCTCATTTATCCCCGCGTCATGTGGCGCCACAGGTTGTTGAGCAGCTTCTCGCCGTATGGTCGAGTTGCGGATCCGCCGAGCGTGAACGCCCCGGCCGCGAAGACCTTCGCGTTACGCCGCGTGTAGTAGGTCATCTGCGCCGCCATCCCGGATCCCTGACCGTTCCGTAGCTCCGCGATCACGCGGGTTCCGGGAGGCGACGCGGAGCTCTTCCGGTCGATCTCGATCCCGAACGTCCCGAAGCGTGAGCCTTGCCGGAGGCCCATGCCTCGGAAGAGCCAGGCGACGCCACGCGTGTCGCGAATGACGTACGGGCCACGGAGGTGACTGCCATACGCGACGTACTGCACGCCGACGAGGGCAGCCTCCGGGCGGCCGAGATCACGCCACATGGCTACCCGGTCCAGATGGCTGCCGCGGCGCTCCACCTTCCAGAAGAAGTTGTTGGCCGAGAGGAACATGAGGTTCCCGCCGAGGTTCCGGTACTCCGTGATGAGGCCGTACTCCCGCGCCGTGACGTACTCGTGGTGCCCGGGGAAGATGATCAGGTCGTAGGCCCGCCTGAGACCGCGCGCGCTGGACATGCGCTCCAGGTCGGACTGAGCCAGATAATCGACCGGCCGGTTGTTCCAAGCGAGCCAGTGCAGGAACGGCAGATCGTACGAGCGGAAGCGCATCGGGACGCCGCGGTCGCGGAAGGGCCGAGCGAGCCGGAGGCTTCGTCGCGAGCGGTCCGCGTACCACGTGTCGGCTGCGCCGTCGCCGTCGTCGTCGCGGAAGTTGTAGGCCTGCCAGGTGAGCGTCGGCAACACGACCGCGACCCGGTTCGATCCGATCCGCCCGGGGCGCACGATGAATGGGGCAAAGGCGACCCGCCGGCCGGCACGAATTTGGGCGAAGTACATTCCGGTCGGCCAGTTCCCGATCCTGAGCCTGAGGGTGCGCCCGGTGTGGCGACCAGGCTCGGAGACCGCCACGCCGTTCAACTCGTCGTTCCGCCTTGTGCGGATCCGCTCCGGCCCGCTCCGGAAGAACTGCACGGTGACGTCGGTGGCGCCCCAGAGCCGAAGAGTTGCCGGCTGGCCCGGTCGGTAGCTCTCCTCCGCAAAGGCGGCTTCGAGCGGTTCTCGACCGCTCGTCGAGGCCAAGTTCCACGTCGAGGCCGACCTGTCCGCGGTCATGTGCCGCCAGAGGTTGTTCAACAGCCTTTCGCCGTAGGGCCGGTTGGCAGACCCGGCGATGGTGAACGCGCCGGCCGCGAAAACCTTGGCGCCCGTCCGTGTCCGGTAGTACGTCATCTGGGCGGTAAATCCGGGCCCATAGAGGTTCGGGATGTGGGCGACGACCCGGGTGCCGCGGGGCGAGCTCGGCGTCGTCTTGTCGATCTCGATCCCGAATGTGCCGAACCGGGAGCCGTTGTCGACGCGCATCCCCGTCCACAGCCAGGGCGTCGCCTCGACGTCGGTGACGATGTACGGGCCGCGACGACCGCTGTTGTTGGCGAGGTACTGAACGCCGATCAGCGCCGCTTCCGGCCGTCCGAGATCGCGCCACTGGGCGACCTTCACGAGCCGGTTCCCGCGCCGGTCGACGCGCCAGAAGAAGTTGTTCGCCGAGAGGAACATCAGGTTCCCGCCGAGATCGCGGAACCGGGTCACCGCGTTGTACTCCCGCGTCGCCACGTACTCGTGGTGGCCGGGGAAGATGATCAGCTCATACGCGCGGCGAAGCGCGCGACCGTTCGTGAGCTCGAGGTCGCGCTGGGCCAAGTAGTCGACCGGCCGGTCGTTCCAGGCGAGCCAGTTGAGGAACGGCAGGTCGTAGCGCCGGAAGCACATCGGCACGCCGCGATCGAGCTGCGGGCGTCCGACGCGGGCTGTGCGTCGGTCCCAGTGCGCATACCAGGTATCTCCCCAGCCATCCCCGTCGTCGTCGCGGAAGTTGTAGGCCTGCCAGGTGTTCGTCGGGAGCACGACCGCGACGCGGTGCGCCCCGAGCCGGGCCGGCCGGACGATGAAGGGTGCGAAACCCGCACGGCCGTCCCCCGTGATCAGCTTGGCGAAGTACACACCGGTCGCCCAGGAGCCGACCTCGACCCCGATCGTCTGAGTCGCGTTGCGCCGTGGGGTCCAGTCGTAGCGCCGCGGTTCGGTCACCGCGACCCCTTGCATCTCTTCGTTGCCACGGGTCGTGACGCGCTCCGGCCCGGCCCGGAACACCTGCATCGTCAGGCTCTCGGCGTCGGCGGAAACCCGCATGTGCGCGAGCTCGCCCGGCCGGTAGCTGTCGCGTCCGAACGCCGCCTCGACGCCGAGCACCCGGATCACCGGCGTCTCTTGCCGGCGATGCGGGCTTCCGTTGGGGGAGCCGTACAGCCGGCCGTTCACGCGGAGGTAGGTGAGATATGTCCGAGCGGGCGTCGTGAACGTCGGCGCCCAGTAGAGAGAGTGCCGTCCGGCGGAGAGCCGGTAGGTGCGCGAGTAGAAGGGCTTCGCGCGCCGAGCCGTTGTCGCGATGACGAGCTCGACCGTGGCCGGCTCGGCGAGCCCGATGCGGATCGTGGCCCGGTCGCGGACGCCGTCACCGTTCGGGCTGATCGTCGTGAGCAGCCGCCGGTCGCCGGTGAAGGGGCGGTCGTCATTGGAAACTGAGAGCGCGAACGGTGCCGTCTCGGTCGCCGCGGCAGCCGATGCGCCCAGGAGGACCAAAGTCCCCACGAGGAATGCGGTGATGGTCTTCATGAGGCCGAGGGTCGGTCCCGGCTCTCACGCGCCCCTCACGCCCGGCTCACGCGCGCTCTGTACGCAGGCCGGAGAACGGTGTTCAATCGACGTGATGCCTGATGTCGAGATCCGCGTGCTTGGTCCGCTCGAGGTCGAGGTCGCCGGGCAGGCCGTCGAGCTGAGCAGCAAGAAACAGCGCTCACTGCTCGCAGTGCTCGGGCTGCGGGCGGGGGAGGTGGTCTCGACCGACCGCCTCGTGGAGGAGCTCTGGGGCGAGACGGCACCGAAGGCGGCCGTCGGCTCACTTCAGAACCTCGTCTCTGCTCTCCGAAAGGTCCTCGGCCCGGATCTCCTGGTAACGAGGGCTCCCGGCTACGCGCTCGAGATCTCGCCGGAGCGGATCGACGTGCATCGCTTCGAACGCCTCGCCGACGAAGCACGCAGGTCACGCCCCGAAAGCGCCGCAGCCAAGCTCCGCGAAGCGCTCGGGCTCTGGCGCGGACCGGCGCTCGCCGATCTCGCGTACGAGCCGTTCGCGCAGAACGAGATCGCCCGGCTCGAGGAGCTTCGCCTTGCGGCGCGCGAGGATCTGTTCGAGGCCGAATTGGAGCTCGGCCGCCAGGCGCAGCTCGTCGCGGAGATCGAGGCACTGATCGCCGAGCACCCGCTGCGTGAGCGCCTACGCGGTCTGCTGATGCTCGCGCTCTACCGCTCGGGTCGGCAGGCGGAGGCGCTCGAGGCGTATCGCCAGGCTCGCGAGACGCTCGTCGAGCAGCTCGGCATCGACCCGTCCGCCGAGCTACAGCGCCTCGAGGCGGCCATTCTCCGCCAGGAGCCCGAGCTGGACGCCCGAGCGCGGCCGCGTCGTGCGGCGCCTCCGCCGGAGCCCGAACGCCGCAAGACGGTGACGATCCTCTTCGCGGACATCGTCGACTCGGCGGCGCTTGGCGCCCACCTCGATCCCGAGGTCCTCCGAGGCATCATGCTTCGGTACTTCGAGACCGTCGAGGCCGTGGTCGCGCAGCACGGAGGAACGGTCGAGAAGTTCATCGGCGATGCGGCGATGGCCGTGTTCGGTATCCCGACCCAACGCGAGGACGACGCGCTGCGGGCCGTTCGGGCAGCCAACGAGCTCCGATCGGCGATCACCGAGCTTGCCGCAGAACTGACGAGCGAGCGTGGGATCGATCTCCAGCTTCGGATTGGCGTCAACACCGGCGAAGTCCTGGCGGGCGACCCGGGATCCGGCCAGGCGTTCGCGACCGGAGATGCAGTCGCCGTCGCGATGCGCGTCCAGGAGCGCGCGGCCCCGGGTGAGGTCTTTCTCGGCGAGATGACCTACCGGCTCGTCCGCCACGCAGCGGAAACCGAGCCGATTGAGCAAGGAGGAGCTGCAAGCCTTCGGGTCTTCCGGCTCGTTGAGGTCGGAGATGCGATCCGCCCGCTCGGAAGCGCTTCCCTCATCGGCCGGGAGGACGAGCTCGCGTGGCTCCGCGAAGCCTTCGTCCGCGCCTGCGAAGAGCGCAGAAGTCGCGTTGTAACCGTCCTCGGCGATGCCGGAGTGGGCAAGACCCGGCTCGTCACGGAGCTCCTTGCCGGCCTCGCGGAGGAAGCGTCGGCCTTCGTCGGGCGCTGCGTCTCGTACGGGCAGGGGGCCACCTACCTGCCGCTCGCGGAGATCGTCCGCCAGGCGGTACCCGAACGGCCTGAGCGAACGATCGCCTCGCTGCTCGAAGGCGACGAGCATGCGCAGCTGATCGCCGAGCGTGTGACTGCGTTGACCGGCGGGGCTGGCGGCGCGGCGTCCACCGGGGAGGTCTTCTGGGCGGTGAGGCGTTTCCTCGAGGCCTTGGCGTCACGAGGGCCGCTCGTCGTCGTGGTCGAGGACGCTCACTGGGCGGAGCCAACGCTCCTCGATCTCGTCGAGTACCTCCGTGCCTGGGAGGCGGAGGCGCCGCTCCTCGTCGTCTGCCTGGCGCGGCCGCAGCTTCTGGAGCAGCGGCCCGGTTGGAAATCCGACGCCGACGCCCTCGCGCTCGACCCGCTGCACACGGCAGACGCGACGGCCCTCGTTACCGAGCTCGGTGGCGAGGAGCTCGCGGAAGGGGCGCGGACGCGCATCGTCGAGGTCGCCGAGGGAAACCCACTCTTCCTCGAGCAGCTGTTCGCCCTCGCGGAGGACGCGGGGGAGAACGCCCTCGTCTCCGTGCCAGCGTCGATCGAGGCGCTTCTCGCCGGCCGCCTGGACCGACTCGAGCCGGACGAGCGAGCCCTGCTCGAGCGTGCCGCGGTCGTCGGTCGCGAGTTCTCGCGCAGTGCCGTCGTCCACCTGTCTCCGCCGGACGAGCTGGCAGGACTGGACACCCGGCTCCTGACGCTGATCCGGCGCGGCCTAGTGCACGCGACGCGGTCCGAGGAGGAGGACGCGTTCCGCTTCCACCACGCCCTGATCCGCGACGTCGCCTACGCGGGAATCACGAAGGAGACCCGTGCCAACATCCACGAGCGCTTCGCCGGCTGGCTCGAGCAGCGGGACGGCCCGGACGAGATCGTCGGCTACCACCTGGAGCAAGCGCACCTCTATCGGGCCGAACTTCGGCCGAGCGACCCCGAGCTGCCGGCGTTGGCGAAGCGGGCGGGTGATCGACTTGCCGCGGCGGGGATCCGCGCCTGGAAGCATGCGGACACGCCCGCGACCGTTAACCTCCTGGCCCGCGCCGCCTCCCTCTTGGCCCCAGGAGTGCCGGAGCGAGCGGAAATCCTTTGCGAGCTGGGCATTGCTCAGCGAGCCCTGGGCGACACCGCCGCCGGCGAGGCCACGCTGACCGCGGCGATCGAGGAGGCAGTGTCCACGTCCGATCGCCCATCGGAGCTGCGGGGACGCATCGAGCTGGCCTACGTCCGGCTCGTCGGAGGCGGCGAGATCGCTGAACTGGTCGGTCTCGTCGCGGAGGCGACGCCGGTATTCGAAGCGATCGGAAACGACCGAGCACTGGGTCGCGCCTGGCGCAGTCTTGGTTACGTGCGTGGAGCGATGGAAGGCCAATGTTCCAGCTGGCTTGTGGCCGCGGACCAGGCATTGCCCCACTACCGGCGTTCGGGCTGGTCAACAGCGGGCTGCGTCTCCGACGTGGTGTCCGCGCTGTTCTACGGGCCGACTCCCGTGCCCGATGCGGTCGAGCGATGCCAGCTTCTGCTGGAAGAGGAAAGCGAACGGCTGGCGACCGCGCACGTCCTCGTTTTCCTGGGCGGACTCAACGCACTAGCAGGGCAGTTCGACGAGGCGAGCTCGGCGCTCGGATCCGCCGGGCGTATCTACGAAGAACTGGGCGAGCCGTACGAACTCGCGAACAGCGGCTGGCGAATCCAGGGCCTCGCACATCAGCTCGCCGGCGAACACGATGCGGCGGAACGTGTTTTTCGCGTGTGTTGCGAAACCTTCGAGCAGGCGCACGACGAGGCAGCTCTCTCGACTGTGGCCGCACAGCTCGGGCAGACGCTGTATGCACAAGGCCGCTACTCAGAGGCGCGCGAATTGGCCTTTCTCGCGAAGAAGCATGCCCCCATTGGGGACATCGTCGCGCAGTTCTCTTGGCGGGCTCTCCTAGGCAAGATCCTTGCGCGAGCGGGGAGTGTTGAGCAAGGTGAGGCGATCGGTCTCGACGCGTTGCGCATCGCGGAGCAGACGGATGTGCTCACGAGCCGCGGAGAGGTCCTACTGGATCTCGCGCAGATCCTCTGCTCGGCCGGCCGGAAGGTAGACGCCGTGCTGCGAATCGAGCAAGCACTCGAGTTGTTTGAAGAGAAAGGAAGCACAGCTCCGGCGCGGGCGGCGGGAACGCTTCTTGCCGAGGTCGCCGCCGTTTGACCACGCACGGAAGACCCCGAGCGGGGTCATCCGTGTTGTTGCTTCGGAAAGCGTCATCTAGGGCCCGCCGCCGCCGCCCGCGAGATTCGCCGCGGAGAGCGCGGCCGCCACGCTCGCCAGCACGATGAGAAGCTGCCGGATCATTGCCTGCCTCCTTTCCTGTACTAGCCGCCAACTGACTAGCCAGGATAGTAGACAGAATGTGATCAAACAAGACTAGACTCGTAATGATCTTGTAAAGACTAGCCTGTGTATGATAAGTTCTTGTCTATGACACCACAAAAAAAGGCCGAGCTGGGAGGCCGCATCAGGGAGGCACGCGCCTCAAAGGGCTGGAAGCAGCGGGAGCTCGCGTCACAGGTCGAGGTTGAGCCCATGACCGTCTCGCGGTGGGAGCGCGGCGCGACGACGCCGGACCTCGACGTCCTGCGGCTCGTGGCCGAGGCGACCGAGAAGCCGCTCAGCTACTTCGTCGCGGACGAGGCGGAGCGGCCCTCTGTATCCGATGCCGACGAGGCGGTCAAGAAGCTGGAGCGCGCGGCGGACCGGTTGGCGGCGGAGGCGGACCGAATCGCCACGCTGCTCGAAGAGCTACGGGCCGAGTTAGCTCGGCTTCGCTGAGACGCGGATCATGAGCGCGTAGGCCGTCGCCGTCGGCGGCCGGTGCTCGGGGTCTTTGGCGAGGCCGTGCTGGAGCGCCTGCCAGAAGGCAAGGGGGAGGTTGCCCCGCGCGACGCACGGGTCAGGCGGCTCCTCTGAGAGATGGGCGGCAGCGGCCTCAGCAAAGGGGCGCGAACCGAACGGCGGTGCGCCGCAGACACACTCGTAGAGCAGGCAGCCGAGGGCATAGATGTCCGCCGGCGGGCCGGCGGGCTGACCTCGGATCACCTCGGGTGCGAGGTAGTCGAGCGTTCCCACCACACGGCCGGGCGCGGTGAGGACGGTGTCGGCAACGCCCCGGGCCAGTCCGAAGTCGGTGAGCGCGGCGCCGTCCGGGCCGAGCATCACGTTGGACGGCTTGATGTCGCGGTGCACGAGGCCGGCTTCGTGGAGAGTGTCGAGCCCGGTGCCGAGCTCGGCGGCGAGCCGCGTCAGGTCGGAGAGGGGGAGAGGACCGTCCCGTTCGAGCCGGTCCGCCAGCGTCTCTCCCTCGACGAACCGAGAGGCGAGGTAGTGCCGTCCGTCCGCCTGGCCGCTATCCACCACTTCGACGAGGTGCGGATGATCCAGCTGGGCCGCGATTCGCCCCTCGCGCTCGAAGCGCCGCCGGAAGGTCTCGTCGCCTGAGAGCTCGCGACGAAGAATTTTGAGTGCGGCCACGCCGCCGGTGGAGCGATCGGCTCGGAACACGATTCCCATCCCGCCCTCGCCGAGCGGCGCAACAAGCCTGTACGGACCCAGCCGGTCTCCGGGGTGAAGCTCGAGAGTCGCAGATCTCTCCATCGACCGAGGATAGAGCTGTTTGTGACAACTGTGCTAAAAACGACAGGAAATGGCCGTTGTGCCCCGTATCGGCACGGAGTTCGCCGGGTACCGGATCGAGGCGTTGCTCGGCCGTGGCGGGATGAGCGTCGTCTACCGCGCGGAGAACGTCCGACTCGGTAACAAGGTGGCGTTGAAGCTACTCGCCGACGAGCTGGCCGACGACGAGAGCTTCCGCGAGCGGTTCGTCCGGGAGTCGCGAACAGCCGCGACGCTGAACCACCCGAACATCGTCACGATCTACGACGCCGGCGACTACGAGGGCGTCCTCTACATCGCGATGCGCTGGGTCGACGGCGACCTCAAGATGCACCTGCGTCGCGAGGGGCCGCTGGCGCCCGACCACGCAATTTCCGTCGCCGCCCAGGTCGGCAGCGCTCTCGACGCCGCCCACGCGCGTGGGCTGCTACACCGCGACGTCAAGCCGGCGAATATCTTGCTCGATCCCGGGGACCCTGGAACGCCGCCTCTCGCGTACCTGGCGGACTTCGGGCTCACGAAGCATCTTGAGTCGAGGAGCGGGATCACGGCCTCTGGCCAGTTCGTCGGGACGATCGACTACATGTCGCCCGAGCAGATCGAAGGGCGCGATGTCGACGCGAGGACGGACATCTATTCGCTCGGCTGCGTCGTCTTCGAGTCGCTCGCGGGCGGGACCCCCTTCCGGCGGGAGACCGAGGTCGCGGTGCTCTGGGCGCACATGCGGGACGACCCGCCGCCCTTGACGGAGCTGCGGCCCGATCTACCACCCGAGATCGACGGCGTCGTCGCCAAGGCGATGGCGAAGCTGCCGGACGAGCGGTACGCGACCTGTCGTGAGCTCGTCGCCGATCTGCGACGCGCCCTCGGCGCGGCGGCTGCCGAGACCTACGCCGACCGGACCGTTGCGGAGTCCGAAGGCCGTCCTATCGCCGCCACGCTGGCGGAGAGGACGGTCATCCAGCCCCAACGTGAGGGCGGGTCCCCACGACCGAGGCGGATCGCATCGGTGATCACCTGGGGCGTCGCTGCTCTCTTGGTCGGAGCGGCTCTGGGATACGGCGCGCACGAATTGTTCTTCAAGCCAAAGACTCGCATCCTCTCCGCGGAAGGCCCGGAGCCGACCGCCGATGAGGTGATCCTGGCTCGCCTTATCCCAATCCAACTCCGGTTGTGTCGGGCAACGGAGCCGCTGACGGAGGACTTCAGCGCAGGCTTCGTCTGTCGGCCCAGAGACCCGGATGTCACCAGGGTTCTCTACTTTCGGCCCAAGTCGGGTCGCCGCATGGGGCCTTACTTCGAGAAGCGGGCGATCGCCGAGAATCTGGCCCAGCCCGGCGTCGCCCTCCAACCTAAAGGTCACTGCGGCGAGCCGCCTGCGCTGCGGGAGTGGCGTCGAGTCGGAAACACCGGTCATCGCTCCCTGGGCCTGGGCGAGACGGGTGCAAATGGACGCTTCCTCTGCTACCGGCAGAACGGGTGGGCAGCAATCGAGTGGAGCGACAACGACGCCGACGTCTACTCAACGGCCTACGGCCGCGATCTCATCCGCCTTCGACGCTGGTGGGAGACGAAGGCGGGTCCGACCCAGCCGGACTAGTCCACGCGCTCCTCCAGCTCGTTCACCTTCGCGCAGAGCGCTACGAAGCCGGCCTGCAGAAAGTCGTTGGCGGCCCCCGCCGCCAGCGTCCAGGTGAGCGCGCGGCCGAATCGCGGGCTCAGCATCTGTGCCGAGGCCAGCGCAGCTGCGTTCCACGTCCCGATGCAGCGCGGGCAGGTGACGAGCTCCCCGAGCG
>JBKKAR010000146.1:0-6531 GCA_046714355.1 Gaiellaceae bacterium | reverse complement strand
GCTTCGACGGCGTCGTCCTCTCGAACGGCCCCGGCGATCCCGAGCCGCTGATCGAGCAGGTCGAGACCGTGAAAGCGTTGCTCGGGCGGGTTCCGATCTTCGGGATCTGCCTTGGCCACCAGCTGCTCGCCCTGGCGACGGGCCACGAGACCTTCAAGCTGCCGTTCGGCCACAGGGGGGCCAATCACCCGGTCCTCGAGAAGGCAACGGGCCGCGTGCTGGTGACGGCGCAGAACCACGGTTTTGCCGTCCGGCCGGCGGCCGGCCGCGAGGCGACGCACGTCTCGCTCTACGACGGGACGGTCGAGGGGCTCGACTACCCGGACCTGGCCGCGCGCTCGGTGCAGTTCCACCCCGAGGCGGGCCCGGGGCCGCACGACGCCTGGCCGCTGCTCGAGAACTGGGTGGAGGAGGTGTACGCGAGCCATGCCAAGGCGGCCTGACCTCGCTTCGATCTGCGTGATCGGCTCCGGCCCGATCGTCATCGGGCAGGCCTGCGAGTTCGACTACTCGGGCTGCCAGGCGCTGAAGGTGCTCAGGGAGGACGGGTTCCGCACCATCGTCGTCAACTCGAACCCGGCGACGATCATGACCGACCCCGGCTTCGCCGACCGCACCTACGTCGAGCCGCTGGATCTCGAAGGCGTCTCCGGCGTCCTGGCGCGCGAGCGGCCTGACGCGCTGTTGCCGACGCTGGGCGGCCAGACGGCACTGAACCTGGCGTTGGAGCTCGCGCAGGCAGGCATCCTCGACGAGCTGGGAGTGGAGTTGATCGGCGCAGGCCTCGACGTCATCTGCCGGGCCGAGGATCGCGAGCTCTTCCGCGACACGGTCCGACTCGCCGGCTACCGGGTCCCGGCCTCGACGGTCGTGACCAGCTGGGACGACGTCCCGCGAGAGCTGACCTACCCGGTCGTCCTCCGTCCAGCCTTCACGCTCGGCGGCCACGGCGGCGGCACCGCGCACTCGGAGGAGGAGCTCGTCGAGGCACTCGAGCGGGGGCTGCACGAGAGCCCGGTCGGCCAGGTGCTCGTCGAGGAGTCGCTGATCGGCTGGGACGAGTTCGAGTTCGAGGTGATGCGAGACCGCAACGACAACGTCGTCATCGTCTGCTCGATCGAGAATCTCGACCCGATGGGCGTCCACACCGGCGACTCGGTGACGGTCGCGCCACAGATGACCCTTTCGGACGAGGCCTACCAGGAGCGCCGCGACGCCGCCGCGGCGATCGTCCGGGCTGTCGGCGTCGAGACCGGCGGCGCGAACATCCAGTTCGCCCGCGACCGTGAGACCGGGGCGGTCCGGGTGATCGAGATGAACCCGCGGGTCTCGCGCTCGTCGGCGCTCGCCTCGAAGGCGACCGGCTATCCGATCGCCAAGGTCGCCGCGAAGCTCGCGGTCGGCTACACGCTCGACGAGATCCCGAACGACCTCACCGGGACGACGCCGGCGAGCTTCGAGCCGACGCTCGACTACGTCGTCGTGAAGTTCCCGCGCTTCGCGTTCGAGAAGTTCCCCGGCGCCGACCGGACCCTCGGGACGCAGATGAAGTCGGTCGGCGAGGCGATGGGGATCGGCCGCTCGTTCACGGAGGCGTTCCTCAAGGCGCAGCGGGCACGCGAGATCGACGACGCCTGGGAGCCGCGGAACCTGCACCCCTGGTTCGCGGCAGAGCTCGAAGGGGCTCGTCGGACTTTGTCTTGCATCGACAGCGTCGATTTGCTCGTCGCCGACGACTGGATCCGGCTCAAGAGAGCGGGCTGGTCGGATGCGGCGATCGCCGAGCACTGCAACACGAGCGAGGACTTGGTGCGGGCGAAACGGCTCGGTTGGGGCGTGCGGCCGGTGTTCCGGCGGGTCGATTCCTGCGCCGGCGAGGTTGAGGCCGCCTCGACCTACTACTACTCGACCTGGGGGGAGGCCGACGAGGCTCTTGAAACGGTCGGCCGGAGCGTCGTCGTCATCCTCGGCTCCGGGCCGAACCGGATCGGCCAGGGGATCGAGTTCGACTACTGCTGCGTCCACGCCGCCAAGAGCTTCCGCGAGCTCGGCTTCGAGACAGTGATGGTCAACTGCAACCCGGAGACGGTCTCGACCGACTACGACACCTCCGACCGCCTGTACTTCGAGCCACTTGGGATCGAGGAGGTGCTGGCGGTCTGCGAGCGCGAGCAGCCAGTCGGCGTCGTGATCCAGTTCGGCGGGCAGACGCCGCTCAAGCTCGCCCGCGCCCTCGAAGAGGCCGGATACCGGATCCTCGGAACGCCGTTCGACGCCGTCGACCTCGCCGAGGACCGGGAGCGCTTCGGCGCCGTCTGCCTGGAGCTCGGAATCGAGGTTCCGGCGTGGGGGATGGCGAGCTCGCAGGCGGAGGCGATCGGTGTCGCCGAGGAGATCGGGTACCCGGTGCTCGTTCGGCCGTCGTACGTTCTCGGTGGGCGGCAGATGGTGGTCTGCTACGACGCGGAGACCGTCGCAGCCAGCGTCCCGGCAGGGTCACGCGTCCTCGTCGACCGCTTCCTCGAGGGTGCGTTGGAGATCGACGTGGACGCGCTCTGCGACGGGAAGGACACGTTCGTGGCCGCGGTCATGGAGCACGTCGAGGAGGCCGGCGTCCACTCGGGGGATTCGAGCTGCGTTCTCCCGGCGCCCGGACTCGACGAGCGGATTCGCGACGAGATCGAGGAGATCGTCTCCACGCTCGCGCCGGCGCTCGGAGTCGTGGGGCTCGTCAACGTCCAGCTCGCCGTCCTCGACGGGAAGGTGCACGTGCTGGAGGCCAATCCCCGCGCGTCGCGCACCGTCCCGTTCGCGAGCAAGGCGATCGGGATCAACCTCGTCGAGGCCGCTTGCCGTTTGGCCGCCGGCGCGCGCCTCTCCGACCTGGCTCTGCCCGAGGGACAGTCCCTCGAACAGGTCAGCGTCAAAGCTGCCGTTTTTCCGTTCCAACGCTTTCCAGGGTCGGATCCTGTCCTGGGGCCGGAGATGCGCTCCACAGGGGAGGTCATGGCCAGCGCGGCCGACTATCCGACCGCCCTCGCGAAGGCCGAGCGGGCGGCCGGCAGGCCTCTGCCCTCGTCCGGCACGGCGTTCCTCTCGGTCTGCGACTCGGACAAGGACGCCGTCGTCTCGGTCGCCGCGGGGCTCGCCGATCTCGGCTTCTCCTTGACGGCGACGAGCGGCACGGCGCGCGTGCTCGCGGCGGCGGGACTCGCCGTCGACCACGTCCGCAAGGTGACCGAGGGCGGGGAGGGGGCCACCGTCGTGGACCTGCTCCGCCGGGGCCGCTGCGATCTCGTCGTCAACACACCGCAGGGTTCGGGCGCCCGGACGGACGGCTACCGGATCCGGGAAGCGGCCCTCGTCGCGCGGATTCCCTGCATCACGACGCTCACGGGCGCCGCCGCCGCCGTGCACGCGATCGCCCACGCCCGCGGCGAGGCGGTCGTCTCGCTCCAGGAGAGGATCAATGCTCAGGCGCAGCCGGCATAGCGTCGTCGCAACCGAGTCGATTGGTGCCTACACGCTCCTGCGCGTCGAGCGCGGCGGTCTCGACCCCGGCGTGCCCGGACAGTTCTTCATGCTCGAGGCGCCCGGACGCGTCCTGCCGAGGCCGATGAGCCTCTGTCTCGCACCGCCCGGGGAGCTTGGCTTCCTCTTCGAGCCGATCGGGCCCGGTACTCGTGCCCTGGCGACTCTGTCGCCGGGCGGACGCCTGGGAGTCCTCGGCCCGCTCGGAAACGGTTTCCGCCTCGACGTCGTGCGACCGTTGCTCGTCGGAGGTGGGATCGGGATCGCGCCCTTCCCGTACCTCTCGGAGGCCCTGGGTCGCCCACCCGCGATTCTCGGCTTCCGGAGCGACCGCCACGCCGAGGCTGCCGCGCTCGTCCCGAACGCGGAGGTCGTCGTGGAGCCGACACGCGTGACGGAGATCCTGGAGCCCGGCTACGACGTCCTCGCGTGCGGCCCCGAGCCGATGCTCGAGGCCGTCGCAACCCGCGCGCCGGGCGCGCAGCTCGCCTGGGAGGCCCCGATGGCCTGCGGCTACGGCGCCTGCTACGGCTGCGTCGTCGAGATCGAAGGCCGGTACAAGCGCCTTTGCGTCGAGGGACCCGTCCTTGCTGCTTAACGCCTCGGGTTGCCTGGACGCGCTGGCCGCGCCGGAGGTCGCGCGCTCGCTCGACGCGTTCGTGACGAAGACGGTGACGCCCGACCCGCGACGCGGCAACGACCCGATTCGCATCGCCGAGACCGATCACGGGATGCTGAACTCGATCGGACTGCAGAACCCGGGCCGCGACCACTTCCTCGCCGAGGTGCTCCCTCAGCTCCGCGAGCTCGGTGTGCCGCTCTGGGTCTCGGTCGGCGGGTTCTGCGCAGACGAGTACGCGGAGACCTGCGCCCAGCTCGACGACGTCACGATCGAGCTCAACCTGTCGTGCCCGAACGTGGACGAGGCCCCGGAGTCGGCGGCCGAGATCGTCGCCGCCTGCCGCGCGACGACACCGCTGACGCTCTACGCGAAGCTCTCGGCGGCCGCCCCGGACATCGCCGAGGTTGCGCGAGCCGCGCAGGCCGCCGGCGCCGACGGGCTCTCGCTCGTCAACACGATCCGCGGCCTTGAGCTGGACGAGAAGACGCTCCGGCCGCGCCTCGCCCGCGCCGTCGGCGGCTACTCCGGACCTGCCCTCAAGCCCATCGCCCTCGCGGCGGTCTACGCCTGTTACGGCGCGACCGGGCTCCCGATCGTGGGTATGGGCGGCATCTGGACCGGGCGCGACGCACTCGAGTTCATCGCCGCGGGAGCGAGCTCGTTCGCCCTCGGGACTGCGCTCTTCGCGGACCCCGGCGCAGCGGCCCGCGTCCGGCGCGAGGTAGGGGACGCGGCCACGTCTCTCGGGTTCGCAGATCCCTCCCAGGCCAGGAGCCTCGCCCACGAACCGGACTTGCAGCCTGTGCCGTCTGGATTGGCAACAATCAAAACGCCTGCATATCTCGCCAATTGATCACCCTGGACAAGCTGTTAGTATCCCGCGCCGTGGCCTCCGTGAAGACTCAGGCCCAGGCGCCGGCCCGGTCTCGCGACCAACGTATGGAGGCGCTCCAACGGGCAAACGACATCCGCGTCAAGCGCGCGCAGCTGAAACGGGACCTCAAGAACGGGCTCGCCGACATCGAGGAGATCCTCGGCAGGCCGCCCGAATACGTCGCGACTGCGAAGGTCTTCGACATCCTGATGGCAGTGCCGAAGTTCGGCCGGGTGAAGGCAACTCGCTTCCTCACCCAGGCGCGGATCAGCCAGTCGAAGACGGTGGGAGGTCTCTCGGACCGCCAACGGGCCGAGCTCATTGGCCTCTTCAGGCGCTAGTAGCTCGGCGGTCGTCGTCGTCACCGGGACGTCGGGCGCCGGGAAGGGCTCGATCGAGCGCATCCTGCTCGAGCGCATGCCCGAGCTCGAGCTGGCCGTCTCGGCCACGACGCGCGAGCGGCGGCCGAACGAGGTGGAGGGCAAGCACTACTGGTTCCTCTCGGAGGAGGCGTTCGACCGTCGCCTGGACGAGAAGGGCTTTCTCGAGTACTTCACGTTCCCCTGGGGTCAGCGGTCGGGGACGCTTCGGTCGGAGATCGACCGGATCCGGGCCGCCGGGCGGGTGCCGCTCCTCGACCTGGAGACCGACGGCGCGCTCTACGTCCAGGAAAAAGTCCCCGAGGCGGTCACGATCTTCGTCACCGCACCTACCTTCGACGAGCTGGAACGCCGCCTGCGCGAACGCGCCACCGAAAGCGCCGGCGAGATCGGCGAGCGGCTCGAGCTCGCTCGCGCCCAGCTCGAGATGGCCGACCGGTTCGACCACGTGATCGTGAACGACGACCTCGAGCGGGCGGCCGACGAGGTCCAGGAAATCGTGCGCGAACGAATCGCAGCTACCATGAACGCGTGATCTATCCGAGAGTCGACAAGCTGCTCGCCAACGTGCCTGACCGCTACGGTCTCGTGATCGTGGTGGCCAAGCGGGCGCGCCAGATCAACAACTACCACCATCAGCTCGGCGAAGGCACCTTCGAGGACTTCCCGCCGCCGCTCGTCGAGTCCCGCTCGAAGAACTACCTCACGATCGCCCTCGAAGAAGTCGCCGAGGGCAAGATCAAGCACGAGTACAAGAGGTAGGCCGCCCTCATGGCGCGGGTCCTGGTCGGGATCACCGGGGGGATCGCCGCCTACAAGGCGTGCGAGCTGGTGCGGTTGTTCGTCCGCGCGGGCCACGAGGTCATACCGCTCGTCACGCCGGGCGCGGAGCGCTTCGTGCGAGCCGAGACCTTCTCTGCGCTCGCGCGTAGATCGCCGAACGACGATCCGTATCCGCACCTGCAGCGCGCCGACCTCCTCGTCATCGCACCGCTGACGGCGAACACGCTTGCCAAGCTCGCACACGGGCTTGCGGACAATCTCGTCTCGGAGGCCGCGCTTGCCCACGACGGGCCCGTTCTCGTCGCGCCGGCGATGAACGTGCGGATGTGGAGCCACCAGGC
>JBKKAR010000145.1:0-7322 GCA_046714355.1 Gaiellaceae bacterium | reverse complement strand
TCCGGGATCTCGTCGGCGGTGACGATCCACGGGCCGAGCGGGCAGAACGTGTCGATCGCCTTGCAGAACGAAAAGACGCCCGACTGCATCTCGCGCCGCTGGATGTCCCGCGCGGTGATGTCGTTGAAGATCACGTAGCCGGCGACGTAGTCCATCGCCTCCTCCGGGGAAAACCACTTGCCCGGCTTCCCGATCACGACGGCGAGCTCGAGCTCGTAGTCGAGCTCTTCCGTGAGGTGCTCGGGGTGGACGACGGGATCGTCCGGCCCGACGATCGCGTCCACGTTCTGGAAGAAGACGATCCACGGCGCGATCGCGTGCGACCAGCCCACCCGCTTCGACTCCTCCTCGTGCTCGCGGAAGTTGCCCGCCGTGTGGAAGAATTTCTTCGGCACGATCGGAGCCTCGAGGTCGGCCTCCGCCAGCGGCGTGCGGTCACCGGCCTCCTCGGCTCCGCCTCGCTCGAAGTACGTCCGCATGTCGGAGATGTCGAGCCGGACGATCTCCTCCCCCTCGATACGCCCGACCTTCCCGCCGTCGTAGGTGACGAGCTTCATCCGCACACCTTCTGCGCGGCGCGCGCATAGACGTCCGCCGTCTTTACGAGCCCGTCGATCTCGAGGTTCTCGCCCAGTTCCGCGTCGGGGAGGCCCGACGAGGTGCCGTAGTTGAGCGTGGCGATCCCGTAGCGGCTCAGCACAGAGGCGTCCGAGAACCAGCGGGTGACATCCCGCTCGGGCCGCGAACCGAAGACCTCCTCGTGCGCCTCCGCGACGGCGCCGACCACCGGGCTGGCCTCGTCGATCTCCGCCCCGGGGGCGGTGACGTAGACCTCGGCCTCCACGCCCTCGAGCCCCCGGGCGAACTCGAGCGCCCTGCGCCTCGCGTCGGCCATCGGGACGTCGGGTGGCACGCGCAGGTCGAGGAACAGGTCGGTCGCGTGCGGCGTCCGTGACGCGCGCCAGCCGAAGCCACCCTGGATGGCGCCGATGTTTGCGACGCCACGCACGTCGCCGTAGGACATGTCCTCCTCCCACTCCGGTAGCCACTCGAGCACCCGGTCGAGGACGGGCCGCATCTTCACGATCGAGTTCTCCTCGATTCGTCCCGTGGAGAACGCCGTGTGAATGAAGGGACCGCGCACGCGGAGCCGGAGCCAGAGTGACCCGAAGTGCGCGAGGACGAGCTTGTTCTCGGTCGGCTCGCCGAGGATGCACACGTCGGCGGCGCCTCCGTGGCCGACGAGGTAGCGGGAGCCGGCCGCGTAGCCGCGGTACTCGGCGCCCTGCGCGTCCTCCTGCTGCGTCTTCTCAATCTCGCCGCAGACCGCCGCGATCAGCACGTCGCCGCGGAGACGTACGCCGTCCTCGATCAGCGACCGCACCGCCTCGACGTAGCAGGCAAGCGCGCCCTTCATGTTCGAGATCCCGAGCCCGTAGATCCGCCCCTCCCGCTCGAGCCCCTCGGGCTTGAAGCCGGGAATGTCGCGCAGCCAGGGCTCGTCGCCCGAGTACGAGGTGTCCGTGTGCCCGTTGAACATCAGCGTCGGGCCACCGCCCTCACCCGGCCAGGTTCCGACGACGTTCGCCCGCCCGTCCTCGACCTGTTGCCACATCACCTGCAGGCCGAGCTCCTCGAGCTCTCGCTCCAGCACCCGCGCGCAAGCCTCCTCCGAGCCGGTGAACGAGGGCGTCGAGACGAGCCGGATGGCGAGTTCGACCAGTCGCCGCTCGTCGATCATCGGAAGTGAGGGAGCACTTTCTCGCCGAACATGCGGATCTGCTCGTGGCGCTTGTCGCCCCAGAGCTCGAGCATCACGTGCGTGCAGCCGGCGTCGCGATACTCATCGATCGCCGCGATGCAGTCGCCGGGCGTTCCGGCGATTGGCTTGCACTTGTCCAGCAGCTCGTCCGTCACCTGCTCCTTGGCCGCCAGCCGCCCGCCCCGCTCCATCGCCTCCGCGACGGGCCGGATCTCGTCCTGCTCGATCCCGGCGAGGTCGAGCAGCGTGTCCGCCGACCCCTGGATGTTCTGCACCTTGTTCGCGAGGTACATCCCGGCGATCTCGCGCGCCCCGTCGCGGCCCTCGTCCCGGTCGTGCGCGATCGAAGCGACCACGGTGCAGCCGATGTCGATGTCGCGCGCGACGTTCTCCAGCGTGTAGCGGACGAACGCGGGAGTCGTGATCGAGGGCGTCAGGCAGCCATCGGCGATCTCTCCGGCCAGCGCCTGCATCTTCGGCGCCGTCGCCGCGACGTAGACCGGCGGCACCTCTCGCGGGGTGTGCGCTTCCTTCTGGAGCGCCGGCACGTCGGCGCTCCATGTGTCTCCGTCGTATTGGAACTCCTCGCCCGAGAGGACACCCCTCACGATCGTGACCGCGTCGCGCATCGGCCCCAGCGTGCGGTTCGTCTGCATTTTCGAGTTGTTGAGGAAGATCTTCGAGGTGCCGAACCCGAGCAGGAAACGGCCGGGCCCGGCCGCCTCCTGGACGACCCTCGCGTCCATCGCCGCCTGAACCGGGTGCCGGGTAAACGGCGAGATGATTCCCCACCCGATCGTCAGCCGCGTCGTCTCGCGCGCGATCAGCGCGGACACGACCGTCGACGAGCGCGCCTCCATGCCGTGCTTGCGCCACCAGGGGTACGCCTCGGCCAGCCAAACGGTGTCCATACCGGCCTCGTCCATAACCCGCGCAGACTCCAGCATCTCGTCGAGCGGCTCCATCGTGAGCTGCATAACCCCGATCCGGAAGGGCGGTGGCATCAAACCGATCCTAGAGAGTGCGAGAATTGCACCATGCAGGTTCAGGCGCACGTCCAAGAGGTGGAGCGATCGACAACGCCGACGTAGAAGTCACGATCGACCGCAGCCACGGTTCGGAGCATCTCGCGCAGCGCGTGATCCGTTGCGGGCAGGGGCGGTCCGGGCCGCACCGGCTCGACGGCATGCAGGAGCTGCTCTATGTCAGCGCTGGGCGAGGGACGCTTCGCGTGGCCGACGAGCAACATCCACTTGAGCCGGAGACGGGCGCCTACGTGGTGTCAGGGGAGGAGTACGAGCTCGAGAACCCCGGCCCGGAGGAGCTGGTGGTCGTGGTCGTCGAGGCACCGCAGGAGCAGGGAACGGCGCTCGATCCGGCCCGTCGCACTGTCCGTTATGCCGACCAGCCGACGCTCGATGCGGGCGCCGACCGCAAGTTCCGCTACCTCGTCAACCAGGACATCGGCTGCCTCGACATCACGCAGTTCGTCGGGCTAATCTCGCCGGGACGTGCACCCATGCACAGCCATATCTACGACGAGATCGTCTACATCATCGACGGCGAAGGAATCCTTCACCTCGGCGGGCAGGAGAGAGTGATCGGCCCGGGGTCGGCCATGCATCTTCCGCCGCTCGTCGAGCATTGCCTGGAGAACACCGGAAAGGGGTCAATGCGAGTACTCGGGGTCTTCCATCCCTCAGGCGATCCCGCCTCGAGGGCATACGAGTCAGAATGATCGCTCTGAAAGAAGGAGGAAAGATGAGAAAGGCTCTTGTTTCGATCCTGTCGGCGCTCGCGGCGCTCACAGCACTCGCTGTGGCGACGGGCACGGCCGGAGGCTCCACGCCTGCCGCGGCCAAGTCGCCGACGGCGAGCAACACCGCGCTGATCACGTGCGGTAGGACAAGAACGATCGGCGTCGCCGCGCCCATCACGGGCCCGGCCGCATCGATCGGGTCACAGCAGCTCCGGTGGGCGCGCTACTTCGTGACGCGCTACAACCGCACGCACAAAAAGAAGTTCCGCGTCGTCTCGGGCGACACGCAGTTGCCGGACACCGCGCAGGCGATTCAAGTCGCCGAGCGGTTCGCCTCCAACTCGTCGATCCTGGGCATGGTCGGGCCGGCGGGCAGCCAGGAGGTGCAGGTCTCGACGGCGACGCTCAAGAGCGGCGGACTCGGGTTCGTCTCCGGCTCCGCGACCCGCACGAGCCTGACGACGGACGGAACTCGGCGCGGGTACTTCTTCCGTACCGTCCCGAACGACGACCAGCAGGGGCCGCGGGTTGCGAACTACATCCGTCAGACCCTGCGTCACACCAGGGTCGCTGTCGTCGACGCGCAGAACTCGTACAGCACGGGTCTCGCGGACAACGTGCAGGGCGTCCTCCGCTCGGGCGGCGTGACCGTCCAGCGTGAGTCCGTGAACGAGGCCGACACGACCGACTTCTCGTCGCTGGTGGCCCGGATCCCGTCCAACACGCAGTCGGTCTACATCCCCTGGCAGCTGGCTCCGAAGGCGCAGCTCTTCGGCCAGCAGCTCCGGGCGGCCGGCAAGCAGGCGGTCCTGTTCGGCTCGGACGGCCTGTTCGACCCGGACAACTTCAAGATCCCCGGCTCGTACGTGTCGTTCTTCCCGATCAACCTGGCCAGCCCGATCATCACGGCCTACAGGAAGGGCCCGGGCAAGGGCAAGACCGAGCTCTTCGGCCTGCCGAGCTACCAGGCGGCCGACGTCGTCGGGCGGGCGATCGACAAGGCGTGCGCCAACGGCAAGGCGACGCGCGCCGAGGTCCGCCGCTTCATCAACAGCACCAACATCCCGAAGGCTCAGTCGCTCGTCGGGTTCCAGGTGAAATTCATGCAGCGGCGCATGGGCGTGCTCGGCCCCGGTGACATGGCGACCCCGGCCAACTTCGGGATCTACCGGATCAACAACCGCGGCGTGTACATCCGCGTCTCCTAGCGAAACGAGCTCATGACGAAACGGCGTGCGGCCCATCAACTCGATGGGTCGCACGCCGTTCTGAGAACCTTTCGTCTCGTGCCCATCCCGCTGGCCTTCAACGCAGAGCTGTTCATCCAGCTCCTCGTGAACGGGATCACCCTGGGGAGCCTCTATGCGTTGATCGCGCTCGGCTACTCGATGGTCTACGGGATCCTCAAGCTGCTCAACTTCGCCCACGGCGACGTCTACATGATCGGAGCGTTCGCCGGCTACGGCGTCCTCACGCTGCTCGGCGGGCCGCTCTCGCCCAACATCGCTATAGCACCCCTGATCGCCCTCATGTTCCTCGCCGCGATGGTCGGCTCGGGTCTGCTCGGCGTGGTCATCGAGCGGTTTGCGTACAGGCCCTTACGCGACGCTCCTCGAATCGCGCCGCTGATCAGCGCGCTCGGCGTGTCCTTCTTCATCCAGAACAGCGCGCTCCTCCTCTTCGGAGCGCAGTTCCGCAGCTACGACTCGTTCGTCCTCGGCTCCAAGAACCCGGAGTTCTTCGAGCCCGGCCCGCTGACCGACCCCCTGTTCGTCGTCAAGAACGTGAACGTCCAGCTGATCCAGGTGATCGTCCTGTCGACGACGGTCGGGCTGATGGTCGCCCTGACCCTGCTCGTCGCCAAGACCGCGATCGGGAAGGCGATGCGCGCGACCTCTTATGACCGCGAGGCCGCGGCGATGATGGGGATCGACACCGACCGGGTGATCGCGTCGACGTTCTTCATCGGGTCGCTCCTGGCCGGCGCGGCCGGCGTGATGTTCGGGCTGCTCTTCAGCCAGGTGTTCCACTTCATGGGCTTCCTCGCCGGCCTCAAGGGCTTCACCGCCGCGGTCGTCGGCGGGATCGGCAGCATCCCGGGCGCGATGCTCGGCGGGTTGCTCGTGGGCCTTGCCGAGTCGTTCGCCGGCGGTTACCTCGGCGGCCGCTGGTCCGATCTCACGGTCTTCGGGATCCTGATCCTCGTCCTGCTCGTTCGGCCGAGCGGCCTCCTCGGCACGCGGGCGATCCAGAAGGTCTGATGGAAGCCGGCGGAGACAAGCCGCGGGTCGGCGTCGACGAGTGGGTCGCGAACGTCGAGGACCGGCGCGAGCGCCGCACCGGGTTCGCCGGCCTCGCCCGCCGGATTGACGAGCTCGTGCCTCCCTGGACGCGCCTCGTCCTCTTCGCGGTGATCGCGGCGTCCCTGCCGCTGTGGATGGGCCGGGGCGATCTCTTCGCCTACGGGATCTTCACGCTGGTCTACGTCCTGCTCGGCCTCGGCCTCAATGTCGTCGTGGGCTACGCGGGGCTGCTCGACCTCGGCTACGTCGCCCTCTTCGGCTTCGGAGCGTACTTCTACGCCCTGCTGTCGTCCGAGCACTACGGGATCCACTGGCCCTCGGCGATCTCGATCCCCGTCGTCGTGGTCAGCACGGCGCTCCTCGGCCTGGTGCTCGGTATCCCTTCCAGGCGGCTGCTCGGCGACTACCTCGCGATCGTCACGCTCTTCTTCGGACAGGCGTTTGTCGTCTTCGTCAACGCGGCGAACCCCACTGTGCGCGGCAAGGGCCTCACCGGCGGGCCGAACGGGATCGCGGACATCGACCCCAACGACCTCTTCGGCTACGAGCTGACGACCAGGCGCCAGCAGTACTGGTTCATCCTCGCCGTCGTCCTGCTCGTCCTGACCGGGCTCCACTTTCTGAGCGAGTCGAGGACCGGGAGAGCTTGGCGGGCGCTGCGCGAGGACCCGCTCGCCGCCGAGGTGATGAGCATGCCGGTCAACCGTCTGAAGCTGATGGCGTTCGCGTTCGGCGCGGGCATCGCCGGCCTCACCGGCTGCATCTTCGCCGCGGTGCTCACTGCGGTCACGTCGGGGAACTTCGCGCTACCCATCCTGATCACGATCTACGCGATCGTGATCCTGGGCGGAATCGGAAGCCTGACCGGCGTCGTGATCGGCGCGATCGTGATCAATGTCTCCTTCCAGTTCCTCGCCCCGGAGAACCCCCAGGACAATGCGCGGATCCTCTTCTACGCGGTGATCGTGCTCCTGCTCGCGCTGGCCATGCGGCCGTGGTGGCGGCTGGCGGCCGTGCTGGGCGGCACGCTCGCGTTCGGGCTCGTCGCGCACACGCTTGCCGAGGCCATCTCGCCGTCGTGGACCGCCGGCGCCGTCGTCGAGGGCGGCCGGTTCGGCAGTGTGGTCTCGGACTGGGTGATCATCCCGGCAGGGAACGAGCGCTTCGCCAACATCGCGTACATCGCCCTGATCGTCGCGATCCTCGCCCTCACCCGCATCCGCGGGTGGCGGCGCACGATTGTGCTGGTCCCGACCGTCTACCTCGCCGCGATCGTCTGGGAGACGAGCTTCGTGGAGCAGCCCGCCGTCGCCCGCTGGATCCTGTTCGGCGCGCTGCTCGTCTTCCTGATGACTGTCCGGCCGCAGGGACTGCTCGGCACGCCGCGCGTGGAGATCGTGTGACGAAGGAACCCCTCTTCGAGCTGCGAGGCGTCAGCAAGTCGTTCGGCGGGCTCAGCGTCGCCGACAAGCTCAGCCTGCACGTGGACGAGGGCGAG
>JBKKAR010000144.1:0-19687 GCA_046714355.1 Gaiellaceae bacterium | reverse complement strand
CTCCTCGAAGCCGGAACTGGCGACGAAGCTCGGCCGCGCCCTCGCCGTGCCGCACGTGCAGAGCAGGCTCTCGGGCGCGGCCGCCGTGAACCTCGCCACCGGCAGCACCGTCTTCCTCCGCCATCCGACGCTCGCGCTCGTGCCCGCCTCGAACGCGAAGCTCGCCGTGGCCTACGCGTCGCTCGCCCTACTAGGCCCGGATCACCGGCTCGACACCGTCGTCTACGGGGAGGGAGAGCTGCTCGGCTCGACCTGGAGGGGCGACCTCGTGCTGAAGGGATTCGGCGACCCGACGCTCTCCCGGGCCGACCTCGGCACGCTCGCCGCCCAGATCCGCGCCGCCGGAATCCGACAGGTGACCGGCGGAATCGAGGCGGACGAGTCGTATTTCGACTCCCGCCGGACGGGTCCGGCCTGGAAGGCGCGCTACTACATGGACGAGTCACCGCCGCTCTCTGCGCTCACAGTCGACCGAGCGCGGTTCCGCGGCCGGGTGACGCGGGAGCCGGCGCTCTCGGCCGGCTCCCAGTTCCGATTCGCGCTCCGCGCGGCCGGCGTGGGTGTCCGTGGCCGTGTCGTCACCGGCGTGGCCGATCCTCTCGCCGAGCAACTGGCGACGACCGCCTCGCCGCCACTCGCGCAGATCGTCGCGTTCATGAACCGAGAGAGCGACAACTTCACGGCCGAGCTGCTGTTGAAGCAGCTCGGCGCCTCCGACGGGGGACACGGAACGAGCGCAGCCGGCGCCGAGGCGGTGAGACGGGCGCTGCACGAGGCCGCGATCCCGCTCGCCGGGGTGCGGATCGTCGACGGCTCCGGTCTGTCTTCCCTGAACCGCCTCACTGCCGCCGCCGTCATCGGGATTCTCGTCGTCGCCTGGAACGATCCGGCGATCCGCCCGTCCTTCGTCCGCTCCCTCGCCGTCGCCGGCGTCAACGGGACACTCGAGGACCGGCTGGAGCGACCGCCCGCCCGCGGGGCCGTGCTCGCGAAGACCGGAACGCTCTCGGAGTCCTCCGCGCTGTCCGGCTACGCACGCGGCAAGTGGGCCTTCGCGGTGATCCAGAACGGGCGGCCCGTCTCGCAATTCTGGGCCCGTCGGGCCCAGGACCGGTTCGCGTCGGTCCTAGCCTCCCAGTAGCTCCTTCAGCGCTGCTTCGTCGAGCAGCGGGACACCCTCCCGCTGAGCCTTCGTCAGCTTCGACGCACCCGGCTCTTCGCCCACGACGAGCCCCGTCGTCTTCTTGGAAACCGAGTTCGTGATCTTCGCGCCCCGCGCCTCGAGCTCCGCCTGAGCCTGATCCCGGGACCAGCCTTCGAGCGTCCCCGTGATGACGTAGGTCCGACCGGTCAGCGGCCCCTCGGGCGGCCGATCCTCCTGACCCGACTCGAAGCGCAGCCCGAGCTTGCGCAGCTCGTCGACGAGACGCCGGTTGTCCTCGTCGGAGAACCACTCGACGATCGCCTCCGCCCGCTCGGGCCCGATGCCGTCGACCTCCATCACATCCTCCTGCGCCGCCGCGAGCAGCCGCTCGACCGATCCGAAGTGGCGCGCGAGGCTCTGCGCCGTCACCCAACCGACGTCCGAGATGTTGAGGCCGTAGAGAACGCGTCGAAACGGGATCTCCTTGGACGCCTGGATGGCGTCGATCACGTTTGTCGCGCTCTTCTCCTGGAATCCGTCCAGCTCGAGGAGTTGCTCTTTCGTCAGACCGTAGAGCTCAGGGAGAGACCGGACCAGGCCGAGCTGCCAGAGCCGCCGCACGAGCTGCTCGCCGACCCCCTCGATGTCGGCGGCGGCCATGACCCAGTGGTTCAGCGTCTCGAGCCCACGGGAAGGGCAGGCGCGGTTCGGGCAGCGGTGCATCGCCACGCCCTCCGGCTTCACCACCTCGACGTTGCAGAGCGGGCAGTGGGTCGGCATCGCGAACGGCTTCGTCCCCCTGCGATGCGGTCCGGCGGGGCCCACGATCTGCGGGATGACGTCGCCCGCGCGCTGCACGATCACGTCGTCTCCCTCGCGGATGTCCTTGCGGTTGATGTCCTCCTGGTTGTGGAGCGTCGCCCGCGAGACGGTGACCCCGCCGACCTCCACGGGCTCGAGCATCGCCCACGGATTGAGCGCGCCCGTGCGGCCGACTCGGATCGCGATCTTGGTCAACCGCGTCGTCGCCGTCAAGGGCGCCCATTTGTAGGCGCGCGCCCAGCGCGGACGGTCGTGGAGTGCGCCGAGAGCGCGCTGGTGCTCGAACGAGTCCACCTTGATCACGATCCCGTCGATCTCGTAGTCCAGCTCGATGCGCCTTTGCTCCCAGTCCGCGCAGCGCGCCGCGACCTCTTCGATCGACTCGACCCGCTCCGCGTAGGGGTTCGTGCGGAAGCCGCGCTCGCGAAGCCACTCGAGGAGCTCTGACTGCGACTGGGCGTCGACACCCTCGCTGTAGCCGGAGCCGTACACCCAGATCGAGAGGGGCCGCTCCGACGTGATCTGCGAGTTCTTCTGGCGGAGAGAACCGGCAGCCGCGTTGCGCGGGTTCGGCGCGGTCTTCTTGCCCTCGGCGACGAGTCGCTCGTTGAACGCGTTGAAGCCGGAGAGAGGCATGTAGACCTCGCCGCGCACCTCGAGCACGGGCGGCGGCTCGTCGCCCAGGATCCGCAAGGGAATGGACGGGATCGTGCGTAGGTTCGGGGTCACGTCCTCGCCCTGCCTTCCGTCCCCTCTGGTCGCACCGCGCGACAGGTCGCCGTTCTCGTACACGAGGGAGATCGCAGAGCCGTCGATCTTCGGCTCGATCACGTAGGCGATCTCCTCCTCCGGCACCTCGAGGCGGTTCGCGACGTCTTTCGCCCACTTCGCGAGCGCTTCGTCGGTCGTGACCTTCTCGAGCGACCCCATCGGCGAGAGGTGCTCGGTCTTCTGGAACCGCTCGGACGGCGGCGCGCCGACGCGATGGGTGGGCGAGTTGGGATCGTCGAGCTTCGGGTGCGCCTCCTCGAGCGCCTTCAGCTCATCGAATAGCCGGTCGTACGCGGCGTCGTCGATCTCGGGGTCGTCGAGCACGTGGTACCGGTAGTTGTGGTGCTCGATCGCATCACGGAGCTCTGCGGCGCGGCTCTGCGCTGCCTTCGTCGTTCGAGGCGCCATCGCGTCGATCGTATCGGCGGCGGGATTCGTCGCGGCTGCGTCGAATCAACGGCGAGCAGGCGGATTGCCTCTCCCCCCGCCTGCGGAGTCCCGGCGGTTAGCTGCAGACCGTTCGGGACTCTTTTTCAAGACGTCGTGGCCTTGGCGCCGAGCCGGAGGGACTGTCCCTCGGACGTGGCTGGCGGGGCCATGAAGTTTGGGCCAAAGGTGTGTCAGTACTGCACGCGTTCGAGGTAGAGACCCCAGGGCGGTGCTGTAGTACCGGCGTCCGCCCGGACGTGACCACCGGCGAGCAGGTTCGCGACCTGCTCCGGCCGTTGCTCGACCATGGTCCCGATCAGGGTTCGCACCATGTGGCGCAGGAAGCTGTTGGCCTCGATCTCGAACTCGAGCGCATCGCCGCGCCGGTGCCACTCAGCCCGCTTGACCACGCGGACGAACACCGGATGCCGCGTCGAGGCCGGCGTGAAGGCGCGAAAATCGTGTTCGCCGAGCAGGAGATCCGCTGACTCGACAAGTGCTTCCTCGTCGAGCGGCCTGGGATACCACCAGCTCCGGCGCTCCTCGAACGGCGAGCGCTCTCGCCGCCGGTGAACGCGGTAGCGATAGGAGCGCGAACGGGCCGAGTGCCGAGCGTGAAAATCCGGTGCGGCCTCCTCGGCGACCAGGACGGCGAGGTCAGGCGGAAGGTGGGCGTTCAACGCGTCGGCCGCGCGATCCGCCGGCGGGCCACCCTCGACCTCGACTGAGGCGACATTTGCGACCGCGTGCACGCCGGTGTCCGTCCGCCCCGCGACCGCCAGGCCCTCCCACACACGAAACGCCTTTCCGAGGCCGGAACTGAGCTCGCCCTCAACGGTCCGGAGGCCCGGCTGCGCCGCCCAGCCGCGGAAGCCGCTGCCGTCGTACTCGAGAGTGAGCTTGAGCCGCGTCGCTACTGGGCGACCGGCGCCGCCGCCTGCTCGGCAGGCGCCTCGACGGGCCTCATGACCGGTGCCGGCGGCACGTAGTCGACGAACTCGAGGTAGACCATCTCGGCGGCGTCCCCTGCCCGCGGGCCAAGCTTGACGATCCGCGTGTAGCCACCCGGCCGGTCGGCGAACCGAGGCGCGACCTCCGCGAAGAGCATGTGGACGACCTCGTTCGACCGGAGGTAGGCGAGCGCCTGCCGGCGGGCGGAGAGGTCGCCGCGCCGCCCGAGCGTGATCATCTTCTCGACAATCGGCTTCACGGCCTTGGCCTTCGCGACCGTCGTCTTGATCCGGCCGTGCTCGATCAGCGATCCGGACAGGTTGGAATACAGCGCCTTGCGGTGCGCCGAGTCGCGGCCGAGCTTCTTTCCGGAGCGGTGGTGGCGCAACCCGACCTGCCTAGAGCGAGTCGTCGCCGCGCAGGTTGAGACCGTGCGTGGCGAGCGTCTCCTTGACCTCTTCGATCGACTTCTTGCCGAAGTTCGGGATCGCCGCCAACTCGCCCTCGGATTTCGTCACGAGGTCACCGATCGTCTCGATTCCGACCCGCTTGAGGCAGTTGTACGACCGGACGCCGAGCTCGAGCTCCTCGATCGGGAAGTTCTCCATGCCGTGCGCGAGCGGCGCCTCGGCGGCCGCCTCGCGTGCGGCAGCGGCCTCGCCGAAGCCCTCGATCTTCTCGATGTCCGTGAAGATCGCGAGCTGGCGGATGAGGATCTCGGCGGCCTCGCCGATCGCCTCGCGAGGATCGACGGAGCCGTCGGTGGTGACGTCAAGCGTGAGCTTGTCGTAGTCCGTGCGCTGACCGACACGGGCGGCCTCGACGTCGTAAGAGACGCGCCGGACCGGCGAGAAGATCGAGTCGATCGGAATGACGCCGATCGTGTGCTCCGGCCCTCGGTTCAGTTCGGCTGGGACGTAGCCCCGGCCGCGGCCGATCGTCATCGTCATCTCGAGCCTGCCCTTGTCGGACAGGTTGGCGATCACGAGCTCCGGGTTCAGGATCTCGAGGTCGGCGGGCGCCTCGATGTCGGCGGCGGTGACCACGCCGGCACCGCGCTTCGTCAGCCGTACCTCGACTTCGGGCGACTCGCCGTGCAGGCGGGAGACGAGACTCTTCAGGGCCGAGATCAGGTCGACGACATCCTCCCGGACGCCCGGAAGCGTCGTGAACTCGTGCGCGACGCCCTCGATCTTGACCGAGGTGACGGCGGCGCCCTCGAGCGACGAGAGCAGCACGCGGCGCAGCGAGTTGCCGAAGGTGTGACCGAAGCCGCGGTCGAGCGGCTCGATGACGAAAACGCCGCGGCGCTCGTCCACTTCCTCGTGGACGATGCGCGGGATCTGGAACTCCATCAGAGACGTGCGTGTAGCCAAAGCGATCCTCTCTACTTCGAATAAAGCTCGACGATGAGCTGTTCCTGGACGGGGGTGTCGATCTCACTCCGCTCCGGCCACTTGAGCACCTTGCCGGTAAGGCTCTCGTGATCGGCCTGCAGCCACGGGGCGACCGACGCCGTGAGGTCCGTCGCGTCCCGGATCACCTGCTCGGCCGAGCTGCCCGGCGCCATCGTGACGATGTCGTCGGGCTTGACCTGGTAGCTGGGGATGTTCACGCGGCGGCCGTTCACGTGGAAGTGGCCGTGGCGGACGAGCTGGCGCGCCTGGGCCCGCGAGGCCGCGAACCCGAGCCGATAGACCACGTTGTCGAGCCGGGTCTCCAGCATGCGGAGGAGCGTCTCGCCGGTGATGCCGGAGCCTTTGGCGGCCTTCGTGTAGTAGTTGCGGAACTGCTTCTCGAGCAGGCCGTAGTACCGGCGCGCCTTTTGCTTCTCGCGCAGCTGGAGCAGGTACTCGGACTGCTTGATGCGGCCGCGGCCGTGCTCGCCCGGCGGGTAGCTTCGGCGCTCGACCGAGCACTTCTCGGTCAGGCAGCGCTCGCCCTTCAGAAAGAGCTTCATGCCCTCCCGGCGGCAGGAACGGCACTTCGGGCCGATCGAGCGTGCCATTAGTGCGTCCTCCGGTGATGGGCCCCCGGCTGTGGCGGTCGATGAGCCCGCCAGGCAAGGACGCAGGGAGCCTCGATGCTGGAGAGCATCGGGGCGACTGAGGACGCCGCGTGGCGGAGTTCAGCGGCCGCCACAGCCGATGGGTTCATTGCCGGGGGACGCACTTAGACCCTCCGCCGTTTCTTCGGCCGGACGCCGTTGTGCGCCTGCGGGGTGACGTCTTTGACGCCGAGAATCTCGAGCCCTGCGGCCTGGAGCGACCGGATCGCCGTCTCGCGGCCCGAGCCTGGGCCCTTGACGAAGACCTCGACCTTCTGCAGGCCGTGCTCCATGCCCTTGCGGGCGCAGGCGTCGGCCGTAACCTGGGCGGCGAACGGCGTCGACTTGCGGGAGCCCTTGAAGCCGGCCGACCCAGCCGACTCCCACACGATCACGTTCCCGTCCTTGTCCGTGAGGGTCACGATCGTGTTGTTGAAGGAGGTCTTGATGTGCGCCTGGCCGATGGCGATGTTCTTGCGGACACGGCGGCGCGTGCGGCCCCTGGCCGCTTGTCTGCGAGGCGGAGCCATTAAGTCTTCGTCGCCGCCTTCTTGCCGCGGCCGACGGTCTTCTTTGCGCCCTTGCGGGTCCGGGCGTTCGTCTTCGTCCGCTGGCCATTCACCGGGAGGCCGCGCCGGTGGCGGAGTCCCCGATAGGCGCCGATCTCGGAGAGGCGCTTGATCGCCTGCTGGCGCTCGCGCCTGAGGTCACCCTCGACCTGGAGGTTGGTGTCGATGTACTCGCGCAGCTTCGTGATCTCGGGATCCGTGAGGTCCCGCACCTTCTCCTCGGGCTTGAGCCCCGTCGCCGTGCAGATCTGGAGCGCGGCCGAGCGCCCGACCCCGAAGATGTAGGTCAGCCCGACCTCCAGCCGCTTCTCGCGGGGAAGGTTGACGCCTGCGATACGTGCCAAAGCTCCTCCTCTACCCCTGTCGCTGCTTGTGCCGCGGGTTCGTGCAGATGACCATGGTCCGGCCGTGCCGCTTGATCACGCGGCACCGCTCACACATCGGCTTGACTGAAGGACGGACTTTCATCGGTGTCTGAAGGTGATCCGGCCTCGGGAGAGGTCGTAGGGGGACAGTTCCACCTTGACCCGATCGCCCGGAAGGATGCGGATGTAGTGCTTGCGCATCTTCCCGGAGATCTTTGCGAGCACCTGATGCCCCTCGTCGACTTGGACGCGGAACATTGTGCTCGGCAGGGCCTCCACGACCTCGCCTTCCACCTCGATCTTCTCTTCCTTCTGGGCCATACCTCCACACGGGAACCGCGCTCTGCGAGCGCGGCTTTGGACGAACGACGAACACAGCGCAGCACGGCTTGCGCCGAGCGGGCAATGGTAGCAAAACCCCTCTAGCTGACCCGAACCGGCGCTGCCGTGAGGATTCTCGGCTCCCCGTCCGTCACGGCAACGGTGTGCTCGAAGTGCGCGGCGAGCGATCCGTCGCGGGTCGCAATCGTCCACCGGTCGTCCCGGACGACGACTTCAGCGCCGCCGGCGGTGATCATCGGCTCGATCGCGAGCGTCATTCCGGGCGCGAGAGTCGGACCCCGACCGGGCTCGCCAAAGTTGGGGATCTGGGGATCCTCATGCATGTTGCGGCCGACGCCGTGGCCGACGAGGCTGCGGACAACGGAGAACCCCGCGTCTTCGGTCACCGCCTGAATGGCGTGGGAGACGTCGGAGAGATGCGCGCCCGCCCGCGCCTTCTCGATCCCCGCCCAGAGTGCCGCTTCGCAGACCTCGAGCAGGCGCTCGGCCCCGGGATCCACCTCGCCGACACGGAACGTGTACGCGGAATCCGCCACGAACCCGTCGTAGGTGACGCCGACATCGACCGAGAGGACGTCGCCCTCGGAGAGCGCCTCCTCTCCGGGGATTCCGTGCACGACGACGTCGTTGAGCGACAGGCATGTGGACGACGGGTACGGGTACGGGCCGGGGTAGTCCTTGAAGCTCGAGATGCCGCCGCGGGAGCGGATGTACTCGTCGGCGATCCGATCGAGCTCCGCAGTCGTCATGCCCGGCCGACTCTGCTCACCGAGCAGCGCGAGCGTGTCGGCGACGATCGCGCCACCCTGCGCCATCGTGTCGAGCTCCGCATCCGACTTCCTGACGATCACGCGGATCTCGCCGCCGTCTGCTCGAGCGCCTCCTGCACCTCGGCGAAGACTTCGTCCACCGGGTGGTCGGCGTGGATGCCGACGAGGTTGCCCTGCGCGCGGTAGTGGCCGATCAACGGCTCGGTCTGCTCGTGGTAGAGAGACAACCGCTGGGCGATCGCCTCGGGCGTGTCGTCCTTCCGGTGCTCGATCTCCGCCCGTTTCAACATCCGGTCGATGCCGACCTGGTCGTCGAGTTGGAAGCCGAAGACGATCGAGAGCTCACGGCCGATGTCGGCCAGCATCTCGTCGAGCGCCTGGGCCTGCGGAAGGGTCCGCGGGAACCCGTCGAGGATGAAGCCGTCCTGGGCGTCGTCCTCGCCGAGTCGCTCCCGAATCATCTCGATCATCAGGTCGTCGGGCACGAGTTGCCCGCTCTCGACGATCGGCTTGACCCGCCGACCCAGGTCCGACTCCGCCGCGATCGCGGCGCGAAGGATCTCGCCGGTGGCGATCTGCGGTATCCCGTACTCGGCCCGAATCCGCTTCGCCTGCGTGCCCTTTCCCGAGCCCTGCGGCCCGAGTAGCAGGACGTTCACTATTTCAAAAAGCCTTCGTAGGAGCGCATCATCATCTGCGACTCCATCTGGCGCATCGTGTCCAGCGCGACGCCGACTGCGATCAGCACCGAGGTTCCGCCCAGTGCGCCCGCGAGCGCCTGCGAGACGTCGGCGTACGCGATGAAGAGGCTCGGGAGCGTCGCCACGATTGCCAGGTAGACCGCTCCCGGGAGCGTCAGCCGCGTGAGCACACGATCGAGGTACTGCGCCGTGGGCGGGCCCGGGCGAATACCGGGGATGTACCCGCCATGCTTGCGCAGGTTGTCGGCCTGATCGACCGGGTTGAACTGCACCGCGGTGTAGAAGAACGTGAAGATCACGATCATCCCCCCCTGTAGCACCAGGTAGGGCCAGTCCGTATAGGAGAAGTACCTGTTGATGAAGCCCTGGGTCTGCGGGAAGTACTGCGCGACCGTCGGCGGGAACGCCATGACCGCGGCCGCGAAGATGACGGGGATGACGCCGGCCATGTTCACGCGCAGCGGCATGTAGGTCGAGCCACCGGTCGTCATCCGGCGGCCCACCATCCGCTTCGCGTACTGGATCGGGATCCGGCGCTGCCCCTCCTGAATGAAGACGACGGCGACGACGATCCCGACGGCCATCAGCGGGAAGAAGAGGCGCTCGAAGATGCCGCCCTCGACCCAGGCTCGGATTCCGAGCGGAAGCCCGGTCAGGATCGAGGCGAAGATCAGAAGTGAGATCCCGTTGCCGATCCCGGGCTTCGTGATCAGCTCGCCCATCCACATCAGCAGGGCGCAGCCGGCCGTGAGCGTCAAGACGATGAGGGCGCCGCGCCCGAAGTTCGCGTCGAGCGCGCCCTGGCGCTGGAACAGGAACGCGAAGCCCGCGGCCTGGGCGGCGGCGAGGATGATCGTGAGGTAGCGCGTGTACTGGTTGATCTTGGCGTAGCCGGCCTCGCCCTCCTTCTGCAGCGCCTCGAGCCGCGGGATGACCACGGTCATGAGCTGGAGAATGATCGACGCCGTGACGTACGGCATGATCCCGAGCGCGAAGATCGCGAACTGCGAGAGCGCGCCGCCCGAGAACAGGTTGAGCAGTGCGAGAACCGTGCCGCCGCCCGACGAGTTGAAGTAGTTCTCGATCGCCTCCGAGTTGACGCCGGGCGCCGGGATCCACGATCCCAGGCGGTAGAAGGCGATGATGACCGCGGTGAAGAGGACGCGCTTCCGCAGCTCGGGGACGCGCCACGCGTTCGTGAGCCAGGAGAACACGCGCTACTCCGCGGGCTCGTCGGTCGAATCCTCAGCCTCCGGCTCGGGTTCGACCGAGGCCTCGGGCTGCTCCTTCGGAGCTTCCTCTGCAGGCGCCGAAGCGGCAGCTGCCGGCTTCGCGCTTTTCCTGCGGCGACGCTTCTGCTTGACCTCCTTGAGCGCTGTCACCGAACCGCCGGCGCCCTCGATCTTCTCGCGGGCGCTCGCCGAGAAGAAGTGGGCGGTGACGGTGAGCTTCTTCTTCAGGTCGCCGTGGCCGAGGATCTTGACGTCGGTACGGGTGTTCCGGATCAGGCCGATCTGCGCGAGCGTGTCGGGCGTGACCTCGGCGCCCTCGTCGAACCGATCGAGATCGCGGACGTTGACGGGCACCGTGGACGTGCGGTGGGGGCCCATCGGCATCGCGTCCTTCGAGTACGAGCCGCGCTGCTTGCCGAGCCGCATGTAGATCGGCATCTGGCCTCCCTCGAAGCCGGCGCGCATCTTGTGCGACCCGGAGCGGGACTTCTGGCCTTTGATCCCGCGGCCAGAGTAGCGGCCCTTGCCGGAGCCCGGCCCGCGGCCGACCCGCTTGCGGGCCTTGCCCGGGGACGCCGGCTTGAGGTTCGAAAGGTTCAGCTCTTCGGGCATGGGACGGGGCTACTCGCCTTCGATTCGGACGAGGTGGCGGACCTTCCTGAGCATACCGGCGACCTCCGGGCCCTCCGGGCGCTCAACCGTGCGGCCGATCTTGCCGAGGCCGAGCGCGCGCAGCGTCCCGCGGTGGCGCTCACTCTGGCCGATCACGCTGCGGACCTGGGTGATGCGAAGCGTCTTATTCGCCATCGGTCGGCTCCTCGGTGGCCACCGCCACAGCGACGGGCTCTTCGGCGGGAGTCTCGACGGCAGGTGCCTCCTGGGCAGGGGCCTCCTCGGCCGGAGCCTCCTCCGGCTTCGCCTTCGGCGTCGGAAGAACCTGCGCGATCGTCAAGCCGCGGGCCCGCGCAACCTCGTCGGGCCGGCGCAGGCTCTGAAGCCCCTGGACCGTCGCCTTCAGCAGGTTGGTCGGGTTCGTCGTGCCGAGGCTCTTGGCGAGGATGTCACGGACTCCGCCGAGCTCGAGGACGGCCCGCACCCCGCCGCCGGCGATGACGCCCGTTCCCTCGCTCGCCGGCCGCAGCAGCACCCTGGCCGCGCCGAACTCACCGAGGATCTCGTGCGTGATCGTCGTGCCGTGCTTCGCGACGGTGAAGAGATTCTTCTTCGCGTCCTCGACGGCCTTGGAGATCGCGAGCGGGACCTCCCGGGCCTTGCCGTAGCCGACGCCGACCCGGTCGACCTCGTCGCCGATCACGACCAGCGCAGTGAACGAGAAGCGCCGGCCTCCCTTGACGACCTTCGCGACGCGGTTGATCTCGACCACGCGCTCCTTGAGCTCGCGGCTGTCGTGGAAGTCACTCAAAATTCCAAGCCTCCTTCGCGGGCGGCGTCGGCAAGTGCCTTGACGCGGCCGTGGAACAGATAGCCGCCGCGGTCGAAGACGACACGCTGCACGCCGGCCTTCTTGGCGTTCTCCGCGAGCAGCTTGCCCACCTCCGCGGCCTGGTCTTGCTTCCCGCCCTTGGCTCCGCGCTTATCGAGCCAGCTGGCCGCCGCGAGGGTCTTGCCCTCCACGTCGTCGACGAGCTGTGCGGCGATGCCGCGGTTCGACCGGAAGACGACGAGCCGCGGGCGCTCGGCCGTGCCGGAGATGTTCTTCCGCACCCGCCTGTGGCGGCGCTCGCGCCGCTGCCTGACGGTGAGCTGGCTCATGCTCTCTTACCGACCTTGCGGCGGACGTACTCGCCCTCGTAGCGGATGCCCTTGCCCTTGTACGGCTCCGGCTTCCGGACCCGGCGGATCTCAGCTGCGGTCTGTCCGACCTGCTGCTTGTCGATGCCCTTGACGATGATCTCCGTCGGCGTCGGCACCTCGAACGTAATTCCCTGCCGCGGCTCGATCGTGACCAGGTGGGAGAACCCGACGCTCAGCTCGAGCGTGGTTCCGCGGAGCGCGGCGCGGTAGCCGACGCCCTGGATCTGGAGCTTCCGCTCGAACCCTTTCGTGACGCCTTCGACCATGTTCGCGACGAGCGAGCGGGTGAGCCCGTGTAGCGCACGGTCGTCGCCCCGGTCGGTGGGCCGGGTGACCGTCAGCTCGCCCTCGGACTGCTCGATCTTCATCCGCTGCGGGACCTGTTGGTGGAGCTCGCCAAGGGGCCCGTTGACCATCACGCGGCCAGGGTCGATGGACACCGAGACTCCGGCGGGCACTTCGATGGGCTCTCTTCCGATTCGGCTCATGGGCTCGTCCTAGTTACGCGAAGCCAGACTGAAGTCTGGCACCGCAGAATTGACCTCTTACCAGACAAAACAGATGACTTCGCCGCCGATGCCTTCGCGCTCGGCGGTCTTGCTCGTGACGAGACCCGTCGACGTCGACATGATCGCCGTCCCCATCCCGCCGAGGACGCGCGGCAGCCGATCCTTCCGAGCGTACACGCGGCGCCCGGGCTTCGAGACCCGCTTGAGGTCGGTGATGATGCGCTCTCGGCTGGGGCCGTACTTGAGTTGGATTACGAGCGTGTCGAAGCTCTCGCCCGTCTTCCTCTCGAAGCCGACGATGTAGCCCTCCTCCTGGAGCAGGCGCGCGATGTCCTCCTTCAGGCGCGAGGTCGGCATCTCCGCGGTCTCGTGCAGCGCCTTGTTGGCGTTGCGGATGCGGGTGAGCATGTCTGCGATTGGATCAGTCAGCATTTAGATCACCAGCTCGACTTGGTCATGCCGGGGATCTGTCCCTGGTGCGCGAGGTCGCGCAGGCAGATCCGGCAGAGGCCGAACTTCCGATAGACGGCGCGCGGCCGCCCGCACCGGCGGCAGCGGGTGTACTGCCTCACCTTGTAGCGCTGCGGCTGCTGCGCCTTGTGAACGAGCGACTTCTTGGCCACTAGTGCTCCTTCCTGTGATGCTGGCTCGCTGCTGGGTCGCGAGCACCAAGCCAGAGGCCGCACTCGGACGATCCAAGGCTGGGCAGCCTTGGTGAGGACGAGGGTGGGTTCTGGCGCCGCGTGATCGCGGGCCAGAAGCAGCCGTGCATTGCAGGGAGGAGCACTTAGCTTTCCCCTCTTTCTTCTTCGATCGCGAACGGCATGCCGAGTCCCCGAAGCAGGGCCAGCGCATGCTCGTCGCTCTCCGCCGTGGTCGTGATCGCCACATCCAGACCCCTCACGGCGGCGATGTCGTCGTAGTTGATCTCCGGGAAGATGATCTGCTCGCGGATCCCGAGCGAGTAGTTTCCGCGGCCGTCGAACGAGCGCACATTGAGGCCGCGGAAGTCCCGGATCCGCGGCAGCGCGATCGACACGAGCCGGTCGAGGAATTCGTACATGCGGTTGCCGCGGAGCGTGACGCGCGCCCCGATGGGCATGCCGTCGCGGATCTTGAAACCGGCGATCGACTTCCTTGCCTTGCGAACCTGAGCCCGCTGGCCGGCGATCAGGGTCAGCTCCTCCATCGCGCCGTCGAGCGCCTTGGCTTCGGTCTTTGCCTCGCCGACGCCCATGTTGAGCGTGATTTTCTCGACGCGCGGGACCTGCATGACCGTGCGGAAGCCGAGCTCCTCCTTGAGGCGCGGGCGAAGCTCCTCGTTGTAGGCCTGCTTGAGGCGCGGCACGTAGATCGTCTTGCCCTTCGTCTTGCTCTTCGTCGCTGTTGCCATTAGCGGTCACCTCCGTCGCAGGCCGCGCTTCCCGGCCGCTTTGCAGCGCCCCGGGGAGCCCGGAATGTGACGGTGGGGGCCGCAACGATCACTTGTCGATCTCCTGGCGGCAGTCGTCGCGCCGGCAGACCCGGACGCGCAGCTTGCCGCCCTTGGCCTCGCGGATCATGGTCCCGGTGCGGGTCGGCCGTCGGCAGGTCGGGCAGACGACCATCACGTTCGAGACGCGGATGGGTGCCGCCTTCTCGATCACGCCGCCCGGCTGGATCTGCGGCGCGCCCATGCGGCTCGGGTTCTTCATCGGCCGCGGCCGGGTGTGCCGCTTGATCATGTTCAGGTTCTCGACGAGGACGCGGCCCTCCTTGGGGCGCGCCTCGAGGACCCGGCCCTGCTTGCCCCGGTCCTTCCCGCTCAGCACCTGGACGAGGTCGCCCTTCTTGATCTTCATCGCGTGGGCCATCAGCGGTCACCTTCCGTGGGGCTCGTGCTCGCCAGCCGCGAAAAGCCGCTCTGGCAAGGACGCAGGGAGCGTTCGTAGCCGGAGGCTACGGGCGCGACTGAGAACGCGGCCAGAGCGAGCTTTGCAGCGCCCTGGCGAGTGCGAGACACGCGGGAGGGCGCCGCCATCAAAGCACCTCCGGTGCGAGCGAGACGATCTTCATGAAGTTCTTCTCGCGCAGCTCGCGGGCGACCGGCCCGAAGATGCGCGTCCCGCGCGGGTTGGACTGCGCGTCAATGATCACGGCGGCGTTCTCGTCGAACGCGATCGACGTCCCATCGTCGCGGCCGAACGGCTTCTTCGTCCGGACGACGACCGCGCGCACGACCTCGCCCTTGCGGACGGCGCCCTGCGGCGTCGCCGTCTTGACCGTGCCGACGATGATGTCGCCGACCCGAGCGTACCGCCGGTGCGAGCCGCCGAGCACGCGGATGCACAGGATCTCTCGCGCTCCCGTGTTGTCCGCCACTCTCAGTCTCGACTCCTGCTGGATCATCGTTACCGCGCCGCCTCCACGACCTCGGCCAGACGCCAGTTCTTCGTCTTCGACAGCGGCCGGGTCTCGACGATCCGGACGACGTCGCCGGCCTTGGCCTGGTTCTGCTCGTCGTGCGCGTGGAAACGGTGGGAGCGCCGGACGACCTTCTTGTACTTCGGGTGCGCCTTCACGGTGTCGACGCGGACGACGATCGTCTTGTCCATCGCAGCCGAGACGACCACGCCGCGGCGCTCCTGGCGCCGGCCGCGGTCACCCTCGGGCTTCGGCAGCCGGGTGATCGGCTTCCGCTCTGTCGCCTGCTCGCGCGTCTTCGGGCGCGTGCGCCGCTCTGACCGGGGCACGCGCTTGCGCTTCGTCTTCGCAGTCGCAGCCGGTGCGGCGGGCTCCTCGGGAGCGGTTTCCTCGGCGGGAGCCTCTTCAGAAGGAGCTTCCTCCGCAGGAGCCTCCTCGGCCTCGGCGACGGGAACCTCCTCGCTCTCGGCCTCGGCGATCGGTTCCGGAACGGGCTCGGGAGACGTCGGCTCGGGCACAGGGGGACCGGGCTCCTCTGGCGGAGCCTCGGGGTCGGGCTCGGACGGCGTCTCGGACGCCTCGACCTCGACCGGCGGGGTCTCCTCGGCCTCCGGGGTCTCCTCGGCTTGCTCGTCGTTCTTCTCCTCGTCCGCCATTAGCTCTCACCTCCCACGTGCGACTCGCGCTCGACCCGGACCGTCAGGATGCGCGCGATCTCCCGCTTCGCCAGCTTCAGGCGGGCAGGGTTCTCGAGCGCACCGGTCGCGGACTGGAAGCGCAGGTTGAAGAGCTCCTGGCGGCGCTCGGAGAGCGTCCGCTCCAGCTCGTCGTCGGTCATGTCTCGCAGCTGCTTAGCCCGCAAACAGATCAGCCTCTCTCTTCACGAGTTTCGTCTTGACGGGGAGCTTGGTGCCGGCGAGGCGCAGCGCCTCCTTGGCGAGCGGCTCGGGAACGCCGGCGAGCTCGAACATCACGCGGCCGGGCTTGACGACGCAGACCCAGTGCTCGGGCGAGCCCTTGCCGGAGCCCATTCGCGTCTCGGCCGGCTTCTGCGTCACCGGCTTGTCCGGGAAGACGTTGATCCAGACCTTGCCGCCACGCTTGATCTTGCGCGTCATCGCGATTCGGGCAGCCTCGATCTGGCGGTTGGTCACCCAGCCGGCCTCGAGCGCCTTGATCCCGTAGTCGCCGTACTGCACGGTCGTCTGGCCCTTCGCAAGGCCACGACGTCGGCCGCGCTGAACCTTGCGGAACTTTGTCTTCTTGGGGAGCAGCATCTAGTCGCTCTTCTCCGCCGACTCGTCGCCGGAGCGCTCGAGCTTCGTCGGCTCCTCGGTCTCGGCCTTGGGCGTCGTCGCCTCGGGCGTCTCGCCAACTGCGTCCGGCGTCGTCGGCACCTCCGGCTGGACCTCGGGCAGCTCGCGGCCTTCGGCGGTCGTCGCCTGGTCGTCCGTGCGCGGCTTCTCGACGTTGTCCTGCGGAGCTCCGCGCCCCGGGCTTCCTGCGCCGGTGCCTCCACGGCGCCCGCGGCGGGGCTTGCGGTCCCGCACCGGGCCGAGGCCTTCGCGGTCACCGCTCCCTCCTCGGCGCCCGCTCTCGCGGGAAGCCGACAGGCCCTCGGTCTTTCCACCCTTGCGGCGTGCCGTGTCCTGCTCGCCGAGCCGGGCGTCGCGGCGGCCGTCGACCGTCTCGTAGCCCTCCGGCATGATCTCGCCCTTGTTGATCCAGACCTTGACGCCGATCCGGCCGGTCGTGGTCTTGGCCTCGGCGAAGCCGTAGTCGATGTCCGCGCGGATCGTGTGCAGCGGGACGCGCCCCTCCGAATAGCTCTCCGACCGGCTCATCTCGCCGCCGCCCAGGCGGCCGCCGCACTGAATCTTCACGCCTTGCGCGCCCGAGCGGATCGCGGAGGCGAGCGAGCGCTTCATCGCGCGGCGGAAGCTCACGCGGTTCTGGAGCTGCTCGGCAATCGACTGCGCGACGAGCTTGGCGTCGAGCTCGGGCCGCTTGATCTCGTTGATGTTGATGTGGACGTTCTTCTGCGTCAGCGCATGCAGGTCGCGCCGCAGGGCGTCCACCTCGGCACCGGACTTTCCGATCACAATCCCGGGACGGGCCGTGTAGATGTCGACCGTGATCCGCTGCTTGTCCTTGCGGATCAGGATGTCCGACAGCCCGGCATGCGCGAGCTTGCCGTTGATGTGATCACGGATCCGGATGTCCTCGAGGATGTAGTCGGCGATCTCCTTCTTGCCGGTCCACCAGTTCGACTTCCAGTCGTGGATGACGCCGACGCGGAGACCGCCGGGATGCACTTTCTGACCCATTACGCGGCAGCCCCTTCCTTCTTCTTCGCCGGCGACCGGCGCTTCGGCTTCGGCGTCTCGTCGGCCGGGGACGCCTCGGCGGCCGGGGTCTCCGGCGTCGGTGCGCTCTCCGCGGCAGGCTTCGCCTGGCTCTGGCGTCGCGGACGCCCGCTCTGCGGGCTCTCGGCGACGACGATCGTGATGTGGCACGTGCGCTTGTTGATGCGGTTCACGCGGCCGCGCGCCCGCTGCCGCCAGCGCTTCAGGGTCGGACCCTCGTCCGCATACGCCTCGAGCACGACGAGCTCGTCGCCGTCCAGCCCGTGCGCGGACTCGGCGTTGGCGACGGCCGAGGCGAGCACGCGATCGATCTCGCGCGCGGCCTCCCGCGGCGTGAAGGCGAGGATCGTGCGTGCCTCGGGCACGGTGCGCCCCCGCAGGTGGTCGAGCACGATCCGCGCCTTGCGCGCGGACATGCGCACCCACTTCGCCTGCGCGCGGACGGTCGTCCTCGTCTGTTCGAGCTTCGTGGCCATCTAGCGCTTCTTCACCTGTGCCTGGCGGTCACCGGAGTGGCCGCGGAACGTGCGGGTCGGGGCGAACTCGCCGAGCTTGTGGCCCACCATCTGCTCGCTGACGAAGACCGGGACGTGCTTACGGCCGTCGTGGACGGCGATCGTGTGACCGACCATCTCGGGGAAGATCGTCGACGCCCTCGACCACGTGCGGATCATCCGCCGCTCGCCGGCGTCGTTCATCGCGCCGATGCGGGCGAGCAGCCGCTCCTCGACGAAAGGCCCCTTCTTGGAAGATCTGCTCATCTAGCGCCTCTCCTTACCGCGGCGGCGGCCGCGGACGATCAGCCTGTCGGATTCCTTGTGCTTGCGGCGGGTGCGCTTCCCGATCGTCGGGACGCCCCACGGAGTCACGGGGTGGTGGCCCTTCGACTTGCCCTCGCCGCCGCCGTGCGGATGGTCGACAGGGTTCATCGCGGTGCCGCGGACGGACGGTCGCTTCCCGAGCCAGCGGCTGCGGCCGGCCTTGCCGCTCGACTCGTTGGCGTGGTCGGCGTTGCCGACCTGACCGACGGTCGCGCGGCAGGTGAGGAGCACGCGGCGCATCTCGCCCGACGGGAGCCGGAGCACGCCGTACGGCGCGTCCTTCGCGACGAGCTGGATCCCGGAGCCGGCCGAGCGGGCGAGCTTCGCGCCCTGCCCCGGCTTGAGCTCGACGGCGTGCACGACGGTGCCCGTCGGGATGTCGGCGAGCGGGAGGGCGTTTCCGGGACGGATGTCAGCGCCAGGCCCGGACTGGAGCGAGGCGCCGACCCGTAGCCCGACCGGCGCGAGGATGTACGCCTTCGCTCCGTCCGCGTAGTGCAGGAGCGCGATCCGCGCGGAGCGGTTCGGGTCGTACTCGATCGTGGCGACCTTCGCCGGGACGCCGTCCTTGACCCGCTTGAAGTCGATGCGCCGGTAGCGGCGCTTGTGGCCGCCACCCTGGTGACGGGTCGTCATGCGGCCGTGGTTGTTCCGCCCACCGGTTCGCTTCAGCGGCTCGAGCAACGACTTCTCCGGCTCGGAGCGGGTGAGCTCCTGGAACGACGACGTCGCCAGCTGGCGGCGGCCCGGGCTCGTCGGCTTGTACTTCTTGACCGGCATCAGACTTGTGCTCCCTCGAAGATCTCGATGGTCTCGCCCTCGCGGACGGTCACGATGGCCTTCTTCCAGCCCTGGCGCGTGCCTTTGAAGAGGCCGCGGCGCTTGGGCTTCGCCTGCACCTTGACGATGTTGACGCGCTGGACGTGGACGTCGAAGAGCTGCTCGACGGCCTGGCGCACCTGCGTCTTGTGGGCGTCCGGATGGACGCGAAACGTGTAGCGGCCGTCGGCGATCCCGCTGTAGCTCTTCTCGGAGACGACGGGCTCGAGGACGATCTGCTCGTTCGTGAGACCGCTCATGCGGGCGTCTCCTTCCCTGCTCGCGTCTCGATCAGCGGCAGCGCGGCCTCGGTGACGAGAACGGCGCGCGCCCAGACGATCGCAGCCACGTCGAGCTCGGCCGGAACCGTCACGAGCACGCGCTCGAGGTTCCGGAACGACTTGACGACGGACACCTCGTCCTCGGTCGTGACGACCAGGACAGGCGTCTCCTTGCCCCAGTCGGCGAGCAGCTGCTTCGCCTGCTTGGTCGAGGGCGCCTCGAATGGCGCGACGTCCAGCACCGCGAGCGTGCCGTTGCCGGCGTGGTGCGAGAGCGCGCCGCGCAGAGCCGCCCTGCGTGCCTTGCGATTCACCTTGACCTCGAAGCTGCGCATGCCGGGCGGGAAGGCCATGCCGCCGCCCGTGAACTGCGGCGCACGGATCGTTCCCTGGCGCGCGCGGCCGGTTCCCTTCTGGCGCCAAGGCTTGGAGCGGCCGCCGGCGACGAGCCCGCGGCTCTTCGCGCCGCGCGTGCCGGCCCGGGCCGCGTTCAGCTCGGCGCGAACGGTCTCGTGGAGGAGGTGCGGCTT
>JBKKAR010000143.1:0-21640 GCA_046714355.1 Gaiellaceae bacterium | reverse complement strand
GGCAAGCCGAGCGCGGAAGCCTTCGCGATCCAGGTTTCCGTCCCCGGGCAGGGTGGCGCCATAGCGGGGGCGGTGTCCGGCCCGCCCGACGCTGTCGGGGTCGGCGGATCCTTCGTCTACCCCGCGGACGGGTCCGTCGTTCAGGCGACCTCCGTGTCGTCCAGCGTAGGCGGGATTGCGTCGGCGGCCTCCTCGGCGGTGGCATCCGTCTCCGTCTCGGGGCTGTCGCTCTTCGGGGGTGAGATCGCGGTGGCCTCGGTCTCGGCCAAGGCGACTTCCCGCGCCTCGGGCAAAGCCGCGTCGGGGAACACTTCGGGCTCGGCTGTCAGCGGCATGACGGTCCTCGGCCAGTCCGTCTCCACCGCGTCAGGGACGACGGTTGCGCTCGGTGACTGGGGCACGGCCTCGATCGTCCAACAGAGCGCTTCGCCCTACGCGGTCGGCAAGGTGCGTGCCTACAGGGCCCAGGTGACCGCGCTCGCCGTCCATCTGAACGCGGCGCATGCGGGGCTCCCGGCCGGAACCGACATCGTGGTCGGCTTCACAGACGTGGCCGTCGAGGGCCCGCCGCCGGCGCCACCTCCCGTTGCCACCCTCGAGGAAACGCCGAAGCCGACGCGTCCGGACGGGAAGAAGCAGGCGGCGCGACCGACGATCCCGCCGATCCGAACCGTCCCGCTCGACGTCATCCCGCGCCTGACTGCGAGCGGATACGTGTTCCCGGTCTACGGCCAAGCGTCGTTCACGAATACCTTCGGGGGGCCGCGAGGCGCCTACGTCGGAGGCTGGCACCACGGGGAAGACATCTTCGCGCCGCTCGGTGCGCCCGTCCTCGCCGTGGCCAACGGCATCGTGTACTCGGTCGGCTGGAACAAGGTTGGCGGTCTTCGCTTCTGGCTCCAGGACCTCGCCGGCAACGAGTTCTACTACGCCCACCTCTCGGCTTTCTCGCCGCTTGCCGTCAACGGCGCACAGGTTCGGGCCGGCGACGTGATCGGCTTCGTGGGGAACACGGGCGACGCTGAGGGAACCCCGTACCACGTGCACTTCGAAATTCACCCCGTCTCGCTGCTCTACCGCGGTTACGACGGCGGCGCGGTCGCGCCGTATTCCTACCTGACCGCCTGGAAGAGGTTGACCGACCTTCCGTTCACGTCCGTCGCCGGCTGGGCCCCGTCACTCGCCGATTCCAGCCGGGCACCGAAACCCGGTGCGATCCTGCTCCAGTCTCGCGACATCTCGAGTGCGAACGGCCTCGATCCCGGATCGCTTCGGCGCGCCCTACGCGCCAACGGGCCCTCCGCCGCCGACGGGTCGCTTACAGGCGTGATCCCGCGCGGGCGCGAGGGCTTGCGGGCCCTCGCGCGTACGCTCGGCGGAACCTAGCTTCCGATCTACTTGGAGTTCGTGTTGCCGCTCGTGCCGGACGAGGAGCCCTCGTCGCCGCCGCCGCCGAGCAGCTTGTCCGTGATCCACTCCCGCGTTTGCGCCCCGGTCATCGGGTTGAAGAGGATCCCCAGCGCGATGCCTGCGATCAGCAGCGTCGCATTGCGGGAGCTGTGCTCCTTCTTGCCCTGGACGCGGGTGGCAGCCTTACGGAGGTCGTCGATCGCGCTCTTGAGGTTGTCCTGGATGTCCTTGTCCGTGGCGACCCGTGTCGCGACGGCCGTGGTTGACCTGCCGCCGAGGAGCTCGTCGTAGATCTCTCTCGCCGCCGAGATCGCGCTCTTGACGTTGTCCCGGACTTCCTCGTCCTGGATCGCACGTGCGAAGTAGGGCTTCATGTCGGAAACTCTGTCCTTTGCCTTGGCCATTTTCGGTCGGCCGTCCTTTCGTGTCGCTTTCGAACTGGCCGGTACCCGCGCTGAACCGCCCGCAAACTAGTGCCTCTTCAGCTAATGCTGGCCAGAAGTAGGCGTGTATTGGCTGAAGGGGCACTAGGCAGGTAGCGCGGCTTTTCGCTCCGGCGATCCTACTCCGCTCGGTCGCCGCGAGGGTTTCACGCCGTCGAGCGCGACCTGGAGGACTTCGTCGACGTGGTCGGCGAGGACGAACTCCAGCTCCTTGCGCGTCTCGGGCGGGAGGTCCTGGAGATCCGGCTCGTTCTCCTTCGGCAGCACAACCGTGTGGACCCCTGCGCGCTGGGCCGCCAGCACCTTGTCGCGCACCCCGCCGATCCCGAGCACCTGGCCCGTGAGGGTGACCTCGCCCGTCATCGCGACGTCGTCGGACACGGGTCGGCCGCTGACGAGCGAGACGATCGCCGTCACCATCGTGACTCCCGCCGAGGGACCGTCCTTCGGCACCGCGCCGGCAGGCACGTGCACGTGGATGTCGTGGTCGGCGAACCAGTCTGTCCTGAGCCCCAGCTGCTCGGCATGCGAGCGAACCCACGAGAGCGCGGCCTGCGCCGACTCCTGCATCACCTCACCAAGCTGTCCCGTCACCTTCAGCTTGCCGCGGCCCGGGTACGCCGTCGCCTCGATGAAGAGGACGTCGCCGCCGGTGGCCGTCACCGCCAGGCCGGTGGCTACGCCCGGGTCCTCGGTCCGCTTCCGGACTTCGCCCGAGAACCGGCGCGGGCCGAGCGAGCTCCGGACGCGCCGCTCGTCGATCCGCATCGCACCCTTCGCCTTCCCTTCGGCGACCCGTCTCGCCGCCTTCCGGCAGAGCGCCGCGATCTGGCGCTCGAGGTTGCGAACGCCGGACTCGCGCGTGTACTCGCGGATGACGGTTCGGAGCGCGCCCTCGGTGAGCGTGATCTTCGATTCGCCGAGGCCGTGGGCCTCGAGCTGCTTCGGCACCAGGTACTTCCTGGCGATGCCCAGCTTCTCGTCCTCGGTGTAGCCCGAGAGGTGAATGACGTCCATCCGGTCGAGGAGCGGCGACGGAATCGTCTCGACCTGGTTCGCCGTGCAGATGAAGAGGATCTTCGAGAGGTCGAACGGCAGGTCGAGGTAGTGGTCGCGGAACGCGGAGTGCTGCTCCGGGTCGAGCACCTCCAGCATCGCGCTCGCGGGATCGCCTCGGAAGTCGGAGCCCATCTTGTCGATCTCGTCGATGAGGAACACCGGATTCCGAGACTCGGAATCGCGCAGAGCGCGGATGATCGTGCCCGGCATCGCGCCGATGTACGTGCGCCGGTGGCCGCGGATCTCGGCCTCGTCGTGGACCCCGCCCACGGAGATCCGCGTGAACTTGCGCTCGAGCGCCCGAGCGATCGACTGGCCCAGCGAGGTCTTCCCGACGCCGGGCGGGCCGACGAAGCAAAGGATCGAGCCGGCGACGTCGCCTCGCAGCTTTGCGACTGCGAGGTACTCGATGATCCGCTCCTTGACCTTGTCGAGGTCGAAATGGTCCTCGTCGAGTACCCGGCGCGCGTTGTCGAGGTCGAGGTGGTCCTCGGTGAACTTCGACCAGGGCAGCGACACGATCCAGTCGACGTACGTGCGGATGACGCCGTACTCGGCCGCGGCAGACGGCAGCCGTTCCAGGCGGGCGAGCTCGCGATCGACCGCCTTGCGAATGTCTTCCGGGAGCTCCGCCGACTCGACCTGCTCGCGCAGCTCGCGCAGCTCGGCCTGGTCGGGATCGCCTTCGCCGAGCTCCTCCTGGATCGCCTTCATCTGCTGGCGCAGGAAGTACTCGCGCTGGCCCTTCTCGAGCTCGGACTGAACCTGCGACTGGATCTTCGTCCCGAGCTCGAACACCTCGAGCTCCCGGTTCAGCACGCGCGAGAGCTCGCGAAGCCGTTCCTCGACGTTCGCCAGCTCGAGCAGCGTCTGCTTCTCCTCGGTCTTGAGCCGGAGCGTGGTGGCGACGAGGTGGGACAGCGCGCTCGGATCGTCCACGTTCGCCGCGGCGAGCTCGAGCTCGGCGGGCAGATACGGGACGAGAGCGACGATCCGGCCGTAGAGCATCTGGACGTTCCGTGTCAGTGCCTCGAGCTCCGGTGTCTCCTCGAGGACGTCCGGCACCGGCGTGAAGGTGCCCACGAGGTATGGATCGTCTTGAGCCGGCGCGGCCAGTTTGATGCGCTCGATCCCCTGGACGAGGATTCGCAGCGTCCCGTCGGGGACCTTGATCAGCTTGTGAACGATTGCCGCCGTTCCGACGTCGTGGAGGTCTTCCCAACCGGGTTGCTCGACCTCGGAGTTCTTCACGGTGACCAGGGCCAGCAGTCGGTCCTTCGCGACGACGTCGTCGATCAACTTGATCGAGCGCTCCTGCCCGACCGCGAGCGGGGTCGCCGAGTCCGGGAAGACGACGGTCTCCTTCAGCGGCAGGACCGGGAGCGCCGACGGGAGCTCGATCTCGTCGGGCGTCGCTGCCTCGGTCGGCTCGAACTCGACGTCCGTCATGCGTTTCTCCTGACGTGGATCGGGACCGGCCGTACCCGGGGCGCGGGCTTTGCAATCGGGATGACGATCCGCAGCAGCCCCTTGTCGTACGTCGCCTCGGCCGTGGCCGGATCGGCGTCGTCGGGGAGCTGGATCACCCGCTGGAAGGGGCCGTACTCGACTTCCATCTGCTGGTAGCTGCGCCGGCCGCACTCGTCGCGATGCCGCTCGCCCGAGATCACGAGCGCGCGGTCGGACGTCGTGACGCGCACCTGCTCCGGGTCGATGCCGGCGATGTCCACGAGGACGGTGAAGGTCGCCGGATCCTCGGTACGGAAGCAGTCGAGCTGCGGGCGGAAGCCGCGTCGCAGGCCGCCCAGGCGCGAGACCTGCCACAGGTCTGCGAACAGCTCGTCGATCTCGTCTCTCAAGTCCCGCCTAGCCCGCATATGCCGTTTCCATCGTAGCCTTGACAGGGTCGTCTCCCTGTCCTAACTTAGCGGTCACTAGCTTAGTGACTACTAACGGCGCCGCGGAAGGGGGCATCGGTAGGGAGCCGAAAAGGGGCTCCGACGGGCCGAACCTGCGAGGTTGCCTGCGACGTTCGAGGAGCACGAGCCCGAGGCCGACGCCGCGAGCCCTCGAAGACGGCCGCGAGAGCCCGCGAGAGCCCGGCGAACGGCCCCGGCTGTGCGGGAAAACCGCCCGATTCGAGTCTATAAGCGGCGCGCGGCGCACCCTCGATCCGCCCGTACGGACGGAGCAGGCCGACCCGTACGCGAATCCGGCGGGCCGTCGAGGCGTTCCGGTCGAGGTCGAGGGCATCCCCGAGTCGGCAAGCGGGTCGTGCGGCAGTGTCGCAGGCCGAAGGGCCGCGAGACGGTTTTGAAACCCTTCAGGGCCCGGCGACCCGCCTGCGTGGTGGATCGGCCCGTCTCTCGATCGCTCTCCCTCAGGCGGCCGCAGCTCCGCGACCGGCATAGCGAGGCCTCGTGCCGGGCCAGAGACGCCACCCGCGACGTCGTCCCTAGTGCTTCGACCTCTGGAAGTGGTGAGCGAGCACCTGGTTCACCGTCCTCTTGCCGATCACCGCCCCGTCCTCGACGGCGGAGCGGTAGTGGATGCCGCCCCAGATGCGGGCGTTGCCGACCTCGTACTGCAGATCCCTGACATGGGCGAAGTGACGGTCGCCCAGGCCCGTCAGGCTGGGGACGGTGAAATCGATCTCCTGCGTCCCCAGGAATCTGGCGATGACGCGTCCCCCCGCCGGAGTGATGCACGAATGCGCGCTCGGGTACTCCGGGTGGGCTCGCGGCGGCAATCCTGATCGACGTCACGATCATCCGGGCGTTACTCGTGCCGAGCGCGATGAAGATCTTCGGCCGCTGGAACTGGTGGCTGCCGGAGTCGGCCGCGAAGATCTTCCGGGTGAAGGCGTCGCCGCTGGAGGAGACTCCGGCGCCGGCACTCCGGCCCGCGGGCCGCTAGCGGACGAGCGCGATCACGATCAGCACGACCGCGATCAGGATCGGGATCCAGGCGAGACGCATGACGTTGAACGCGCGCTGCTCGCCGGGGCCCGGCCCCGGCTCTGGCGTGTAGGGGTCGAGCGGCGGCGCCGGTTGCCGCGGGATCTCGTCCTCGCCCTCGATGACTCCCGGCTCGGCGTCGACGACGTGCTCGCGCTCATTGTCGGTCATCGCCGCAGACTAACCCTTACCATCGGCGTTCGATGAAGGGCGTCATCCTCGCCGGAGGGAGCGGCACGCGGCTCCACCCGCTCACGCGGATCACGAACAAGCACCTGCTTCCGATCTACGACCGGCCGATGGTCACCTACGCCATCGAGGCCCTCGTGACTGCGGAGGTGCGCGAGCTCATGGTCGTGACCGGTGGAACGCATGCGGGCGAGTTCCTTCGCCTGCTCGGCAACGGTCACGAGTGGGGAATCGACCGGCTGTCGTACGCCTACCAGGAGCGCGCCGGCGGGATCGCGGAGGCGCTCGGTCTGGCAGAGCGGTTCGCCGGGGGCGAGGCGATCGTGGTGATGCTCGCGGACAACGTGGTGGAGCGATCGATCAAGCATGCCGTCGACAACTTCGAGGCACAGGGCGCAGGAGCGAGGATCCTCCTTGCCCGCGAGGAGGATCCCGAGCATCTTCGCCACCTCGGCGTCCCCGAGCTCGAGAACGGCCGGGTCATCCGGATCCACGAGAAGCCCGAGGAGCCGCCCAGCAACTTCGCCGTGACCGGGATCTATTTCTACGAGCCCGCCGTCTTCGAGGTCATCCCGGAGCTGGAGCCGTCGGGCCGCGGCGAGCTCGAGATCACCGACGTGAACAACTGGTTCATCGATCGCGGGACGATGGAGTACGACATCCTCGAGGGCTTCTGGGGCGACGCCGGGGAGTCGATCGACGCGTACTACGCCGTCAACGACTACGTTCGGGAGAACGGCGCGAACAAGCCGTGAGGCTGATCACCGGCGCCGGCGGCCAGCTCGGTGCGGCGCTGACGAAGATCTTCCCGGATGCGAAAGCCGTGTCGCGGAGCGAGTGGGACGTGTCGGAGCCGTACCCGCTGGAGGAGCGCCCTGACCTTGTCCTGCACGCAGCGGCCTGGACGAAGGTGGACGAGGCCGAGTCGGACCCCGAGGGCGCGCGGCGAGCGAACGTCGACGGGACGCGCAACGTCGTCGAGCTGGGCGCGCCGGTCGTCTACTACTCGAGCGACTACGTCTTCGACGGGCTGAAGACGGAGCCGTATGTGGAGAGCGATCCGACGAGCCCGGTCGGCGCCTACGGCCGGACGAAGCTCGAGGGCGAGGAGCAGGTCCGGGACGGCTGGATCGTCCGGTCCTCCTGGCTCTTCGGCCCTACCGGCCACAATTTCGTCCGGACGATGCTCCGGCTGGGGGCCGAGCGGGACGAAGTCTCCGTCGTCGACGACCAGCGCGGCTCGCCGACATACGTCGGTCACCTCGCCGAGGCGACCCGCGAGCTGCTCGAGCGGCCGCAGGGCGTCTGGCATGTCGCAGCCGAGGGCGACTGCACGTGGGCTGACTTCGCGGAGGCGATCTTCGAGGAGGCGGGGCTCGAGTGCCGTGTCCGCCGGATCACGACGGCGGAGTTCGGCGCGCCCGCGCCGCGTCCGGCCTACTCGGTGCTCAGGAGCGAGAAGGGCGCGCCACGGCTCCCGCACTGGCGCGACGGCCTGCGTGAGTGCCTGCGCCGCCTACGCGACTAGGCTTAAGCAAGGTGTCCATTCTCGTCACAGGCGGCGCGGGGTTTATCGGCTCCCACTTCGTCAAGCGACTCATCCGTGACGGACAGGACGTCGTCGTCCTCGACAAGCTCACCTACTCGGGGAACCCCGCGAACCTCGAGGGAGTCGAGCACCGGTTCGTGCAGGGCGACATCGCCGATCCGGCGGCTGTGGGCGAGGCAGCGGACGGGTGCGAGGCGATTGTCAACTTCGCGGCGGAGACACACGTCGACCGCTCCATCCTCGCCGCGGGAGAGTTCATCCAGACCGACGTCTACGGGACGCACGTCCTCCTCGAGTACGCCCGCGAGAAGGAAATCCGTCTCGTCCATGTCTCGACGGACGAGGTCTACGGAGACGTCCCCGCCGGCGTGCGCTCGACGGAGGAGGATCCCCTTCGCCCCTCGAGCCCGTACTCGGCCTCGAAGGCTGGGGGCGACCTGCAGGTCCTCGCGTATGTGCGCACCTACGGAGTCAACGCCTCGATCACCCGCGGTGCGAACACCTATGGACCGAACCAGTACCCGGAGAAGCTCATCCCGCTGTTCGTGACGAACGCCTTCGACGGCGAGCTGCTCCCCGTGTACGGCGACGGAAAGCAGATCCGTGAGTGGCTGCACGCAGAGGATCACGGTGGCGGGATCGAGCTCGTGCTCCGCGAGGGACGGCCGGGTGAGATCTACAACATCGGCGGCGAGGAGCGCGAGAATCTCGAGGTGATCCAGCGGATCCTCGACCTCACCGAGGCCGACCCTTCGCTCGTCCGCCATGTGGAGGACCGGCCCGGCCACGATCGCCGATACGCCCTCGACGACTCCAAGCTCAGAAAACTCGGCTGGTCGCCGGAGCACTCCTTCGAGGAAGGCATGACCGAAACGGTGGGGTGGTACCGCGAGAACCGGGACTGGTGGGCGCCGCTCAAGTCCGGCGAGTACCGCACGTACTACGAGCAGCAGTACGCCGACCGGCTCACCTAGCTACACCTGGCGCGAGCCTCGCGGATCTGGCTCCGGCTGCCCTGGATCTGCTCGGACTTGTCGAGGTACGGAAGCGCCTCATCGCAGCGATCCTGCTCGACGAGCGAGCGGCCGAGGTTGTAGTTCGCGTACGCCTCGTAGAGCTCGCCCGAGCCGTCGAGCTGGGCGAGCGCCTGGCGGGAGACGGACTCGGCCTCCGCCCAGCGGCCTTGCGCGAGCAACGAGGTCGCCTCGTCCGTCAGCTGGGTGCCGCTCTTGCTCGAGGGAACGGTCGGGGCGGTCGTCGCAGTGGTCGGTTGCGGAGCAGGAGGGGGCGGTTGCGGCTCTTTGACCGTCTCGCGAACCGTCGTGACCTTGCCTTCCTCCGTCCGAACCTCCGTCTTCACGACGGTCTGTGTGCGGGGCTGCGTTTCGTCGCTGAACACCCCGGCAAGGGCCAGCCCGCCGCCGAGCGCGAGGAGGCCGAGAAGCACGGCGCCGACCCAGACCAGCGGGTTCGGACGACGAGGCGGCAGCGGAGCGACGACCGGGGCCGTAGCGCGCTCTTCCTGCACCGCCACGAGCTGTCGCGTCGTCCCGGCGGCCACGGCCAACGCCTCGCGCACCGCCGCGACGAAGTCGACGGAGGTCGGATACCGATCGGCCGGATCCTTCGCTAGGGCGCGCCGGAGCACGGGGTCGAGCTCGTGCGGCAGATCCTTCGCCCGGTCGGAGAGCGCCGGGATCGGAGCGTGGACGTGCGCCGCTGCCTCCGCAGTCGGCGAGTCGGCGGCATAGGGCCGCTCGCCGGTGAGCAGCTCGAACGCGACGATGCCAAGGCCGTAGCGGTCGCTCGCCGGCGTCGCCCGTTCGCCCCTCGCCTGTTCGGGCGAGAGGTAGCCGGCGGTTCCGAGAACGGTGCCGGTCATCGTCATCGAGTCCATCCCGACGGCGCTCGCGACGCCGAAGTCGGCGACGCGAACCTCTCCGCGCCCGTCGAGGAGGAGGTTTCCCGGCTTGACGTCGCGGTGGACGATCCCGGCTGCGTGCGCGGCGTCCAGCGCTCCCGCCGCCTCGGACAGCCAGCGGAGAACGTCCGCCGGGTCCTGGGCGCCGCCGGTCTTCAGACGATCGTCGAGCGTGCCGCCCTCGACGAACTCCATGACGATGTAGGAGCGTCCCTCCCACTCGCCGACGTCGAAGATCGTGACGGTGTTCGGCGCGCCGGAGAGTCGCGCGGCAGCCAAGGCCTCACGTGTGAAGCGCTGGCGGATGCCCTCGTCGTCCGCGTATCGGTCGGCGAGCACCTTGACGGCGACGGTCCGGCCGAGGACGGTATCGGTCGCCCGGTACACGTCTCCCATACCGCCGCGAGCGACGTGTTCGGCGTCGCGGTAGCGGGGCGGGAGGATGTCGGCTCGAATTGCCACAGCGACAACATCGTTTCCGCTGGAACCTGGGCGGAAACGCGCATGTTAGGAAAGCGTTTGCGGAGCAGGGAACCGCTGGAGTATGCGCTAGCCTCAGACAGGTTCCATTTTCGAGTTGAGCAGGAAGTTCGGGTCACTCAACGTTATGTCTCGCGGCCTCATCTTGACAGCCGGCGTTCTCGCTGCGCTCCTCGCGGCTGGGCTCGCCACGGCTCGAAGCCAGCATCGGGCGCAGCAGGAAGCGGCGACCCAGGCCGGCGTTCCGGTCTTCGTGATCACCGGGCGCGGCTGGGGGCACGGCGTGGGGATGAGCCAGTGGGGCGCGAACGGGCTCGCGCGCCGCGGTACCGACTACCGCCGGATTCTTGCCCACTACTACCGCGGCACGACGATCGGCCGCGCGCCGGTCGCCAAGGTTCGCGTGTTGCTTACGGGCGGCAAGGCCGCATTGACGATCTCGTCCGAAGCGCCTTTCCGGGTCCGTGATGCGGCCGGGAAGGTGAAGACCCTCACCGGAAAGCACGTCATCGGCCCCGGCCTCCGGGTGAAGGCCAAGGGAGCCAAGAAGCGGGTCGTCCTCGAGGCGCCGCTTGTCTTCCTGCCCGGTGACGAGCCGCTGCGGTTCGGGCGCCGGTACCGCGGCGCGATTCAGGTCGACCGCGTGGGCCGGCGGCTCCGGGCGATCAACGTCGTCGGGCTCGAGCAGTACCTCTATGGAGTCGTGCCAGCCGAGGTTCCGGACGACTGGCCCGCCGAGGTGCTCAAGGCCCAGGCCGTCGCCGCACGCTCCTACGCGCTAGCTACCCGCAAGACCGGCGGCGGCTTCGATCTCTTCCCCGACGTGCGCAGCCAGGTCTACCGCGGCGTGGACGAGGAGGAGGACACCACGAACGCCGCAGTCGACGAGACGGCCGGCCAGGTTCTCGTGTACGGCGGGAGACTCGTGACCGCGTACTTCCACTCGACCTCCGGCGGCCGAACCGCGTCCGTCGAGCACGTCTGGCCGGGGTCGAAGCCGACGCCGTACCTCGTGGCAGTCGACGACCCGACGGACTCGATCTCCCCGCACCACGTCTGGGGGCCGATCGTCATGCCCGCCGCGCGTCTGCAACGGGTGATCAAGGCGCCTGGGCGCTTGCTCGATGTCAAGACGACGGTGAACGGTTCGTCTCGCACAGACACGGTCCTCGGGATCGGGACGAAAGGGGAGGGCTCGGCGCGGGCGAGCGATCTCCGCCGCGAGCTCGATCTTCGCTCAACCTGGTTCCGGATCGGCGTCCTGGCCCTGCCGCAGCCGCTGAAGCCGCACGTCTTCGGGGGGACGACGCGGTTGACGGGAACCGGGCGCAGCGTCGAGGGGTTCCAGCTGGAGTACCGGGCGCCGACAGGTTGGCGCGCCGTCGCGACGCCGAAGGTCGCCAAGGACGGCACTTTCTCGGTCGCGGTCAGGCCGACGGCCACCGCCGACTATCGACTCGCCTTCGAATCCGCGCGCACGCCGGCGATCCGTCTCGGCGTCGCGCCGCAAGTTCGCCTGAGTCCGGTCACCGACCCGATGGAGCTCCGGGGGACGATCAGGCCCGCGATCGTCGGAGCGGACGTCGAGATCCAGCGGCTCGCCGGCGAGGCATGGCGGTCCGTCGGTCGGGCAACCGTCGTCGAGGGCGGGACGTTCACCGCCCCGATGCACGTACCACCGGGGAGCTATCGCGCCAGAGTGCCGACTCCGGGACGCGGGCTCGTCGCCGGCACGAGCCAGACGCTCGTGGTGAACGGATGAGACGGTTCGTCGCCATCGCCGCCTTGGCACTCGCGCTGCCCGGCGCAGCGGACGCCGCGAGGTTCGCCGTCGGGGTCGCCGCAGGCGCCGATCGGGCTCGGCTCTCCGAGGAGCTGGAGGCGCGGACCGGCGGGCGGGTCGAGCCGCTCGCGCCGTTCGCTGTTGTGCTCGAGGCGCGCAGTGCCGCAGGCGTGGAGAACGTCTCCGGCGTCGCATATGTCGAGCGGCTTGGCTCGCGCGGGCGCCGGCTGGCGTTTGCTCCGACAGATCCGTTCTTCGGGCGCCAGTGGCACCTGGGCGCCGTGCAGGCCTTCGACGCCTGGCCGCAACGGCCGACGCTGCCGGGCATGCGCGTCGCCGTCATCGACTCGGGGATCGACGCCGGGCATCCCGAGTTCGTCGGGAGGATCGCCGCAGCTCGGAGCTTCGTAGGAGGAACGGTTCGCGACAACCACGGTCACGGGACGTTCATCGCCGGGCTGATCGCCGCCTCGCTCAACAACGGTGAGGGCATCGCCGGCATGGCGTTTCCTGCCCAGCTGCTCGTTGCGAAGGTCGTCCGTTCGGACGGGGTCGTTCCGCTGGACGCCGAGGCCAGGGCGATTCGCTGGGCGGTCGACAACCACGCACGGGTGATCAACCTGAGCCTCGGCGGCGTCCGGGACCCGCTCGACCCGGGCCGCGACAGCTTCTCGCCGCTGGAGGCGAGCGCCGTCGAGTACGCGGTTCGCAAAGGCGTCGTCGTCGTGGCTGCGGTCGGGAACGGCGACCAAGCACCCGAGCAGCCGTGGCGCTACGCGAGCTACCCGGCGGCGTTGCCGCACGTGCTCGGGGTGAGCGCCTTCGCGAAGGACGGAAGCGTTCCCGCGTTCTCGAACCGCGATCCCGTTTACAACGACATCGCTGCGCCGGGCGACGAGCTTTTCTCCACGCTTCCGCGCCACCTCACCGCGCTGCGACCGACCTGCGAAGCCCAGGGTTACTCGGACTGCGGCCCGCCGGAGTACCGGCGTCCGCAGGGGACATCGTTCGCGGCTGCGATCGCATCCGCCGGTGCAGTGCTCGTTCGAGCCGCGTGGCCGGAGCTTCGACGGGAGCAGATCGCTGCACTGATGGAGCGCAGTGCAACGGACATGATCCAGTCGCCAGGCTGCCGCCGGTGCGCGGAAGGACGCGACCCGGCGAGCGGCTGGGGTCGTCTCAACGTGGCGGCAGCTGTCGACTATCCGGGCAGTGGCCTGTCGGCGATCGATCGGTACGAGCCCAACGACGACGCGAGAGCGCGGGCGGCTCCGGTCCGGCGTCGCACGGTCAACCTTCGGGCCTCGCTCGATTTCTGGGACGACCAGGACGACGTCTACGCGATCCGGCTCCGGAAAGGCGGGCGCCTGGCAGCAACGCTGACCGGCAAGACCACGGCCGACATGAATCTCTTCGTGTGGCGGCCGGAGACGAAACGGATCAGGGACGCCCGGTCACTCAGCGGCGTCCTGGCTCGATCGAGAGCGCTCGGCGCTGTTGAATTCGTGACGTTCACGGCGGCGCGCGCCGGTGTCTACTACCTCCACGTGAAGATGTCGGAGCCGGGCTCCGGCGCCTACGTGCTCCGCGTCGTTCGCCGCTAGAGGAGCTCTTCGTCGGCAACCTCGCGGATCTGCCGCGCCGGACTCCCGACCACTACCGCGTGTGGAGGCACGTCCTTCGTGACGACCGCTCCGGCGCCGACGAACGCCTCTTCGCCGACCTCGATCCCGGGGAGCAGGACAGCCGCGCCGCCGACTCGGGCCCCGCGGCGGATCGTCGGTCCCTTGCGGAGCTCGTGGCGCTTCTCGGTGCGACCCATGAAGTTGTCGTTCGTGGTCACGACGCAGGGGGCGATGAAGACGTCCTCCTCCAGCGTCGAGTAAGCGGTGACGTACGCGTCTGCCTGGATCTTCGTCCGGGCGCCGATGGTCGTGTCGTTCTCGACCAGAGAGCCGCGGCCGATAACGACGTCGTCGCCGAGCTCGCAGCGCTCCCGGACGCAGCTCTGGTCGCCGACGATCGCCCGGGCGCCGATCGTCGTCCCGGCGAAGACGATCGCACCGGTCGAAACGATCGTTCCCTCCCCGAGCTCGAGCGGCGGTAGCTCTTCGCGCTTGGCGGTCGAGCGGGGGGAGAGCGCCGGCTGCTTGCCGAGGACGACGTTGTCGCCGATCTGGCACCCCGCCCCGATCACGGTGCCGGGATAGATGACGACGTGCTCGCCGACTGAATAGTCGCTCACGCGGGGGCGCGTTCGAGGCTGTGCTGGAGCTGCTCGAGCACCCGTACGACGACCGCGCCGTCGCGGGCCGCGGCGTTCGGGTCGCCGTCGCCTGCGACGAGCGAGAGGAAGTGGCGGCATTCGAGCCGCAGGGGCTCGTCGTTCGGGATCTTCGGGATGTAGATGTCGCCGGTGCGGGTCCTCCACTCGCCGTAACTCTCGGCCCGCTGCTCCGTGCCCTTGTCGTAGACGGTGATCTTGCGCTCGAGATCCATGTCGTCGAAGACCGCCATCTTCTCCCGGCCGACGACGGTGATCTTCCGCATCTTGTGCGGGTCGAGCCAGGACAGATGCATGTGGGCGACGACGCCCGAAGGGAACCTGAGGTAGCAGAACACGACATCTTCGACGCCCTCATGGATGAACGACTCGCCTCGAGCCCACACTTCGGCCGGCTCCTCGCGCATCAGGTGGAGCATGACCGAGAGGTCGTGGACGCCGAGCGACCACAGCGCGTTCTCGTCCTTGCGGATCTGGCCGAGGTTCTGCCGGTTGCCGTATAGGTAGAGCACGTCACCGAGCTCGCCGGTGTCGATCAGATCCTTGAGCTTCCGTACCCCGGGGTGGTAGAGCAGGAGGTGGCCGGGAAGAAGGACGAGGCTGCGCTCCTCGGCGATCGTGACGAGCTCGTCGGCCTCGGCGGCGGAGAGCGCCGGCGGCTTCTCGACGAAGACGTGCTTGCCTGCCTCGAGCGCCTTGCGAGCCAGGTCGTAGTGGGTCGTCACGGGCGTCGCGACGATGACGGCCTGGAGTGACTCGTCCTCCAGCAGGTCCTCGAACCGGGCCGTCGTGCGCGCGTTGGGGTAGCGGGCGCCGAACCGGTCGAGCAGGTCGTCCGAGAGATCGCAGAGCCAAGTTAGCTCCGCGAGGTCGTCGAAGTTTCGCGCGAGGTTCGGGCCCCAGTAACCCAGGCCGGCGAGACCGACCTTGATCACAGCGTCCAGACCTTGTCGTTCCGTCTGCCGTCGGCGCCCGTGGCGTTCCGCAGGTCGACCACGACATGCGCCTTGTCCACCACCTCCGCGTAGTCGATGCCCGAATGCGCGGTGACGATGACGACGCAGTCGTAGGCGCCGGGATCGAGGGCGACGGACCGGAGCTCGGCCTCAGGGAGATCGTGAACGAATGGATCGTGGTACGAGACGTCCGCCCCCGCCGCCCGGAGGAGCTCGATGAGCTTGATCGCCGGCGACTCGCGAGTGTCGGCGATGTCCGATTTGTAGGCGGCGCCGAGGACAAGCACCTGGGCGCCGCTCAACGACTTCTGCCGACCGTGGTTCAGCGCCTGCGAGACGAGCGAGCGGCAGTAGTACGGCATGTTTTCGTTGACCTTCCCGGCGAGCTCGATGAACTCGGTCGCGAAGTCGTACTCGCGTGCCTTCCACGTGAGGTAGAAGGGGTCGATCGGGATGCAGTGGCCTCCGAGCCCCGGCCCGGGCTGGAAGCTCATGAAGCCGAACGGCTTGGTGGCCGCGGCCTCGATCACTTCCCAGACTTCGATCTCCATCCGTTCGCACAACTGCGCGAGCTCGTTGACGAGTGCGATGTTGACCGAACGGAAGATGTTCTCCAGGAGCTTCGTGAGCTCGGCCGCCTCTGGAGTCGAGACACGGTGGACGGTGTCCACGGCTCCCTCGTACAGGCGGGCGGCCCGCTCGGTGCACTCCGGGGTGATCCCGCCCACAACTTTGGGGACGTTCTTCGTCGTCCACTTGCCGTTGCCGGGGTCGACCCGCTCGGGCGAGAAAGCGAGGTGAAAGTCGCGGCCTGCGTTGAGGCCCGTGCTCTCGAGGATGGGCTGGATGACGTCGCGGGTCGTCCGGGGGTAGGTCGTCGACTCGAGGACGATGAGATGGCCGTTTCGGAGGCGGACGCTGATCTGCTCCGCTGCGCTGATCACGATCGAGAGGTCGGGCTCACGCTGCTTCGAGAGCGGGGTGGGCAGCGCGATGAGGATCGCGTCGGCCCGCCGGATCTCGTTGTAGTCCGTCGTCGCCCGGATGCGTCCCTCCGTCACGAACGGGGCGAGCTCCGCTGAGGGGACGTCGATGATGTGGCTCTCGCCCCGGTTCAGGGCGTCGACGACCTCCTGCGAGATGTCGATCAGGAGGACGGAGCGACCGGCCGAGGCCAGCGTGTGGGCAAGCGGGACGCCCACGTAGCCCGCGCCGATGACGGCAGCGTCCCACGTGTTCGTCTCGGGCGCCTCGGCGGACTGGGGCTCGGTTCTCTCTTCAAGCATGGGTCACAGGCTATATAGCGCCTCAACCGGCAACGTCCTCCGAACTTCTGGCGCGCAATAACCGGCGACATGCGGCAGCCTCGGGTCGCGCCCGTATCGCTTGATACGGACACGACCCGAGTCTTTGCCTGTCTTGGTTCTTGCACCCCAGAAAGCGCGGTAACGTCACCGGCTGAGGCGCAGTACGTCCGCGATTCGGTCGGCGGCATGGCCGTCGCCGTAGAGCTGGGGCCGGTCTGCGGGCATTCGCGCGTCGGCCGCCGCCTTGGCGATCGCGTCGGGATCGTCGTCGACGAGCACGTTCGCTCCCTGCTCCACAGTGTCCTTCCACTCGGTCGACGGGCGCATCGTCACGCACGGCACGCCGTACCAATAGGCCTCCTTCTGCAGCCCGCCCGAGTCGGTGAAGATCACCCTGGCCTGGGACGCTAGGGCCGCGAAGTCGAGGTACCCGAGCGGCTGGATCATCCGGACGTGTCCTTGTGCCTGGCACCGGGACATGGCCACGGAGGCTGTGCGCGGATGGGCCGGGAAGATCACGGGTCCGTCTACTCTGGACAGGCCCTCAAGGATCCGCGCGAGGCGCTCTGGTCGGACGTTCGCCTCCCGGTGGACGGTGGCGACGGCATAGGCACCGGTTTCGAGACCTAGTGACTCCAGGATGTTCGAGCGCTCTCGCGCGATCGGCGCAAACTGGCGGTTCGCGTCCGCCATGACGTCGCCGACGACCTCGATCCGACCCGAAACACCCTCCGCTTCGAGCACGTCCTTCGAGCGATCGTCTGGAGTGAGCAGCAGCGCCGAGATGCGGTCGACTTCGATCCGATTGTGCTCCTCGGGCATCGTCAGGTCACCGCTCCGCAGGCCCGCCTCGACGTGTGCGACCGGTGTCTCCCCGGCGGCCTGTGCGCCGGCGAGGGTCGAGTTGGTGTCGCCGTAGACAAGCACCCAGTCCGGGTGCTCTGCGGCGACTGCCTCGGCGATCGCGGGCCACATCCGTTCGGTGTCCGCAGTTTGTAGGTTGAGCGAGTACGCGGGAGCCGGAAGCTGCAGCTCTTCGAAGAACACCTGTGACAGCTCTCGGTCGTAATGCTGGCCGGTGTGGACGACCGCCTCGTCGATCCCGCGCCCGCGCAGCGCCGCGGACAGGGGCCCGGACTTGATGAACTGCGGCCGGTTCCCGACGACGGACAGGACCTTCACGGCCCTGACCCTAGGTCAGCCGGTCGGAGCGAACCAGGTCTTCGCGGTGGCGTCCGCCGTGAAGAACTCCGTCAGCAGCCGAGACACCTTGCGGACGCCGCTCGGCGATGGGTGCGTCCCGTCTTCGAGGACGTCGTCGCACGTCCAGGTCAACCCGTCCCGCCGGCCTGCGAGCCCGTCCGTCCACAGGTACGGCCCCCAGCCGACCCAGACGCGACCCAGCCGTCCCTTGATGCCATCCTGCACGAGCCATTTCGCGGCGAAGCCGCTCTCGTACGCGAAGGGCTCCGGGTTGAGGTGGGTGATCGCGTAGCCGCCGTACGTCCGGCTGGAGACATAGACGAGCCGTACGTTCGGGAACCGGGTCGTGAGGATGCGGATGATCGTCCGGAGGTTGGTCTGCAGCGCCCGCGCGTCCTGCGGGAAGGGGCGATCCTCGCCTGCAATCGCCTGCTTGAGCCAGACGACCTGCACCTGTCCGCGTGCGAGCCTCGCTTTCCGAAGTCGCGCGTCCAGATCCTTCCAGTACCGGGACTTCGGGCGTGCGATCCGAACAGCGTCCCAGCCGCCACCGGGCCCTTCGACGAAGGTGAGAGTCGGGTTCAGGGCCGGATCGAGCTCGGCAGCGCGAGCGAAGCCCCGGAACTCGTCCATCGCGTTCGACATCCCGATGCCTACGAAGCCGACCCGTCCCCGTATCGGGCGGACCTGACGGGCAGCCTCCAGCCCACGCCGAAGATAGCGGCGCGGCGGCTTGTTCGCGCCGCCCGGGTAGAGCCCGCCGAGCTGTCCGCGATGGCGGGTGCGGCCCATGTCGGTCAGTGGGACGAGACCCGTCCAGCGCACCGAGCAATCGGGGGCAGAGCGCGCCACGCCGGCCGGCGTGTAGGCGGCGGCCGGAAGCAGGGCGAGAGCGACGAGCGGGATGAGCCGCAGAGCTTTCACGTTCTTAGGGTAGTTCGGCGCTGTTAGCGGGCTGTTAGGCCGGTTTTTCGCCTGGCTATACTCGTCCGTCCCGGGCCGTTAGCTCAGTTGGTAGAGCAGGGGACTCTTAATCCCAAGGTCGAAGGTTCGAATCCTTCACGGCCCACCTTTCTGACTGGAGGAGAGCGATGGCCTTCGAACTACCCCCGCTTCCGTATGACTACACGGCGCTGGAGCCGCACATCGACGAGCAGACGATGCGGATCCACCATGACAAGCACCACCAGGCCTACGTGGACAACGCGAACAAGGCCCTGGAGGGAACCGAGTGGGCCGACAGCCCGGTCGAGTCGGTCCTCACGAGTCTGGACGCGATGCCCGAGGACATCCGCACCGCCGTTCGCAACAACGCCGGCGGGCACGTAAATCACACCCTCTTCTGGGAAATCATGAGCCCGGCCGGCGGCGGCGAGCCCGAGGGTGACCTCAGCGAGGCGATCGACGACGTCTTCGGCGGCTTCGGCGCGCTCCGCGATCTCGTGAACGACCATGGCGTCAAGCGCTTCGGTAGCGGTTGGACGTGGCTCGTCCACGACGGCACCGGGCTCGCCGTGCGCTCGACCCCGAACCAGGACAGCCCGCTCCTCGAGAGCGACGAGCCGCTCCTTGGCATCGACGTCTGGGAGCACGCCTACTACCTGAAGTACCAGAACCGGCGCCCGGACTATCTGGCGGCGTGGTGGAACGTGGTCAACTGGCCCGAGGTGGCGCGCAGGTTCGAGCTCGCGGGCAAGAGCTAAAGACCGCGCGGTAGCGGCCGATACAGAGACCGACCCACGTCGGGTCGTGTCCCATGAGAGCTGCGGCCGCCACAGTCTTCGCCTTCCTCCTGCTCGCGCCCGGCGCGTTCGCTGCCGGCGATCCCGAGATCGCGGCGTTGCAGGTCGGGTTGCGGCAGAAGGGCCTCTACGCCGGAACCGTTGACGGTGTCCTGGGAGGCGGGACGGTCGTTGCCGTGCGCAAGCTTCAGAGCCGTGCCGGCCTTACCGTGGACGGCGTTCCCGGACCGCAGACGAAGAACGCGCTCGGCCGCTACGCCAAGCCCTCTCCGCTCGGCAATCGCACGCTCGTGGCCGGAATGAGGGGATGGGACGTCTCGGCGCTCCAGTTCGCGCTCGCCTGGCACGGCTTCCCCTCCGGGAACCTCGACGGGCACTTCGCCGCCTCGACCGAGCGCGCGCTCAGCAAGTTCCAACGCTGGGCCGGGCTCCAGCCGGACGGCCGCGCCGGAAGCTCCGCAATCTCAGCGCTGAAGGCGCCCGTGCCAACCTGCCCTGTCGGTCTCGCGCCGCCCGTCGCCGGTCCATACACGGGTCTTTTCGGCCCGCGCGGAAACCGCTTTCACACGGGGCTCGACTATCCGGCGCCGCGCGGATCCCTGGTCTCCGCGTCAGCCGCCGGCCGCGTCACGTTCGCGGGCTGGAGCTCGGGTGGCTGGGGCAACCTCGTGACGATCGCACACGCCGGCGGTACGCGGACGGCCTACGCCCACCTCTCTCGCGTGGCCGTCCGGGTCGGCCAGCGGGTCGAGACCGGTCAGCGCGTCGGCCGCGTCGGCTCCAGCGGCAACTCCTCAGGCCCGCACCTCCACTTCGAAGTGCGGCTACGTGGCGCCTCCGTTGACCCCCTGAGCGGCCTGCTCTAGGGGCTCAGGCAGCGAGCTCGCGCGGCAGCGCGAAGCAGAATCGGGCGCCCGTAGGTTGCGCGGCCTCGTAGCTGAGCTCGCCGCCGAGCGCCGTCGCGAACGACTTCGCGATCGCGAGCCCGGCCCCCTGCCGGCGAACCTCTCCGCCGTCCGCCTGGGAGAACCGTTCGAAGAGGAGTGGAACGAACTCCGCCGATACGCCCGGGCCGCGATCCTCGACCACGAACTCGACGTCGCCGTTCGGCTGCGCCCTGACGGCTACCGGCGGAGCGCCGTAGCGAAACGCGTTCGTCAGCAGGTTCGCGACTACCCGCTCGAAGGCATGCGGGTCGGTGTAGATCTCGAGCCGGGGCTCCACTCCGATCTCGACTTCGCCAAGTCGGTCCGGCGCAATCCTGGTCAGCAGCTCCTCGATGCATCCGCGCGGATAGAAGCGGATGGGCGTGAGTGCGATCGCGTTCGAGTCGAGTCGTGACAGATCGAGCAGTTGCTCCGGGAGCTCGCTGAGGCGGCAGCTCTGGATGTCACCGCAGTTGGGGGCCTGGGCGGGGGGGGGGAAACCCCCCCCCGCGCGGGGCCCCCACGCCCCCACCCTGGGCGGCTACTGGCACACCTCGGCGCTCGCGGCGCACCTGGTCGGCCGGGAGCGCCGCCCCGACTCCCTCCCGGGGATCGGCATCCCGCGCCTGGCCGGGCACACCGAGTCGGTGCGGCGGGGCTACCAGAACAAGCCGTACGCCGAGCTGGTGCGGCTGGTCCGGACCGGCCCTGGTCGGTTGTCCCCGTTCTCGCTGCCGGGCGCTGACGGGCTGCTCAACGCCACGGAGTACGCCGTCCACCACGAGGACGTGCGCAGGGCGCAACCGGACTGGACCCCACGTCGGCTGCCGTCCGCCGTCCAGGACGCGCTGTGGAAGGTGGTCGGCACCCGGGCCTCGATGTCCTTCCGCTCGCTGGGCGCCGCCACCGGCGTCGTGCTGCGACGATCCGATGCCCCCGACACCGATATCCCCGACACCGATGCCCCCGACTCCGATAGGCAAGACGCTGTCATCGTCGCGTCCAAGGGCGGGGACGCCGTGACCCTCACCGGTGAGCCGATGGAGCTGCTGCTCTACCTGTTCGGTCGTCGCGACCACGCCCGGGTGGAGATCAGCGGGTCCGCCAGCGCGCGAGCCGCCCTGGCCGAGGCGTCGCTGGCCGTCTGAGGGGGAGTTCTCCTCACGCACCAGCGACGAGCTGGGCGCGGGCCTCCCGCACCGGAACCACCAACGGACCCACCGTCTTCACGATCTCCGGACCCGGCACCACGAACGGACCCTGCCCATCCACTGTGAACGTCGCCTCCCACACCGAAGACACACTCACCTGCCGCTCCCCCGACACCTCGTACGTCCACGACACCGAATCATCCGGGTACACCCCCCCCCGCAACCCCCACACCCCCCCCACCCCCCCCCACAAAGGCCCCACCCCCCCCCCCCCCCCCCC
>JBKKAR010000142.1:0-5799 GCA_046714355.1 Gaiellaceae bacterium | reverse complement strand
AGCGGGCTCCGCTTCGCGAGCCGGTCGAAGATCGTTCTCACCGAGCTCGAGTTTCCGACGATCGGCCAGATCTGGCACGCCCAGGAGGCGCGAGGAGCGCGGGTGGCCCACGTCCAGCCCGAGGATTTCGAGCGAACGATCGACGAGGACACGCTGCTCGTGTCGACCACACACGTGTCGTACCGGACGGGGGCGATGGTCGACGTTCCGATGGTGGTCGGCGCGGCCCACGCGCAAGGCGCCCTCGTCCTGCTCGACGCCTACCAGACCGTCGGCTCGCTTCCGGTCGACGTCAAGGCGCTCGACGTCGACTTCCTCGCCGCCGGGACGCTCAAGTACCTCCTCGGCTCCGCCGGGCTCGCGTTCTTCTACTGCCGGCGAGAGCTCTGGGAACGCGCGTGGCCGACAGCTACGGGCTGGTTCGCCGACGAGGACATCTTCGCCATGGACATCTACGACTACTCGCCGTCCCCGACCGCAAGGCGCTTCCAGTCTGGCACGCCGCCCATCCCCTCGATCTACGCCGGCATCGCAGGCATCGAGCTGATGCAGGAGATCGGGATCGCGGAGACGCGCGAGCACGTTCTCGACCTGAACGACCGCCTGATCGCCGGAGTCGACGAGCTGGGCGGCACGGTCGCGACTCCGCGGGAGCGCGAGCGCCACGGCGCGCTGATCTGCATTCGCTCGACGGACGTGAACGCCCTGGTCGCCGCGCTATCGGAGCGCGGGATCGTCACCTCCGAGCGGGACGGCGACCTGCGCGTGTCGGCGCATGCGTACAACACGGAAGAGGACATCGACGCCGTCCTCGAGGCCCTGCGCGAGAACCGGGCACTGCTCGCCTAGGGCGTCTCGCCGGCCAGGATGCGCGAGAGCACCGGGAAGTCGATGTTCCCGCCCGAGACGACGCAGACGATCTTCCCCTCCCCTGCGCGACCGGATAGCGCGGCCGCGGGGGCCAACGCACCCGCGCCTTCCGCGATCACCCGCGTCCGCTCGGCGAGCACACGGATTGCGGACGCCACCTCGTCGAGCGAGACCCGGTGTCCACCGTCGATCAGCGGCTCCACGAGCTCCCACATCTTCGGCAGCAGCGCCTTCGCGCCCGCGCCGTCCACGAACGATTGCCGGTACTCGATCGCCTGCATCGAGCCCGCCTCGAGCGTCGCGTTCAGCGGCGCCGCCGTCTCCTGCTCGACGGCGTAGATCTTCGTCTCGGGACGCTCGGCCTTGATCGCGCTCGCGATCCCGACGGTGAGGCCGCCGCCGCCGAACGGGATCAGCACGACGTCCGGGTCCGGCAAGTCCTCGAGGATCTCCAGCCCGATCGTCCCGTTTCCCGCCATCACCTGCTCGTTCTCGACCGGGTGGAGGAAGAGACCGTCCACGCCCTCCACGCGAGACTCCTCGATCGCCTTCCACCACTCGTCGAACGGCGTCTTGACGACTCGGGCGCCCAGGCGCTCCATTGCGGAGACCTTCGTCGCCGGCGCGTAGTCGGGCACGGTCACCGTGCAGGGAACTCCGAGCTCCCGCGCAGCCCATGCGACCCCCTGCCCCATGTTCCCGGCGCTCGCCGTGAGGAGGCCAGCAGCGACCAGCCCCGGATCCGCCCGCCGGGCAGCGTTGTAGGCGCCGCGGATCTTGAACGAGCCGATCGGCTGAAGGTTCTCCAGCTTGAGGTAGATCTCGGCAGGCGATTCGGGTGCGTGCAGCCGGACGAGCGGCGTGCGGACGGCGGTCCCGGCGATCGTCTCGCGCGCCGCTCGAATGTCCTCGAGCGGGATCAGAACTCGACCTCGACGCCGACTCCCTGCTCGCGCGCACGGCGGACCACGTACTCCGCGGCGGCAAGGTCCTCGACGGCGAGACCCAGGGATCGAAAGACGGTCAGCTCGTCCGGCGAGTTGCGGCCGGGCGCCGTGCCGATCAGCACCTCACCGATCTCGCCCCGGATGTGGTCCGGGCCGATCGCCCCAGACTCGAGCGCATCGCGGTAGTCGAACGCCTCGTTCTCCGCCGACTCGCGCCGGTCGACGTAGAACGCCGAGGCGGCGACGGTCGCCACGTCGAGCTCCCGCATCGTCGGAGGCCGGCCGCCGACGACGTTCACGTGCGCGCCTTCCTTCAGCCATTCGCGCCGGAGAACCGGGTCGACCGAGCTCGTCGCTGTGACGACGACGTCGGCGCCCTGAACCGCCTCCTGCGCACTACCGACGGCCTCCGCCCCGCCTTCCTTGGCCAGAGCCTTGGCATGCGCGGCCGTCGGGCTGAAGATCCGCACCCGCTCGAAGTCCCGTACAAGCCGCATGGCATCCAGGTGCGAGCGCGCCTGCACGCCCGCGCCCAGAATCGCAAGCTCTCGGGAATCCTCGCGCGCCAGCAGCCGGGTCGCGACCGCCGAGACCGCCGCCGTCCGGATTGCCGTTACCGCCGAGGCGTTCAGCAGCGCACGCGTCTCCCCCGTCTCGCCGTCGAACAGCGTCACCGTGCCCTGGTGCGCGTCGAGCCCTCGCTCCGGGTTGTCCGGGAAGACGCAGACCGTCTTCAGGGAGTAGAGCGGCAAAGCGGTAGGGCCGCCGCGGTGCGCCGGCATCAGCCCGAGGAAAGTGTCCTCACCATCCGGCCGGACGACGACCCGCAGCGGAACGTGCACCTCGCCCCGCGCGAGTGAGGCGAGCGCCTCGGCCATCGCCTCGATGCAACCCTCCATGTCGAGGAGTTCCTCGACGTCCTTCTGGCTGAGTACGAGCAGGCTCATGGAAAGAGCGACGCTAGTTCATCGCGCTCGGCCTCGGACAGCTGCAGTTTGAACGCGGCGAAAGCGGGGTCGAGGTGCTCCGGGCGCCTGGGGCCGACGATGACGCCCGCCACCCGGGGATCAGAGAGGAGCCACGCGAAGGCCAGCGTCGGCGTGTCGACGCCGCGCTGAGCCGCCACCTCCTCCAACTGCTCGAGCCCTCGGTAGACGGCGTCGTCGTCGAGATGTCGATACGGCTCCGGCCGAAGCGTCATCCGCGATCCTGTAGGAAGCGGCTGTCCCCGCCGATATTTCCCTGCCAGCCAGCCGCCGGTGAGCGGCCCGAAGGCGGTGAAGGCGATGCCATGTTCGGTGGAGTAGGGCAAGACCTCGGCCTCCGCCTCCCGGTCGAGCACCGAGTACGAGTTCTGCACGACTGAGACGGGTGCGACCGGAAGCGCCTCCTCCAGCCATGCGCGATTCACGTTGCTCGCGCCGACGGCACCGATCTTGCCCGCCTGGAGCAGCTCGTCCAGGGTTCCCATCGTCTCGGCGACGGGGGTCTCGGGGTCCGGCTTGTGGATCATGTACGTGTCCACGCGATCGACCCCAAGCCGCTCGAGGCTGCCGTCGATCTGCCGGAGGATGCGATCGCGCGACAGCCCGCTGTCCGCCGGGTCGCCGACCACGGAGTGGAAGACCTTGGAGGTGAGGGCGGGCCGTCGTCCACGAGCCGCGATCCACTTCCCGATCCAGGTCTCGCTACGCCCGCCGCCGTAGGCGTCCGCCGTATCGAAGCTCGTGATGCCGAGCTCCCACGCGGCGTCCATCAGGGCGAACGCCTCCTCTTGGCTCTCGCCCTGACCGAAGAACGCCGGGGCCGAGCCGATCCCGCCGAAGTTCCCGCAACCGAGGATCAGGCGCGACACAGCGCGCCTCAGCGCTCTTCCGAGTACGACTCCTCTTCGAGCGGGCTCAGGCCCTCCTCAGCCCCGCTGGAGCCGGCGTCCACGGCCGGGTCGCCCTCGGGAGTCGCGTCCGCCGGCGGCCCGTAGTCCTTCGTCTCCGGGTCGGTTCCACCGGCTTTCGCGATCTGCTTGTCGAGCGCCGCCAGAACCTGCTGCACTTGTTGGTTGACGATCGGCTGGAGAACCCTCTGGCCCATGCTCCCGACAGGCCCCGCGATGCGGACGTCGGCCTCCCACGCCATCGCGGTTGCGGCGCCCTGCTCACTGAGGTTGAACTCGGTGTCGAGGTTCATCAACGCACCGACGCCCGTTCCCTTCGCATGGAGCCGAGAGAACTCCGGCGGCCGTTCCTCGATCTTCTCGAAGTTGATCGACATCCGGAGCGAGCCGAGGCCGAGCGGGATCTTCACGTTCGCCTTCCAGCGCCGGTCGTCCTCGACGTCGAAGCTCTCGACGTGGGGCATGAGCTCGGCCATCTGCGCCGGATCCTGGAGCACGCTCCAGACGGTCTGGCGGGGCGCCTCGAACGTGCGCTCGCCCTGGATCTTCATCGGTCCTCGACTTCGACCAGCCGCCGGCTCTCCTCGGGGTTCCGCAAGAGCTCCCAGACGGTGTTGTACGGGTTCGAGCTGTCCGAGACGATCGGCTTGCCGGAGCCACGCAGGGCGTCCTGCAGAGCGGAACCCACCGCGCTCAGCCCGGCGCCGCCTCCCTCGCCCATCCCTTTCGCGCCGAGCGGCGTGAACGGCGACGGCGACTCCACGTACGCCGTCTTCAGCGGGGGCATGTCGAGCGCGTGCGGCACGTGGTAGTCGTAGAAGTTGGGCGTCAGCAGGTTCCCGTCCTCGTCGTAGGGGAAGATCTCGTGCGTCGCGGCCCCGATCGCCTGCGCCGTCGCGCCCTGTACCTGGCCCTCGACGATCTGCGGGTTGATTCGGACGCCGCAGTCGTCCACGGCGCCGTAGTCGACGATTTCGTAGACGCCCGTCTCGGGATCGACCTCGACGACGCAGGCGTGGATCTGGGTGGCGTAGGTCAGCGTCAGGTTCCCGTACTTGCGCTCCTTGTCCGGCATCTGGTGCGGCGGGACGTAGACGTAGCGGCAGTTGAGCGTGATCTCGCGGAGCTCGAGCGGGAGCACCGCGTTGTTCGCGTTCACGATCGCGCCGCAGGCCATGAAGGGCAGTGCCGCCTCGGGGTTGTCCTTCCGCTTGACGAAGCCGCCGCCGAGCTCCACGTCGTCGGGTGAGTCGGCGCCGAGAATCGCCGCTCCGATCTGCTTGATCTGGCCGGCGAGCAGCTCGGTCGCGCCCTTGACTGCTCCGAGCCCGGTGACCGCGAACTGACTGGCGTACGTTCCCGAGAAACCGGCGTGCGAGTTCCAGTAGCTGTCGTGGCCGGCACGGACGTTCACGTCGTCGGGCGAGACCTTGAGGATGTCCGCGATTACCTGTGCCGCCGTCGTCTCGTGACTCTGGCCCTGCGGCGTCGTCCCGAGCGTCGCGACGATCTCGCCGAAGATGTCCAGCTTCACGGTCGCGACCTCGTTGTTACCCGAGAACTGGAGCTCGGGGTTCACGAGCGTCGACTGGCCGAAGTTGTTCGTGCCGGAGTCGAGGGTCGAGCCGATGCCGACGCCGAGCAGCTTGCCGCGAGACTCCGCGTCGCGGCGCTTGTCCTCGATCGTGTCGTAGTCGACCAGCTTCAGCGCCTCGTCGAGGCAGCGCGCGTAGTCGCCGGAGTCGTAGACGCACCCGTTCGGCGTCTCGTACGGCATCTCGTCCGCGCGGATGTAGTTGCGCTTCCGGATCTCGACCGGATCGATTCCGAGCTCGTGCGCGACGATGTCGATGATCCGCTCCGTGAACCAGAGGTGCTGCATCCGGGAGTAGCCCCGGTTCGGGCCGCACGGCGACTTGTTCGTGCACACCTGGCTGAAGTCCACGCGGACGTGGCGCCACCGGTAGCAGCCGGGCGTGACCTGCGCCCAGATGATGCAGCCGAGCGGCTCGTACCGGGTGTAGGCGCCGCAGTCGTCGATCATCCGCGCCTTGAACCCGAGGAGCGTGCCGTCCGCCTTGACGGGCA
>JBKKAR010000141.1:0-15493 GCA_046714355.1 Gaiellaceae bacterium | reverse complement strand
AGGTTCTTGATGCTCGTCCCCGGCGTCGGGGGGACTTTGTCGAAGGTCTTGTTGAAGGTCGGTCCCTGGTTCCAGATGCCCGGGTTACCACTGGTATCGAGCGCCCGGACGCGCCAGTAGTAGGTGTTGTCCTTGAACACGACGGTCGGTGCGTACGACGAGCCGATCACGGGACTGGTGCAGCAGACCTTCGAGCCGGGCGCGTAGTCGACCGACGGGTTGATTTCGAGCTCGTACCTCGCGGCGCCCGCGATGGGATCCCACGAGAACAACGGGTCGAACACCTCCGGCGCATCGAAGATGTCATCCACGCGCGTCGGCGTGCTGGTCGGCCACGTCCACATGAACGACTGCACCGGCGACGGAGCGCCCCGGTGCCCCTGCGCGTCGATCGGCGTCACGTTCCAGTAGTACGTTCCCGGCGACAGCAGCGTCGCCCGCGGCGCGTAAACCGTGCCCGAGGTCTCGTCCTTCGGGTTGACGATCGTGCCGAGTGACGCATCGGTCCCGATCGAAACGATGTATTTCGCGGCGCGCGGAACCGGCGACCAGCGCAGCACCAGCGGATGCGTCGGGTGCACCATGACCGCGCCGTGGGCCGGCGACTGAATCGCCGGTGCCGACGTCCACGACTTGACGATCGACCGCGGCGCAGTCCACCCCGACGGCGTCCCGGTCTTCTCGAGTGCGCGCACACGCCACCAATAGGTGCCGTTCGGCACGGTCTTCTTGAGCGTCGCGCGGGTGTTGCGCGTAGTGAACTGATCCTCGCCGCGCCCGAGCACCGGTGAGTTCATACCGCTGTCAGCGGCGAGCTGAAACTCGTACCGGTCGGCGTCCGCAACCGCCGCCCACGAGAATGCGGGCAGCGCGTCGACAGCGAGACCGTTCGAGGGCGCGACGGGCGTCGGTGTCGCCAGCCCGGCGCGCGCGGAAGAGAAGGGGGCAGCGGCCGCGAAGCCGGCGAGGCCGGCAAGCAGTGCCGCACCCGTTGCCGCGATCGCGAGAGATTTTCGGGCCACCGATCCATTCTCCGCCGGACGCCTGCCTGGCTCGTCGCGCGGAGGAGTGGTTTGGGCCACCCGTTTGGTGCGCTTCCGGTTCACGAGGAGGAGAGGAAGCTGGCGATTTCCATCAGCACCGGGCCAAGCGTGACGATGAACAGCGCCGGCAGGATCAGGCCGATCAGCGGGAACAGGATCTTCGTCGGCGTCTTCTGCGCACGCTCCTCGGCCGACTGCCGTCGTCGCTTCCGCATGTCGATCGCCAGGTCGCGCAGGATGGTGCCGATCGAGACGCCAAGGGACTCCCCCTGCACGAGCGCCTGCGCGAACGCCCGCATCGCGGGGCTGTCCACCCGCAGCGACAGGTTCCGCAGTGCCTCCTCCGGCGTCAGGCCGAGGCTCTGCTCGCGGAGCGCGAGTTGCAGCTCCTGGCCGAGCGGGCCCTCGATGCTGCGCGCGGCGAGCTGGAGGGCGGCCGCGAAGCCGACACCCGCCTCAACCGTCGTCACGAGCAGGTCGACGAGCTCGGGGACCTCACGATCGATCTGCTCGAGCCGGAACCGGGCGCGACGCTGCACCCGGACGTAGGGCATGTACCAGCCCATCACCGTCATCAAGGCGCCTCCAAGAAGGAGCCGCCAGTCGAGGCGACCGGTCAGCGAGAGCAGGACGAGGAGCGCAGGGCCCAGCAGGGCGGCGAGGATGCGCAAGCCGACGAACGAGGCCACCGAAGTCCTGTACATGCCCGCCGACATGAGCAGCTCGCGCATGCCTCGCTCGCCCTCCCGCAGGCCGTCGAAGCGGGCGAGCGCCTTCTCGCCCGTCGCCGCAGCGAGCTCCCCGAAGGCCGCGCGCAGGTCTGGCGATTCATCCGCGACCGGCGCGGCCGAGTGAAAGCCGTAGACCGCAATCTGGTCGAGTGTCCGCCGGCGCTCGGTGCGCGCGAGGTTGAATGACCGCAGGACGAGCACGCCCGAGGCGGCGAGAAGCGAAAGACCGAGGATGAGCATGAGGGCCATGTGGCAGCTCCTAGACGTCGATGTCGACGATGCGCTGGATGAGAAGGGAACCGGCCGCGACCATCGACGCGGCGATTACGAGCAGGATCTGACCGATCCCGTTCGTGAAGAACTGCTTCATGACGTCGGGGTGGGCGAACCAGAGGATCGCGGTGACGAAAAACGGGAGCCCCGTCAGGATCCAGCGGGCCATCCGGCCCTGTGCGGTGAGCGTCCGGACGAGCCGGCGGATGTCCGCTCGCTCACGGATCGTGCTGACGACCGTGTCGAGGATCTCGGCCGAGTTGCCGCCAGACGTGCGCTGCAGCTCCGCGAGCAGCGCGACCTGTTCGATGTCACGGTTCGCCATCCTGCGGGCGAGCCGCCGGATCGCGTCCTCCGGCAGGACGCCGAGCTGGTCGTCCTGCAACACGCGGGCCAGTTCGGAGCGTGCCGGTTCGCGGGCGTTGTCGACGACCACGCCGAGCGCGCCGTTGAAGCTGTGGCCGGCACGCAGGGCCGAGGCGAGCACCTGCAGGCTGGCGGGAAACTGCTCGGCGAAGTCGTCGCGAACAGCCTTCAGCTTCCGTCGGACCGCCATCCGGGCGACGAGCGGAGTCGTCAGCCCGAAGAGCGCAAGAACCGGCGCCGAGAGCATCAAGGCGAGGAGCACGATGAGGAAGGTGCCGCCGAGCGACATCCCCACGACCTGCTTCGGCGTCACGGTCATCCTGGCGAGCTCGAGATCGCGCTCGAGCCGAGCCCACCACCCGCTCGCGTAGCGGTTTCGGGTCGCTGTCCGCAGCGCACCGGTCGCCGCAAGCTTGGAGCGCACGGTTGGCGCCTCACTCGCGAAAGCCTGGACGCGGTCGACCATCGTCGACTTCGGACGCCGGGCGAGCACCAGCAGCAGCGTGCACACGAGCAGCCCGAAGAGCAGGCTGATCAGCAACGGGGAGCTGCCCGACAGGAGGAACCTGGACACGGGCGAGCGGTGGTAGGGAGGCAGCAGCGAGGGCGTGGGCGCCACGTAGGACGTTGTCGCGCTGCCGGCCCCGGCGACCTCGACGCGGATCTCGACCTCCGACATCGGGCGCGCCGCGGAGCGGTAGCGGACGAGGTACTCGCCGGCCAGCTGGTCGCCGAGCTTTTCGTAGATCGGCGCGAGCTCCGCCGCCGAACGAGCCTCGGCGTACGACCCGCCGGTCCGATCGGCGATCACCCTCAGCGCGGAAGCATCGAACGCCCGCGAGCGTAGGCCGACGGTGAAGACGCGCACGCGCTGCTCCTTCGCGGTCGCAAGGACCTGGTCGAGCGGGAGCACGCTGCCGACTTCCTGACCGTCCGAGAGCAGGACGATCGAACCTGCGGAGAGCCGTGCCTTGCGCAGCAGTGCCAGCGACCGCATGAGCGCGTCGTTGATATGGGTTCCGTAGGCGATCCGGGGCGGCTCGGCCAGCGCCTTTCGGAGAGCGGAACCGTCACGGGTGGGAGCGCGCAGCACCGAGATGTCGCTGTTGAACGCGACGATGCCGACCTCCTGGGCCCCGGCGCGATGCGATACGAAGGCGCGCGCGGCCTCGAGCGCCGCGGCCGCCGGCGCGCCGGTCATGCTCTCGCTGGAGTCCAGCGCAAGCACCACCCCGAAGCGGAGCCCGCTGCTGGCGAGTGGGTCGACGCGCAAGCCCGTGACGCGAAGGCCGTTCTCCCGCACCTCCACGTTGCCGGCGTCGAGGCGTGCCGCCGTCGAGACGCTCACGACATACCCGCGCTCCGGGAAGGGGAGGCGGGTGACGGGTGCGATTTTCACCTCTGTAGAGGCGGCGGCGGGCGCGCCGCACAGGACGAGCGTGCCGAGGACGGCGACGAACAGTGCCCGGCCCGGCCTCATCTGTCCTCGCCTCCCGTGACCCAGTCCGGGCGAGCGTGCCCGTTCGCGCCGAAGATCGCACTCGCGGCTCCACCGAACAGGCTCAGGGGCAGTTCGATCCCGTGGCGCTCGAACTTGGTGAGGAACCCGGGGCGCAGGCCGGTCGGATGGAGCCTTCCGACGATGTTCCGCTCGGCGTCGAAGCGATCGACCTTGAACTCGAACAGTTTCTGAAGGGTGATCACCTCGCCCTCCATTCGCTGGACTTCCGTGATCTCGACGACGCGGCGCGAGCCATCGTCGAGGCGGTCGAGCTGGACGACGAGCTCGAGCGCGGACGAGACGTGGCTCCGGATTGCCCGGAGCGGCAGCTCGTAGCCGGCCATCAGCACCATCGTCTCGAGACGGTTGAGCGCGTCACGGGGCGAGTTCGCGTGCACAGTCGAGAGCGAGCCCTCGTGACCGGTATTCATCGCCTGGAGCATGTCGAGCGCCTCGGCGCCGCGGACCTCCCCGACGATGATCCGATCGGGGCGCATGCGCAGGGCGTTCCGAACGAGGTCTCGAATCGTGATCTCGCCCTCGCCCTCGATGTTCTTGGGGCGCGACTCGAGGCGGAGCACGTGCCGCTGGTCGAGCTGGAGCTCGGCTGCGTCCTCGATCGTGACGATCCGGTCGCTATCGGGGATCGCTGCCGACAGAGCGTTCAGGAACGTCGTCTTGCCTGAGCCGGTGCCGCCCGACACGAGCATGTTGAGCTGGGCGCGGATGCAGTTCTCGAGGAACTCCGCCGCCTCCGTCGAAAGCGTGCCGATCTCGATCAGCTCCGAGATGTCGAAGCGGTTTTGCGCGAACTTCCGGATCGTCAGCAGAGGGCCCGACAACGAGAGGGGCGGGATGATCGCGTTCACGCGCGACCCGTCGGGGAGGCGGGCGTCCACGAGCGGGGACGACTCGTCGATCCGTCGCCCGATCTGGCCGACCATCTTGGTGATGATCCGCCGCAGATGCGAGGTGTCCGTGAACGTCAGCGTCGTCTGCGACAGGCGGCCGGCACGCTCGATCCAGATGTCCTTCGGGCCGTTGACCATGATCTCCGAGACCGACGGATCGGCGAGGAAGCGCTCGAGCGGGCCGTAGCCGAAGATGTCGTCGGCGATCTCGGACGCGAGGCGCTGCCGGTCGTCGCGCGACAACCCCTTCTCCTGAGCGAGCTGGTCGCCGATCTCCAACTCGACGCGGCTGCGAACCGCCCCGCCGTCCTCGACCTCGAAGAGGCGCGGCCCGAGCTCGCTGACGAGCGCGAGATGGATCCGGTTCTTCAGCTCGGCGAAGGGGTCGCTCCCGTTGTCGCCCAATGCGACGCCGGCCGGCGTCGCGGCCGTCGAGCTCGCTATGCGCTCGTGCAGCTCCATCGCTAGCTCGCCTTCCGCAGCAACAGCCGCCGGAGCCCGTTGCCGTTCGACGCGGCCGCAGCGATGGTCGGAGCGGCCACCGCCTGCTGTGCCGTCTCCGCGAGATACCGGCCGGCAAGCGATGCGTACGACCGAGCCGCTTTCGACCGCGGCTCGGCCACCACGATCGGCTGCCCGTTCGTGAGCGCCCGGGGAATTGCGCGGTCGCTGCCGACCAGCACGTCGGGCGCCCGCCCGAGCAGCTGCTCGACATCCGACTGCGTGATGCCCACGTCCGAGTCCGCCCGGTTGAGCACGAGCGTGATCGCCCTCGGGTCGTAGCCCATCTGTTCCAGCGTCTCGAGGCCGATCTTTGTGTCCTTGAGCGAGAGCGCGTCGAGCATCCCGACCACGCAGAGATGCGACGAAGAGTCCACGGCCGCAATCACCTCGGGCGTGAAGGACGGAGGCGTGTCGACGACGAGGAAGTCGTAACGCGAGCGCAAGATCTGGAACACCTCGCGCAGGAAGGACACCCCGACGGCAGCCGCATGATCCGGCCGGAGCGGCGCGAGCAGCGCCCGCGCCCCCGAAGGATGCTCTGCCAGGAACCCGTCGATCTTCTCGCCGTCGAGCGAGCCACCGGAGACGGCGAGATCGTAGATCGTCTGGGTTGGCTGCAGGCCGAGCGCGAGGCCCACGTCTCCGAACTGCAGGTCGAGGTCGACGAGCACCGCCGATTTGCCCTCGAGCGCCAGCGCGACCGCCAGATTGGAGGACGTGACCGTCTTGCCGGTTCCTCCCTTGGGCCCGAGCACGGTGATCATCGCTCCGTCGGCCGAAGCGGCACTGCCACCGCGTCGCCTCGCCAGAGCCTTCTCGAGCGCGAAACCCAGCTGGCCCGCAGACTGCGGCAGGGCGACGAGGTCGTCAGCGCCGGCCTCGAACGCCCGCTGGAGGAACCCGTTCGGCGTCCCGTGGTAGAGGACGATGACTGGCCTGTCCGCCCGCTGGGCGATCGCTGCCGAGATCACCTCGAGCGCCTGGTCGTGCGACTGCGAGCAGCCGACGACGATCAGATCGGTTCCCTGCGGGATCTCGCTGCCGGCGCGCCCCGCTTCTGCCAGCAGGACGGCGCGCACCGGCGTGCCGATCGGGAGCGCTTCCTGGATTGTTTCCAGGCCGAGGCCCCCTTCGAGCGCCGCGTAGACGTGGAAGCCGCAGGCGTTCATCGACGGCCACCGAGGTACCTGTGCATCTGCACCGGCGGGACGCCGAGGAGCAACGTCTCGACTGTGACGAGCTCGGGCCGGGAGGCCTTGGCACCCGCACTGGGCCGCAGGGACAGCCAGAGCTTGCCGTAGTCGGATCCGAAGGCGAGCTTCGCGGCGTTCCGGTCGTCGACGCGGAGGCTCACGTTCGTCGCGCCGGTGCCAGACGCCTTGTCGCCGACCGCCAGGATCGACACGTTGGAGAGGATCAGCCGCAGGATGGGCCGCGCCTGAGCGCCCTCGACCGGCGTCCCGTTGGCCAGGACCGGTGTCACGTTGAACCCGGCGTAGACGTCGACCCGGTTACCCGGCTCGATCCCATCGATCAGCCCGTGCGCCGAGTCGAACGGCACCGACACGATCCGTTGCCGATCGGTCAGCTGCGCGGCCAGCGAGTCGCCCGCCGCTCCGAAGTCGACCGCCGTCAGCTGCGCCCCCTCGAAGATCTCGCGGGTCGCCACCTTGTCGCGCAGCGTCGCGGGGTCGCTCATCGCTCCCTCGAGCAGCTGGCTCTCCTTGATCGTGGTCACCGTGTAGAAGTCCTTGGCGGCGATGACGCTCCCAGCGGTGCCCTTGGGAATCGTCTCCTTCGCCACGAGCACGGTCACGAGCGCGCCCTGCGTCCTGAGGCTGTCGCGATAGCGGTTCAGGTACAGGAGGATCGACGCGCCGGCGAGCAGCGCGATCAGCAGCGCTGTGAGCAGCGTCCCCCTTCGCGTCGATACGAGTCTGCTTGCAAGTTCCATGGTCTCCCTCTCGTTTCCTAGCGGGTCATTACTGGGATGCAGGGCGTCAACGCGTCGGGGTTGCAGACGGCGTCCCCGGCCCCGCGCGGGTTCGGCGCCGCGTACTTGACGAAATGTCCGGCGATGTAGCCGCGGGGCACCGAATACGCGCCCGGGCAGGGGTCGCCGTTCCAGCCGACGACGTAGAAGGTGCCGAAGTCGATCACGGGCACAATGTCGTTGCCGGAGCCGCCGAAGGTGCCGAACGGCGTGATGATCAGCGGCACGATGCGCGGGTCACCGAGCTCGTAGTTCGGCCAGTTGATCGGCGCGGTGCACGTGTTGGCGCCGCCGAGAATCCGCTGCTTCATTCCCCGCTCGACCTGGCCCACCGCGCCGCCCGTCTGTGTCTTGACGCACTCCCAGGGCTCGGGGAGCGACCAGAGCGCGTTGTACGCGGGGCAGGCGAGGGCCGGGTTGATCTTGTAAGCCGGGCCACAGCCCTGCTCGATCTCGTCCGCGAGGTTCGGGATCGCGGGATCGCAGTCGATCGACTGGTTCTGGCTGCCGGTCACGCGGAGCTCGACCACGGGATCGCTCGCGTCCGACTGCACCTTGAGGCCGCCGGTGACCGCGATGCTGACGCCGAGGGTGGGCATCGTCCCGATCTGCAAGGAGTTGCTTCCCGAGGAACTCACACCGCTCTCGAAGACCTGCACGCGCCGGAGCGGGCCGGAGCGACCGCCGGCGACGAAGGCGCGCTGGACGGGGCCAAACGCCCCCTGGGCCTTGCACGGGTTGTTGTTCCTGGTCGTGCAGGTCTGGCCGTTCCACGTCCCCGAGGTCTGCTTCCAGCTCCAGTTGAGCGCGACCGTGTGCGGCCCTCCGCCGGTGAACGGCAGCCCGCTGGCCGCGGTCCAGGTGACGAGACCGGCTATGCCGCCCGGGGTGAGCGGGTACCGGCCGCTGCCGTCAACGCTCGCCCACACTTCCGCAGTCACGTCGGTGCCGATGAGGGGATGCATCAGGCCGAGGTCGACCTCGGCCTGGATCCCGCCGCTGCAGTCGCCGGTCGCGAAATAGGCATCGGGGGCGCACGAGCCGGGCAGGAGCCACGCGTTGCGGACCGCCGGGGCGGCGCCCGGGACGAGAGGCAGCCAGCCGCGAATGTGGGCGACCCCGTTCGCGGACTCGAGGTCGTAGCACTCCGTGTAGAGCTGCCCGCAGGCGGCGTTCGGATCGGTGCCGCCGACCAGGCGGAGCCGGACGCCGACGTGCTCTGAGGCGATCGCGACGGGGATCCCGGTGGGCGTCGTCCAGAGCTGGTCGTTGCCGCTCGTGCCGCTCCGCTGCAGCTCCACCGTCCCGAGAGCTGCTCCCGTCGCCTCGTCGACGAAGGTCGCGAAGACGTAGGTAAAGCGAAAGTCGGGCACCGCGACGGGCAACATCCCCTCCTGCACCTCGACCGTCTTCAGCTGGACACGGGCGTGCGCATTGATCGCCGTGACGCTGGAGAGGCCGGGAATCTGGAAGATGAGAGGCAAGCCGGCTTCGCTCGCCTTGACGTCGAACATCAGGCTCGGCGTGTCGCACGGGCCTTGCGTCTCCGTGTCGTCCGGGCCGACGGATCCGGCGGCGTACGTCTTGCTCTGGTAGAGGAGTGAGATCGTCCCCTTGTTCGTGCCGCCGACCTGATCGTTGTAGCTCGAGCCGCCCGCCCCTCCGAACCGCGTCGCCTCGTTCTGGATCGCGGTGTTCCCGGCCGCCGCGTCGGTGAAGCACTCGCCGAACAGCGCGCCGCCGGCAAGGGCGGCCGCGTCGACCTGCAGCTGCAGGTGGCGCTTGTGAACCCACCAGTTGCCGATGTCGACGGTGAACGACAAGAAGAGCAGGAGGACGGGCATCAGCATCGCGGCGAACACGACGATGCCGCCGTCCTCGCGCGACGTGAGATCGGCGATTCCGCCCGTGGCGCTCACGCGCAGGCCCCGCTGCCGGCGTAGTCGGCCGGCTGCTCGAGCCGCATCGTGGCGGTGCCCCGGAGCCTGACATTCGAGCCGATGAAGGGCAGGCTGTAGCCGACGGAGACCTGGACTGTGACCGGGTCGCCGACGTCTGACCCTTCCGGCAGGCAGACGGCGATCGTGCTCGCCGTCGGGATCGACGTCGTGCCGCCCGTGCGCAGCTCGCCCGTCTCCAGCCGGCTCCGGATGTACGTGTCGTACTCGGAGTCGGTGGCGAACGTGTTGACAGCCGCCTTGCGAGCGCCCTCGCTGGCGACGTGGTTCAAATCGAGCCAGTAGTTCATGACCTTCCCGAAGTGGAGGATCGCGATGATGATCAGGAGGAGAAGCGGAACGACCATGGCGAACTCGACCGCCGCCTGGCCACTCTCATTGCCCAGCCGCCCCCGGCGACGGGAGCTCCGAGCGCCTTCGAGAGAAGGCTGTCGGAGCTCCCGTGACCTGGAGCGATCGACGGTCCGAGAGCGAGCTCCACACGCTCGTCCTGCGCGAAACGCAGACCGATCCATGGCGAGCTCTCTGAACCATCCAGGCACCTGGTGCCTACGGAACCATTCCGTCGACTCGGCCGGCGACGCGCCCGAGGAAGTCCCCGATCGAGACACCGAGGATTCCGAGGCCAGCCACCAGCAGGATGATGAGGAAGCCGATCACCATCGCGTACTCGGTCGCGCCCTGGCCGTCCTCGCGCTTGAGCGCCAAGAAGACCTGGCCCAGCTTGAGCGAAATCCGCTCAGACATTCCCTACCTCCCTCTAGAACAACTCGCAGGCCGGTACAGATCCGGCGCTGCTTCTACAGATTTCATTTACGCAGGCCGCTCGTCCGCCTCCGCACCGCAGAGGGGTGGGTCGAACCACCCTTTCGGCTCGACCTTGCCGTCGGGCGGCGGGCGACAATCGCCGCGTGGCCTACACGGAGCTCACGCGGGCCGACGGGCAGCTCGTCTGCCGCTGCCGGGTGGCGACCTCGTTCGCCTCACGATTCCGCGGGCTGATGGGCCTGGCGCAGCTGCCGCCGGGAAGCGGCCTGCTGCTGCCGAGAACCGGATCGGTGCACACGCACTTCATGCGCTTCCCGATCGACGTCGTCTTCCTGGATTCCGAGCTGCGGATCGTCTCGATCGTGACGGCGCTTCGGCCGTGGCGGCTGGCGGCGGCCAAGGCGGCATCCTCGGTGCTCGAGCTCGCCGCCGGCGAGTGCGAGCGCCTCGAGCTCGCCGAGGGAGACGCCCTGCGCGAGGGCGCCCGGTGACCGCCCTTCCCGTAGCCCGGCCCGCGCCGCTGAAGCCCAGCCGCGCTCCGGCCACGGCCATCGTCTCAGTGGTCGTCGCAGGCGGCTGCCTCACCCTGCTCGAGCCGTCGGTCCTGGGTGTGCTGCAGGCTGCAACGGCGGGACTGCTCGTGTGGCTCGCCGCCATCGACCTCGAGTTCCACCTCCTGCCAGACCGGCTGATGCTGCCGGCGACGGCGACCGTGCTCGCCGTGCTTGCGCTAGCCGACCCGCGGCTCGCCGCACTGCATGCTCTGGTGGCAGTGGGTACGGCGATCCTGCTCCTCGTGGCGACTCTGGCCCGGGCCGGCGACCTGGGGATGGGCGATGTGAAGCTCGGGCTTCTGCTCGGCGCGACGCTCGGCGCATCCGTGCTGACCGCGCTGACGATCGGCTTCGCCGTTGCCGCCCTCGCTGGTGTCGGACTCGTCGCTCGTGATGGTCGGTCTGCCTTGAGGCGGCAGCTCCCCCTCGCCCCTTATCTCGCGCTCGGCGCCCTCGTCGCCCTGTTTCTCTGAGCCTGGCGCCCGCTAGGAGGGAGCCGAGGTGGTCTTCGCGAGATCGTGCTCGTACGCGTAGCGCAGCGCCTCGGTCCGGCTCTTGATCCCGAGCTTGCGGTAGATGTTGCGCAGGTGGAACTTCACCGTCTGTTCGCTCAGCCAGAGACTCAAGGCGATCTGCTTGTTCGTGTGCCCGCGGCACAGCTCGGCGAGCACCGCCAGCTCCTTCTCTGACAGGCCTCCTGCACCGCTCGCCGCAGCGCCGCTCCGGGCGGCCAGCGACCGGTGGATCACGCTCTCGTCGACGATCTGGCGGATTGCCGCCGGCAAGTCGAACGGGTTGACTGACTTGAGGATGTAGCCACGCGCCCCGCGCCGGAAGGCCGACTCGATCACCTGCGGATCGTCGACGGCCGAGAGCATCGCGACCTTCACCCGTGGGTGATGCTCGGCCAGCTCCTCGAGGCATCTGAGGCCGTCGAGGCCCGGAAGTTGCACGTCAAGGAGGACGAAGTCGACCGCGATCCTCGACATGAGGGGCATCAGGTCGTGTCCGTTCACCACCTCGCCGACCAGCTCGACGTCCCCGGCTTCCTCGAAAACCAGCTTCACCGCATCGCGCATCAGCGCATGGTCCTCCGCGAGGACTACCCTGATCGTGTCCACAACGCCGCATCCCCTCCGCCGCAGCCCCACCGCAAGGGGCGTTCCACGGATTTTCTTTCATTCAGCGCAGTGTCTCTATCCCTCGAGAGAGGGAACTACGCGTCCGTCTCTGAGCGCGGAAGGCCCGGCATCACTTCGGAAGACCGCCCGACCAACCCGTGCGACAAGTCGCCACGTCTCGGCGCATCGCCGGACTCGGCGCTAAGCCGCGCTAACGCCCCGGTCGGCCGCTAGGTCGAGGCGTTCACCCGTTTCCACGGCGCGAAGCCGTTCTCGACGCCCTCTAGAGCCGGTGCGAGCTGCGGGTAATGGCGCAGCAGCACGCTCTTGAAACTGTTCTGGTCGATCCAGTCGAGGCCGGCCTGCGTGTAGACCTGCGGCGTGAAGTCGCGCGTGAAGAAACGATCGCTCTTCAGCCGGCGCGACGCCATCAGGATGAAGATGCGGAAGGCCGTGTCGCTGAAGCCGAACCCCGTCGGTTTGCGCTCGGCGTAGAGCCCGACCATCGTGTCCACGCGGTCGACGTGGCCGTATACCTCCTTCAGCTCGCGCCGCCACTCGGGGTTGTCAGTCAGCTCCTCGAACGAGCCCGGCGGCTTCAGCCCGAGCAGACGGCGGAACTCCGTGAAGCGCGGCACGCCCCGCTCGCGCACGCGCACGATGTCGGTGGCGGCGAGGTCGAGCGTGGTGCCGTCGGGCCGGCGCAACTCCTGCAGGAAGCGCGGGTAGTTATGCAGTTCGATCGCGCCCGGGTGCGCGATCCCGAGCGAGTAGAGGGCGCTCGGCAGCCCCAGCTCCTGCAGTCGCGTACGGGTCTCGAGGGCGCCCACTTCCCGGAAAGTCCGCTCCTGCAGCACCGCGTCCGTCTCGTGCGAGCGGAACGTGTAGTCGTCCGGGAGCAGTGGGTGCATCCGGTAGACGGCGACGAACTCCTCCGTGAGCGAGTAGGGCACGCCGTGGTGGTCGGTGGGCGAGCCGGGGATCCCGCCGAGCACCTCGTTCTTGGTGCGCTTGCCGAGCTTGCCGAGAATCCCGTACCAGTTCGCCTTGAGCGCGTACTGCGTCGTCGGGTGGGCGATGATTCCGGGCGTCCACTCGACGGTGTGGATCTTCGCCATCAGCGCCGCGTTCACGAGCCGCGCCTTCGCGTAGAGCTTGTCGTCCGACCAGCTCGGGTTGTCGCGCCTGAGCCGGTCGCAGATGGCGTTGTGCTCGAGTGTGAAGAGCGTGTGCAGGACGCCGAGACCGATCCAGAGGTTGCCCTCGACGCCGGCCAGGTCGACGTGCTGCTCGAGGTCAGCGGGAAGGAGGCCGTGCTCATCGACGCGCAGCTTGCCGTCCTCGTTCGCGCGCAGGGCGGCGGCGAAGGCGGGCTTCGTGCCATAGACCTGAGAGCCGTCCCACCAGTGGCTGTCCGCGGTGACGAAGGTCGGCGGCGTGTTCGGGTCCTCGTCGGAGGTCGGGTCGCGCCGGGTGCGCGGGATCTCCATCGGCCGCGACATCCACGGATCGGCGTCCTCGAGCTGGACGCGCCACGGACTCTCGGGCTCATGTTGGCCATGGCTGACCCAGTCATGCACCTCGAACTGGAGCCACGCGGCTGCGAGCACGTTCAGAGTCGTCGCCGGCTGGAAGCGCTCGCGCGTGAGCAGCTTGCGGCTGACCTCGCGCGGGCTTGGGTCGAGCAGGGCCGGCAGCTCCTCGGGGAACGTGTGGCGCACCGGGACGTTGCGGCCGAAGCGGGCGCCGACCGCGCCCATGCCCGGCGAGTCGAGGTCGTTCCACGTGCCGTCGATCGTCCGGACCGCGAGGTCGTCCGGCCGCGGCGCCGGCGTGACCGTCCGGCCGGTCTCCGTGTCGTGCAGATTCCGGCGGCGCAGGCGCTCACGCAGGCCGACGAGGACGAGAATGCCGATCGGCTTGGGCAAGCGATCCCAGCCCACCCGCCGGTCGAGCAGGTGAGCCGGGCCGGAGAGCATGCGGGCGAGCAGGGACACGGGCGGGCCTCGGCGGCTAGATGTCCCGCGCCTGCTCGGCGAGCTGATGGACGCGATCGGGGGTGCCTTCGGAAAGCGGGTCGCCGTGGCCGACGCCGACGACGAGCGGCTCGAACGAGGCCATGCGCCGCAGCGAGCGCTCATGCTCGGCCGAGTCGAGCTGGAAGTCAGGCCAGCCCGCGGAGACCTCGGGCCAGGTGGCGATCGCGTCGCCGGCGATCAGCGCTCGCCGCTCCTCCCACCAGAACGCCATGTGCCCGGGCGAGTGGCCGGCGGCGTGCAGCACCTGGAAGGGCCCGAACGAGTCGCCGTCGGCGAGCGGCTCGTCCACGGGGCAGGGCGGGTGCTTGGGCAGGCCGAGCGCGAGCCCGATCCGGAAGGGGATCAGCTTGGGCGGGATCGGCCGCAGGATAGGCACCCGCTTCGCCTTCTGCGTGCCCTCGACGATCCCGGCCTCGCTCGGATGGGCGTAGGTCTTCGCGCCCGTCTGCTCGCGCAGCGCCTTCGCTCCGCCGAGGTGCGAGCGATGGCCGTGCGTGAGCGCGATCCGCTTCAGGTCGGAGGGCTTGCGGTCGAGAGCGCGGATCGCCTCGAAGATGCGCCGCCCGTCGCCCTCCCACATCGTGTCGATCAGCGTCAGCTCGCCGCCGTCGGACTCGGCGAGGAAGGCGTGCACGCGTCCGCCTTGCTTCTGTCCGAGGCTATGCAGGCCGGGTGCAATCTCCATGGCGTCTCCGGGCAGCCGCACGCCCGCCCCCACCCCACACGGTGGCGGGGTCGAAGTCAAGCACGTCAGCCGAGGAGGGCGCACGTCGTTCAGTGCCGCCAGCCGGTCGAGTGAGCTCTCCACAGCGGATGCGAAGCGGTCGGCGCCGCCGAAGCGCTCCAGCAGCTCGGGCGGGACGAACTTGAGGAGGAGCGCCGGTGCCGGGCGGGTTCGCGAGCCTCGCGACCGCTCGGCCTCCTCGAACTGGCGCTCCTTGCAGAGCGCGTCGGCCAGGAACACGCTGATCGTCGGGATGACGCTCTGGGCTCCCATGGCGGCGAGCTCCGTGTACGCCCACCGCAGAACCGCGCTCGTCTCTTGGGCCGGTCGGCGAAGAGCTCGATGTCGGCCGCGATCAGCGAGCACAGCGCGATCCTTGAGTCGCGGCTCGGTCGGGGGCCGACGCGACCGCACGCGACCCACCACCTGGTCTCCGTGAGCAGCCCGTCTGGTATCCACGGTTCCTACGTGACCGTGAAGGTGCCCTTCATGCCCTGCACGGCGTGCGGGTCGCACTGATAGGTGTACGTGCCCGGCTCGAGCGTCACCGTGACCGACTTCTCTCCGCCGAACGGGACGTCGGTGACTTCCTCGTCGACACCGGGTCCGATCAGGTGGAAGTTGTGCGTGTCGGACTTGTCCTCCACCGTCAGCGTGTAGGTGCCGGCTTTCACCGTCTCGGCGTCTTTGCCGTCTTGCGAGACCTCGATCGTGAACCCGGGGCCGGTCTCACCCTTGAGCGTGGCGGACGCTGATCCGCCGCCCTCCGAGGTCGTCGTACCTTCCGTAGAAGCAGCCTCCGTCGTCGTCCCGTCGCTCGACGACGAGTCGTCACCGCCGCAGGCGGTGGCGACGAAGGTCACCGCCACAACGCCGAGCGCGAGCACGATGGTCGATCTGCGAATCATTCGGCCTCCCTCAGTCCGTCGACTTCGATGAATACGCAGGCCCGAGCGCGATCGGTTTGAGCGAGGTCAAATGCGACGACGAAGCTGGCCGTGAAGCAG
>JBKKAR010000140.1:0-12335 GCA_046714355.1 Gaiellaceae bacterium | reverse complement strand
GGAAGGGCGCGGCCCGACCCCGCGGGCAGTCGACGCTCCAGGTCCGCGCGCCCTGAAGGTTCCACCAGACGTGGGATCCGGTCAGATAGACCGCCCGGCCTGAGCCATCGGTGAAGTAGCGCGGGTTGACCTTCGAGGCGCGCAGGAGCTTCGAGCCGGCAACTCGCGCATCGCGCGCCGCGGCGGAGCCGCCGGTGAGCGTCAGGGCTGCACCGAGGCCCAGGAGCGCCGCGAAGATCCTCGGAGCCATGAGAGGGGAGAGGGTACCGGCGGGGTACGCTGGCTCCCTGTTGAGCCTGTCGGTGCTCCATGTCTCCCAGCCCGTGGTAGACGGCGTCGCCCGCGCCGTTTCGGACCTCGTCGCCGATCAGGTCGGCCGCGGCTGGCGCGTCACGGTCGCCTCGCCGGAGGGGCCGCTGTCCGAGCGGGTTCTCGCGGCGGGCGCCGAGCACGCCGTGTGGTCTGCGGGGAGGGCGCCCGGCCCAGGAAGCCTCCTCGAGGCGGCTCAGCTTGGTCGGATCGTGAAGCGCGTCGCGCCGGAGCTCGTGCACCTACACTCGTCCAAGGCCGGCCTCGCCGGCCGGCTGGCCATCCGCGGTGGGCGACCGACGCTCTTCCAACCGCACGCCTGGTCGTTCTACGCGCTCGAGGGATCGATTCAGCGGGCGGCTACAGCGTGGGAGCGCTTCGGCGCCCGCTGGGCGACGGTGATCGTCTGCGTATCGGAGGGAGAGCGGGCGGACGGCGAGGCTGCCGGCATTCGGGGGAGCTGGCGCGTCGTCCCGAACGGCGTCGACCTCGAGGCGTTCGCGGTCGAGGATCGAGAGGCGGCTCGTCGGCGGCTTGGCCTGGCGCCCGGTCGGCTCGCGGTCTCGATCGGGCGGCTCTCGCGGCAGAAGGGTCTCGACCTTCTGCTCGAGGCCTGGCCCGGCGTCTGCAAGCGGGTCGACGCGGAGCTGGTCGTCGTGGGTAGCGGCCCGGATGAGGAGGACCTCCGTGACCGCGCTGGAAGCGCGCGGATGGTGGGCGCGCGGGACGACGTCTCGTCCTGGCTGGCCGCGGCGGACGTCGTCGTCGTGCCTTCGAGGTGGGAGGGCCTCGCCTACGTCGTCCTCGAAGCGATGGCGGCCGGGCGGCGCGTGGTGGCCACGGACGTGGCGGGGATGCGGGAGGCGATCGGGGACACCGGGACGATCGTCCCGCGCGAGGATCCTGACGCGCTCGCCGACGCCCTGGCCGAGGCGCTCACCCGAAGCGACGGGACCCGAGCGCGGCAGCGGGCGGAGCAGCTCTTCGACGTCCGTCGCACGACAGGCGCGATGGCCGATCTCTACACCGAGGTACTCCGACGCAAGAACCAGTAGCGCTCCCGCGCGGGGAGGACGCTCGCATCGTCCAGCCTGCCCGCGGCCGGGGAGATGTGCGGGATCTGGCTCGCGTAGGCGGCGATCCGCTCCGCCTTCCGCCCGGGGTCGATCTCGACCGAGAACGGCTCGGCACGCCAGCCGCCCGCGGCCGCAGCGCGCTCGGCCTCCCGGTCCGCCGGGCACCCGAACAGGTACGGGATTTCCTCGTAGAGCAGCACACTCTCGTCCGTTCCGTGCAGAGCCCGGAGCGCCGCATTCCGGACGTTGAGGTGGTCGATGTGCTGGGGCGGCGAGCACTGCTCGCGGCGCAACCGGCGCAGCCAGCGGGCGGTCCAGGCCTGCGAGCAGCCGGCGCCGGCGGGGAGCGCCACCGCTCCGCCGGGATTCCGCTCGAGCCAACCGGTGATTGCTTTCCCGATCGCGTCGCGATCCTCCGGAGTTCTCTCCGGCTGGTGCTGGAGCTCGAGCAGCTCGAGATAGGTCAGCCGGTGCGGCGTCCCGGCGAAGGCGGCGGCGTCCTCGGCGCGACGGGCGGCCATGCTGGTCTCGGAATCCGGAAACCCGGTGTCGAGGTCCCACCAGCCGCGCTGAGGCGGGACGGGCGCGCCGGCGAACACGGTCAGGACGTCGATCGGCTCGGCTCGGCTGACGAGCGCCTCGCAGGAGAGGATCGCATCGTCCAGGTGGGGGGACACGAGAAGCAGCGGCCCTGCTGGAATGGAGGCCATGAGCTCCCAGCCTAAGCTGACCGTCGTCATTCCGGCCCGCGACGCCGCCCACGAGATCGGCGGCCAGCTCGAGGCGCTCGCGGCGCAGGACTGGTCGGAGCCGTGGGAAGTCGTGGTCGTGGACAACGGGTCCCGCGATCGCACTCGCGAGGTCGTAGAGGCCTATGGCGGGCAGCTTCCCGAGCTTCGGATCGTCGACGCTTCGGTTCGCCCCGGCCAGGCATTCGCGCTCAACGAGGGAGTGCGCGCGGCCAGGGCCCAGGCCGTCGGCTTCTGCGATGCCGACGACGAGGTTGCACCCGGCTGGGTCGCTGCGATGGGGGAGGCACTCGCGCGGCACCAGCTCGTGGCGTGCGTAGCCGATGCGACGAAGCTCAACGAGGCGTGGCTGCAGGAGACGCGTGATGCTCAGCCACCGGGCGAGCTGTCCACGACGTCGTTCGCGCCGTACGCCCCGTACGCGGGCTCCGGCGGGCTCGGCGTCCAGCGAGGCGTCCACGAGGCGCTCGGCGGATTCGACGAGTCGATGCCGGCGCTGTTCGACCTCGACTACTGCCTACGGGCGCACGCGCGAGGCGTCGAGTTGCGGCTCGTGCCGGACGCGCTCATGCACTACCGCTATCGGAGCGACCTGCGCGCGATCTTCCGGCAGGCACGGGTCTACGCCGAACAGATGGCTCTCGTTCAGCGACGCCACGAGGATCGTTCTGCCAGGCCGCGGACGTGGAAGCCCTGGGCGGTGCGGGGCTGGAAACCGATCCTCGCGAGCCTGACCTCCGTGCACCGGCGCCCGACCCGCGCGAAGCTCGCCTGGCTGCTCGGCTGGCAGCTCGGGCGCTACGTCGGCAGCGCCCGCTACCGCTTCCGCTCGCTCTAATCCCTCGCGGCTTCGCGGTAGCAGGCCTGGAGCGTCTCGAGCATCCGTTCCAGGCTGAAGGCGCTCGCGGCGCGCTCCCGTCCGCAGTCGGCGAGACGAGCCGAGAGCTCCGCGTCCTCGAGGATTCGGGCGAGCGCGTGAACGAGGCCCGCGCGGTCATGCGTCGGAACGAGCAGGGCGCACTCCCCGAGCACTTCCGGCAGTCCGCCTTCGCCATAGGCGGCCACCGGCGTGCCGACCGCCATCGCCTCGAGCGCGACGAGCGAGAAGGACTCCGTGTTGCCTCGCTCGGCCGGCACGCTCGGGATCGCGACGGCGTCGCAACCGGCCATGAAGACCGCCGCGTCCTGAACGCCGCCGACGAAGTGGACGACCCCGTCCAGGCCGAGGTCGGAGGTCCGCCGCCTCAGTTCGGCCCCGTACTCGGGGACGGAGGGATCGTCGGGGCCCACGAAGGCGATCCGGACCCCTGGCACGCGCGCGATGAGGTCGGGCGCCGCCTCGAGGAGCTCGCGCTGGCCCTTCATGGCGTAGAGGCGACCCACGAGCGCGACGACACGGACGTCGTCACCGGCGCCGAGCGCCGAGAGCACGCGGCGGCGGCCCTCGGCCCGGTCGGCGTGAACGGCAGGGAGCGCGTTCGGCACGACGCGCACCTTCCTCCGTGAGTGGAAGACTCGCACCGCCGCCTCGCTGACGCCGACGACGAGACGGCAGCCGAGCGCGATCGGCCGGGCGAGCGATCGGTCGAAGCTGAGGTCGTGTTTCACCCAGACGACGCGCGTCCGCGTGCCGGCCGTGGCGAGCACGGCGACGAGCGCCGCCTTGACGCCGTTTGCATGGACGAGGTCGGGCCGATCCTCGGCGAGGTGCCGGCGGAGCCGCCGGGCGGCGCCCAGGATCGCGAGGGGGCCGGCAGCGGTGGGCCAAACTCTCACGGGCAGATCGCGCCGGCGCACCTCATCGACGAACGGCCCCTCCTGGAGGAAGACCACGTCGCGGACCTGCTCCCGCGGGATCCCGTCGAGGACGAGACCGAGGTAGCGCTCGGAGCCCGCGGGCTGCGCGAAGGGCGAGACGAAGCAGATCCTCATCGCGCGGACTCGGCGAACTCGCGCCAGAACGACGAACGTACGGTCTCGAGCGCCTCCGCGCGGAACCCCTTCGCAGTCTCGAAGTTCCGCTCGGCCTGTCGCGCCTGCCACTCGTGATCCTCGGCCGCGGCCGCGATCAGCTCGGCGAGCCGCCCGGTGTCGCCGGGCCGGTGCAGGCACTCGGGCGGGAGCAGCTCCGGAATCCCGCCCGCGGTCGAGCCCAGCGCCGGCAGCCCGCGGCTCAGCGCCTCGACCAGCGAGCGAGGGAGTCCCTCCTGGAAGCTCGGCTGGAGGTAGAGATCGAGCTCGTCGAGCCAGCGGAGGACGGGCTCGCCGGGTGAGAGCGTTCCGTCGAAGCGGACGACGTCGTCCACCTCATGCTCGCGAGCGAGCTCGCGCCAGGGAGCGGGATCGCCGGAGCCGAGGATCTGGAGCTCGAACGGCGGCAGCCGATCGCGCAGCGATCCGAGTGCCTCGAGTGCGGTCTGCACCCCTTTGAACTGCACCGAGAGGGCGGCGATCAGGCCCAGCCGCACGGGCTCTGGCCGGGAGCTGATCCGCGCCAGCCTGGCGACCAGCACGCCCTCGTCCAGCGCGGGCAGCTCGACGTCGGAGACGCCGACCGTCCGGCCGCGTGACGGATAGCGGCCCTGGAGGAAGCGTTCGGTGACGTAGAAGGCGAACGGCGCGCGGCTTACGACCCTCCTCGTCTTCCACCATGAGACCGGCGCGTAGACCTTCCCCTCCCAGCTGCCGTAGTTCCAGAGCGCGTCCCACGTGCAGGTGACGACCTCGACGGCCCACGGCTTGCCGAGTCGCTCGGCGATTCTCGCGGCGCGGTCGCCGACCTCGCTCGGGAGCCGGGCGACGACGGCGTCCGCCCGGCCGATCTCGGATTCCAGCACCTTCGACGCGGCGCCCCTGTTCTTGAACTGGAGCAACGGCCCGCTCAGCGACGGGACCGGGACGAAGTAGACACGGGGATCACTCGAGAGCTCGAGACCGGACGTGTCTGTCCCGGCCGCCAGATCCTCCATCCGCGAGACGACGGTCAGGCTCTCCGCAAAGGCCAAGTACCGGTTCCACGGCCAGCGGCCCCGGCTCGAGTAGACCTCGCCTCCGTCCGCGCGTAGGAACGTGTTGTCGTGTGCGAAGACGACACGCTCAAGCACTAGGTGGATTCCCGGCGCCGCCGAGGAACCCGCGGAGCGAGGCGCGCAAAGTCGCGGTTGCCTCGCGGTTGCGGAGCGCCGAGTGGACGACCAGGCGGCCGGCGAGGCCGGCGCAGATGAGGCCGACCGTGAGGTGCGCGGTCCCGCTCGGGTGGTGCCGCCGGATCATGTCCGCCTCGGACCGTGCGACCAGCTCCGCCCGACGCGGGCTAGTCCAAGCCCGGCTGGCGGCGGCATTGCCGATGTGCATGAACTCCGCCTCGGCGCAGAACCAGATCTTCCACCCGAGCAACCGGGTGCGCCAGCAGAGATCGAGGTCCTCGGCGTACATGTAGATCCGCTCGTCGAAGCCGCCGAGCCTGTCCCACGTCTCAGCCCGGACGAGCATGACCGGTCCGATCGCGGCGTCGATCTCGCGCGAGCTCCCGTGGTCCCAGTGCGTGCTCCAGCGAGGCTGCCAGTCGTTCGGCAGAAAGCGGCTGAGTCCCGAGGCGCGCACGAGCTCGGCCCCGGGCCGGTGCGTCGGCACGACGCTCGACTGGAGCGTGAGGTCGGTGTTGCGCAGCCGCGGGACGACCAGGCCGACGCCGGGCACGTCCAGACAGTCGAGCATCCGCGTGACACTGCCCGGCTCGTGGACGAAGGCGTCGTTGTTGACGAAGAGGTAGTGGTCGCCGGGGACCTGCGAGGCGCCGAGGTTGCTGGCCCGGCCGAAGCCGATGTTCTCATCGAGCGGGACGAGGACGCAGCTGGCGAGTTGTTGCCGGAACCGGTCGGCGCTGTCGTCCTTCGAGCCGTTGTCGACGACCACCACTCGGTCGGGCGGAACGCCGTCGGCGATCACGGCCTGCGTCGCGCGAATCGTGTGGTCCGGCGTGCCCCAGTTGGTGATCACGACGGTGAGCGACCGAAGGGCGTCCACGCCGCTCATTCTGGCCCGACTCCGTCGAGCACGAGCCGGGGCTTCGCCTCCGTCAGCTCCTCGACGACCGCCGCGCCGAGGCGGTCCTCGATCAGTTTGCAGGCGGCACGGAGGTGCGGCCGGCGGCGTTTGGCGCCGTGGGCGTCGCTTCCCAGGATGTCGGCCCGGCCGGTATCGACGAGGCGCCACGCCGCGGCCTCGGTCTCGGGCCCCCAGCGTCCGACGAGGCTCGGTGCGACCAGCTGGAGCATGGCGCCGTCATCGCGCAGCGGATCGAGGATCCCCGGCTTCCGCTGAACGGCGCGGCAGCGTTCCGGGTGCCCGAAGATCGTCCCGACGCCGGCGTCCCGCAGGCGCTCGAAGATGGCCGCGAGCGACGCGGGGGAGGAGTCGGCGAGCACCTCGACGATCGCCCAGCGACCCGCGATGCTTCGCTCGACGAGCTGTTCCATCGGCGCCGAGGCGGCCGCGGCCGGACCGATCTCGGCCGCAACGGACGTGTCGATCTGGACGCTCGCCGCTTCGAGGATCGGCTGGAGGGACCGGAGGCGCTCCACGGACTCCGAGTGGATGGTTCGGAACATCGCGGAGAAATGCGGCGTGCAGAGCACGCGCCGGACGCCCTGCGCCGCGAGCTCATGGGCGAGCTCGAGCGCCTCGGCCTCGTTTCTCGGTCCGTCGTCGAGCCCCGGCAGCAGGTGGCAGTGGGTGTCGATCATGCCGTGGTCAGGCGGTGGCGGGAGCGGGGGCGGCGTTCCGGTCGGCCTCGGCCTCCTCCGCGGCCGCTGCGAGCGAGAGACCGACGAGGAGCATGCCGAGGAAGGCGGTCGGGAAGCCCGTGAACGAGTCGCGGGTGACGGCATCCAGGAGCATGACGGCGAGGAACCCGATCGCGAGCCAACCGGCGTTCGACCTTCGGCTCGTGGCCTGGCGCGCGAGAAACAACAGACGGGCGGCGAGCGCCAGGAAGACGACGAGGCCGATGAATCCGATGTCCGCGATCAGTGCGAAATAGCCCGAATCGACGGCGGAACTGTCCTTGTCCTTCCGCTCTCGGCGGCTGACGCTGTACGTCGCCCGCTCGGCGGCGACGCCGATCTCGCCGACCCCTTTGCCGATACCCCACGTACGCGGGTTGTCGAGGACGATCTTCCAGCCTTCCGTCCGGCCGTTGATGGTGAGGAAGAGCGACGGTCCAGCGCGGACGGTTCGCGTCTCGGTCCCGCTCGACGACCAGATCAGGATCGCGGCCGCCGCGGTGACGGCTATGGCGAGGAAGAACGCGGCGATCGTCGGCCGCTGGCTGCGGGCGAGCCACAGCCCGACCAGCGCGAGCACGATCACAACCGAAGTGCGCACCTGTGCGAAGGCGAGGCCGACGACGATGATCGAGCCGGCGACCGAGATGATGATTCCGCGCCGGTGCCAGACGAGCAGCGCGACGAGGGACAGGAGCAAGAAGCCCGCGTAGGCGAACGACTCGTCCATCGTCCCGAAGCTGCGCAGCCGGTCGTCGATCGACCGGACCTGGAGCGTGTACGAATAGCCCAGCTGGATCAGCCGGTCCTCCCCGAGCGCCTGCTGCGCGATCCCTGTCAGCGCGACGAATACCGCAGTCGAGACGAGGGAGACCATCGCCCAGCGAAGCGTCCGCCGGGCCTGCGGCAACGCGAGGCCGACGAGCAGAAGGAGCAGCGGCTCCGAGATCAGCCGCACGCCCTGGCTCCAGGCGATGTCGCGCTCCAGCCGGCCGCCGAGGTTGAGGATGTAGAGGCCGACGAGGAAGCACACGAGGGCGGCTACCGCAAAGTCGCCGCGCTGCTTGTGCCCCTCGCCCGCGCGCTGAATGACGAGCAGGCCGGCCGCAGTGATCCCGGCGAGCGTCATCACGTCCTTCAGCGGTCCGATCCACGGGACGGCGAGCACCTTGATCGCCGGGATCAGCGCGAACGTCGGAATCATCAGCGCGACCGTCAGGTGCGGGAAGGCCATGAAGCCGGCGACGAAGGCGAAGAAGAGCATGAGGCCAACGAGGGCGCCGACGCTGACGGTTCCGCCGATGCGGATCGACGCCGCGGCGGCGCCGAGGGTAATGAACGTCCCGCCTGCGAGGAGGGGAAGGTCTGCGCGGGTGAGGGCGAGCCCGGACGGCCGCATGCGAGTCAGCTCTTGTAGTAGTAGTACTCGTCCTCTTCCGAGGGCGAGTCGGTCAGCACGGCTCCGACGATCTCGGTCTGCCAGCCTTCGGACTGCCGGTTCAGCGCGACGAGGCTCCGGCGGGTCACGCGGCCGTGGCGGACGACAACGAGCACTCCGTCGACGAACCCGCTCAGCTCGGCCATCTCGACCGTGGCGAGGGCGGGAGGGGTGTCGAGGATCACGACGTCGGCGTTGGCCCCCAAACTCTGCAGCAGCTCGGGGATCCGGGGCGAGCGGGCGACCCGAGCGCCACGCTCCATGCCGCCGGCAGGGAGGACGCGGAGCCAGCCGCCGCCTTCGCCGGTTCGGCCGTCCCCTTCGCTGTCGCCGTTGCCCGAGCTCGAGGGGCGAACCGCGTGGACGCCCGTCGGGCGCGCGCCGTTGACCTCGACCTTCCAGGCTGCCGCCGGCAGGGTCGTCTGCCCGTCGACGAGTTGGATGATCCCCGGCGAGTCGGAGGGAATCCTGAACATTCGCCCGACCGCGGGCTTGCGGAGATCGAACTCGGCGAGGACCACGCGCTGGCCGCGCATCGCCATGGCCACTGCGAGGTTGGATGCCGTGGTCGTCTTGCCTTCGCCGGCGATCGAGCTGGTGACGGCGAGCACGGTGGCCCCGTCCCGCTCCCCGCGGATCTGCATGAGGTTCGCCGCCAGGAGGGCGTAGGTGTCGCCCCACCTCGATTCGTGCCGCCCCGCAGCGACGATCCCCGCGCGCTTCGGCAGCGTCTGGATCGTGGCGAGCACGGGCTTGTTGAGCGCTTCCTCGACATCGGCCTCGGACCGGATCCTCGTGTTGAAGGCCTCACGGGCTCCCGCCAGGAGCAGGGCGATGACGAATCCGAGCGATGCGCCGAGCACCGAGTCGCGGATCGGCGCCGGGCTCGTCTTCGGTGCGTCCGCCGCGCGCTCGACGACCGTCGCGCCACCCTCGGCGAGCGTCCTCAGGACCGTCAGCCGGTTGAGCTGCTCGGTGAGGTCGGCCCGGTTCTCCGGGCCCTGGCGAAGCTGCGCCTGGATCTGCTCGATCGCCCGTGAGATCCGCTCGCTCTGGATGTCCGAGCGCCAGTCGACGTAGGAGTCGGCGACGGCGTTCGCGTAGCGGATCGACTTCCGCGCCTGATCCGTGCTCGCCGTGAAGGCGATCACGTCGGCCGAGCTGTTCCCGCCGACGACGACGGACTTCCGTAACTCGGCGACCTTCGCGCCGACGCGTCGCGCCGCCCGCTCGTACGGCTCGCGCGATTGGGCTAGCGTCAGGGCCGTGTCGATCGCGCGCTCGGGGTCGATGAAACCGGGATCGATGTTCGTCAGCGCAGCTGAGAGGTCGGTTGGTGAGTGGTAGACCTTCGCGGTCGATCCGTAGATCGGTCCCTGGATCTGCTTGAACGCGTTGAGGCCGACGATACCGATCAGGACGAGCACGATCACGATCGGCAGCGATCGACGGATCGCCGCCTTCAGGGCCTCTGCAGCGCTGGGTCTCATCGAGCCAGACTAGCTTCCCTACGCGGGGCGGTATTCCCGCTCAGGGCTCTCCATCCCTCGAACGAGGGCAGCGGCGGCGGCGGGGCGGGCCGATGGCTGTGGGGCCCGACCACTCCGAGGAGATCCATTGCCCCGCCGCTCTTTTCACCAACGCAACCCTGTGCTTCGCCGAGCCGGCCTCGCCGCCGTGCTCGTGCTCGCGCTCGTCGGCGGAGCGCAGCTGGCGGGCTCCGCGACCGCCTCCGGCGGCCGCGTATCGGCCCCTTCGTATGCGTCGAAGGCGGCGTTCGTTCGGGCCGCGCTCGGGAAGAGGCTCAGGTCGTCGGTCCGCAATACCCCGTCGACGCTGAAGAAGCCGAAGCCCCAGCCCCAGCCGGCCCCCCAGCCCCAGCCTGCTCCGCAGCCGCAGCCGCAGCCGCAGCCGGCGCCTCAACCCCCTCCGCCGACGAGCTCGCAGGAGCAGTTCGGCGTCTCGCCGGACAACCTCGAGTTCGAGGATCCGACGACGCGAGACCGGACGCTCGACTCCCTTCAAGCGATGGGAGCGCAGTGGATCCGCTTCGATGTCAAGTGGGACGTCATCCAGAACGGGGGCCCGGATGCGTGGGACTTCTCCCGCTATGACGCGTTGACCGCCGCCGCCCTGGCGAGGGGAATGGAGGTTCTCGGGACTCTCGCCTACGCGCCGCGGTGGGCGCGGTCCGATGCCTGCCGCGACAGTTTCCCGTGCGAGCCGCGGGACGTGAACGAGTACGCGCGCTTCGCGGAGGCCACCGTCGCGCACTTCAAAGGGCGGATCTCCCACTGGGAGCTCTGGAACGAGCCGAACATCTCGGCGTTCTGGAAGCCGAAGCCGAACGCCGCCCGCTACGCGTCACTCGTCCGGGCCGCCTATCCGCGGATCAAGGCGGCGAACCCGGACGCCGTCGTCCTGGCGGGCGCGACCTCTCCGGCGCCGAACGACGGCACCCAGATCGACGAGGTGAGTTTCCTGCAGCAGGTCTACGAGAACGGCGGGCAGGGGCACTTCGACGCGTGGAGCCACCATCCGTATACGCACCCGGCCCCGCCGGGCAACGTCCATCCCGATTGTGCCTGGTACCAGATCTACGGCACGCAGACGAGCATCCGCAGCCTCATGACGTCCCACGGAGACGGCGGTAAGAAGGTCTGGGGAACCGAGTACGGCCCGCCCACCGCGGGCACCCCGGGCTCGGTCTCGGAGAGCACCCAGGCCCAGTGGGTGACCGACGCCTACCGCCTGTGGCGCTCGTACGACTGGGCGGGTCCGCTGTTCTGGTACGCCGATCGCGACGAAGAGCCCTCCGGCGCCTCGACGTCGGCCTGGAACTACTACGGGCTGCTCCGCCACGACTTCTCGCCGAAGCCCGCGTGGAGCGCCTATCGCGCGGCCGCTTCAACCTAGGAGTTGGCTAGCCCCGGCCCCGCAGGGCCGGAATGAGATCGCCGCGAACGAAGTCGCGCATCGTGCCCGGCAGGACGACGAGCACGGCGGCGTAGACGGCGCTGGCGACAACGGCGACGAGGACCGCAGGGCCGGGCAGAGCCAGGATCGTCCCGGCCATCGCAGTCCCGGCAAACGCGATCACTGCCGAGTAGCGGAGGTTCGGGAGCCTCCCTTCTCTCCAGACTCCCCAAGCGATCGGCAGCATCACGAGCGCCTCCGACGCGACCGTGATCGCCGCGGCCGCCTCGAAGCCATACTTCGGCACGAGCAGTAGGTTCAGCGCCACGTTGACGCCGAGGATGAAGATGGCGATCCAGAGCAGCGCGCGATCCCGGTCCGCCGCCATCAGCACTCGCCACAGGACGGCGCCCACGTATGCGAACAGCGCGAAGGGCGCGAGGATCTGCACGGCGGTCACGGCCTCGCTGAACTCGTCTCCGGCGGCCACCGAGATCAGCTCGTCGGGGTAGGCGAGCATGATCAGCATCACCGGAACCGATGTTGCCACCAGCACGTCGAAGCTCTTCTGGATCAGGCCGTTCGCCCGCGGGTCGCGTGTGGCGACGAAGTGGGCGAGCGGCGGGAACATCGAGATCCCGACCGCGGCCGGCACCATCACCGCGAGCTCGACGAACTTGTAGGCGGCGCCGTAGTAGCCGACCTCCTCAGGGGAGCGGAGGAGCGCGAGCAGCACGGTGTCGACGCGGAAGTAGATCTGGGACAGCGCGATTGCGAGGCCGAGCGCGAGCGAGCCGGCGAGAAGCTTTCGCCAGTAGGGGACGTCGATCACCGGTCGCAGCGGAACGATTCGTGCGACCGCCCACAGGAGGAGGAGGAACGTCACGGCCAGGCCGATCACGTGCGCGGTCACCAGGCTCTTGAACCCCAGGCCGGCGGCGAGCGCGCCGAGGGTGAGAGCGAGGGTCGCGAGGCGGCCGGCGAGCGTCGCGCTCACCACCCAGTGCATCCTCAGCTGGGCCTGAAGCACCGGCTGGAGACTCAGCGTCATGAGTGTGAGGAA
>JBKKAR010000139.1:0-2950 GCA_046714355.1 Gaiellaceae bacterium | reverse complement strand
AGGGCGCGCCGAAGCGGGCTCCCGTGGGTCACCTGCTCGACGGCCTGCTCTGCCCTGTCCAGGACGCGTTCGAGCCACCGCTCGGCCCACGCGAACTCGAGCGCGAGCATCGCGAGCGACCTCCCCGAGCCGCTCAGCCCACGGGTAGTCCATCCAGAACTTGCCCTCGAAGTCGATCTCGCAGGCGCTGTAACCCCGCTCCTGGAGTAGCGCAACGGCTTCCTCAGGCGATTCGCGCGAAGGAATCCGCGCCGGCCCGAAACGCAGCTCACCCACGGTCTGACCGTACCCGACCAAGGAGGGCTTGACGAAACGCGGGCTGTGCCGCAGGGCCGCGCTGCTCGCCCCGAGGCGGCGTCCTCAGTCGCGCCCGTATCGCAAGGATACGAACGCTCCCTGCGTCCTTGCCTCGGAACGACCAGCGCACCCCTGCAACGAGCGATGTTCCGCCAAGCCCTCCTGACGACCCCGCGCGAGGGCGAGGCTAAGATGAGACCGTGGGCTGGCTCTGGATCGCGTTGCTTGCCTGCGCCGTCGCCGTGCTCGTGGCGGCCGAGTGGCCGAGGTTGGCACCGCGTCTGGGCTACGAGGGACGCCGGCAGCGGGCTCGGGAGCGGCGCAAGTCGAACCTGCGCGTGATTCGCCCCGAGGACGACGACGACTTCGCAGCGAGCGTCGAGCGCGACCTCGCGCAGCTGCCCACCACGAAAGAACGCGACCGTAAGCCCTAGTAGGAGGGCTTGACGAAACGCAGCGCTGTGCCGCAGGGCCGCGCTGCTCGTCCCGAGGCGGCGTCCTCAGTCGCGCCCGTATCGCAAAGATACGAACGCTCCCTGCGTCCTTGCCTCGGAACGACCATCGCACCCCTGCAACGAGCGACGTTCCGCCAAACCCTCCTAGCGGACGGAGAAGCTGAGCTCGAGCCGTGCGGTGTTCGGAAGGATCCGGAGAGCGTTCTCCATGTTCTTCGCCTCCTGGTGGTCCGACACCTGGAGGACGAGGCGGTGACTGCCCGTTGAGAGGCGTCCGACCGGGACGGTAATCCGGTTGCGTGCCCTCGAGTAGGCCTGCTGGCGTGGGCCGCCGTCCACAGAGGCGAAGATCGAGCGAGGATCGACGCCCGCGCCCCGGTCGGTCGCCAGAACGGTCAGTGATCCGCGCGCTCGGACGGATGGCGTCAGGAGGCGGAGGTGAGGCGGCGTCTCGTCCCCGATCCAGAAGCGGAACGCGAAGCGCCCGGCGCCGGCGGCGGTGGGGCTGTCGAAGACGACGTGGTACGTCCCGGCCGCCGGCCTGATCACGCCCGAGACGGGATGCGGCTGGAAGAACGTCGGCAGGTAGGGGTTCGTATTCAGCGGCAGCGCCGTGGGCCCGGCCTGCCGGTTCTCGTCACGGCCGAGGACGATGCGCGGCTGCACCGTCACGCCGCGGGGCCGCTCGAGGAGCGCCACGCCGAAGTTGGCCGCCGGACGCCGGAGCCGGACGCGGAAGATCTGCTCGGGCCCGTTCAAGAACCTTGCGAGGCCGGCTCCGGTCGGATCCTCGGGATAGCGATAGATCGAGACGAGCGCGCGCTTGCCGCGGGTGTCCCCTCTGTAGGTCCCCGTCCGGGCCAGCAGTCGTGCGGGGTGGCGGCGAAGCTGTGGGGCCGTGACTCGGCCCCAGAACGGGATCCGGCGCGTCTCGCCACCCCGTGACAGCACGATGAAGCCGCTGACCTCGCCGAGCCGACGGGAAGCGCGCAGCCGGACGACCAGGGTTCCGGGGACAGACACTCGTCCGGCCACGGAGATCCTTCGGGGAGCGCTCACGGTCCACTGGCCTGCCCCGCCCCCGCCGTCAGTGAGAGTGATGCGGTGCGCCACGTTCCGACCTCGGCGCACGAGGCCGAAAGAGATCGTCGTGCGCGCCGCAAAGACGAGTGGGTCGTCTGCGCGAGCCAGGTCGACGAATCCACCGCCTTGCCGGGTGGTCGACGCGCTCTGCGTCCGACCCTCGAAGGCCTGCTGTCCGGTCGTCACCAGTGCCGATTTCACCTGAGCGGGTGTCCACGTCGGATGCCGCTGGCGAAGGACAGCCGCGGCGCCCGCGACGTGCGGGGCCGCCATGCTCGTCCCGCTCAACGCCTCCCAGGTTCCCTCGCGTTGAGGAACGGAGGAGACGATGTTGACGCCCGGCGCGGAGAGCTCCGGCTTCAGTTGGAGCGAGAGCGGGGTTGGGCCTGCGCCGGAAAAATCTGCCATCTGCTTGCCGAGCGTCGTCGCGCCGACGGTGATCGCCGCCGGGGCCGAGCCGGGGGAAGAGACGGAGCCGCGCCCGAACGCGCCGAAGTCGTTTCCGGCGGCGACGACGGGGACGACCCCAGCAGCCGCAGCGCCCTGGAGCGCCTTGACGACAAGATCCCGGGTGAGCTGGATCTCGGGCTCGCCGATCGACAGGTTCACGACGTCCATTCCGTCGAGGACGGCCGCCTCGATGCCGGCCGCGATCTCGGGCGAGTTTCCGTCCAGTCCGACGTTGGCCGCTGTGGGGACGGTCAGGACGCGATAGTTCCCGAGGTACGCCCGCGGCGCGACGCCCGAGAGGCTGACACGGCCGCCGCCGACAGTGGCCTGCGTCCCGTTGTTCCCGGCGGCGATTCCCGCGACGTGGGTCGCGTGCTCTGAGTCTTCCGGGTCGAACGGAAGATCGGAGTAGCGGGGGCGGGGGGAAGGCGGCGGGAACGAACGAGCCGCGATCACTTTCGCCGTCGCGTAGGCAGCCTGACCCTTGGGGAAGCCGGGCGGCATCGCGTACCCCGCAGGATCGAAGAACTGGTGGCGTTGGTCGATCCCGTCGTCGATGACCGCGATCTTCATCCCCTGACCGGCCGTTTCGAGCACCGGGCCCCAGAGGCCGGGAGCGCCGATCGCCGCCGGGCTGCGGTACAGCAGCGGACGGTAGAGCGAGC
>JBKKAR010000138.1:0-10065 GCA_046714355.1 Gaiellaceae bacterium | reverse complement strand
CGCTCGAGGTGGCGCGCGGCCCGCGGATCGAGCAGGGACGTCGCCTCATCCAGCACAAGCGTGTGCGGGTCGGCGAGCACGAGCCGGGCGAGCGCGACCTGCTGGGCCTGCGCAGGCGTGAGCGGGTAGCCGCCCGCGCCCACGACGGTCTCCAGGCGGTCGGGCAGCGAGTCGACCCACTCGAGCGCATCGACCGCCGCGAGCGCGTCGCTCAGCTGGTCGTCGGAGGCGCCCGTGCGGGCGAGGCGGAGATTCTCGGCGAGCGTTCCGACGAAGACGTGCTGCTCCTGGGTCACGAGCGCCACTTCCCGCCGCAGCGTGTCGAGCGGCAGGTCGACCAGGCGGACCCCGCCGACGTCCACGCGTCCGACGCGCGGAGGATGGATCCCCGAGAGCAGGCGCCCCAGGGTCGACTTGCCCGCGCCGGACGGGCCGACCACCGCGACACGCTCGCCGGGCTCGAGGTCGAGGTCGATGCCGTGGAGGACGTCGCGATCGACGACGTATGCGTAATGCACGTCCTGCGCCCGCAACCGGTCTCCCTCCGGCCGGTCGTCAGTCGCCTCCCGGTCGGGCGGAACGCCGGCGATGCCGACCAGCCGGGCGAAGGACGTCGCTCCCACCTGGATCTCGTCGAGCCACGAGATCAGGCGATCCACGGGATCGGCGAGCTGCACGACGTAGAGTGCGACCGCCGTCACCTCGCCGATCGACGCGCGGCCCGTCGAGACGAGCCAGCCGCCCCAGGCGAGCGCTGACACGACGGGGACTACGTACGAAAACTCGGCGGTCGGGAACCAGATCGTGCGGAGATGCAGGGTGCGTCGCTCCGCGCGCGAGGCCTCCTCGAGGTCGGCGTTGATCCGCCGCACGCGTTCCTCCCGCAGGCTGAGCGCCTCGATCGTCCGTCCGCCCTCGACGGTCTCGCCGACCGTCCCGGTGAGGGTCGCGTACGACGCGCGCTCCCACAGGTATGCGGCGGGCGCACGGCGCAGGTACCAGCGAGTGCCGATCCAGAGCGCGGGCACGCCGGCGATGCAGGGGAGCGCCGCGAGGGGGCTCACCCAGACTGCCGCGGCCACGGTGAGGATCGTCGTCACGCCGGCGATCAGCGTCTCCGGAACGGCGAAGCGGACCGTGCGCGCAAGCGAGTCGACGTCGGCGGTCGTGCGCGAGACGAGGTCGCCGGTACCGGCGCGCTCGACCGTCGAGAGCGGCAGGGCGAGCACCCTCCGCAGGAAGTCCTCGCGCAGCTCGGCGAACATCTCCTCGGAGAGCACGAACGACGCACGGCGCGCTAGCCAGGTGAGGATCGTCTGAGCCAGCAGGAAGCAGGCTAGGACGAGCACGATCTTGTCGACGTACCCGCGAGTCGTCCCGTTCACCACGGCCTCGACGAGCTGGCCGAGCAGCGCCGGCCCCGCGAGCCCGGCGGCGGCAGCAGCGGCGTGCAGGCCGATGACGCCGACAAGGGCGCGGCGGTGGCGGCTCCCGAGCAGCTTCGCCTGAGCACGCAGCTCCGGGCCGGAGGCGATCGGCAGCAGCTCGCTCACAGATCCTCCCCTCGCGTCACCGTCTCGCGGTAGTCCGCGCGACCGAGGAGCTCCCGGTGGGTTCCCTCGGCGACGACACGGTCGTCCTCGATCAGGACGACGCGGTCCGCCTGGTCGAGGAGGAGCGGGCTCGTGGTGACGACGACGGTCGTCCGGTCCGCCCGCGCCTCGCGCAGTCGCCGCGCGATCCGGGCCTCCGTGTGAGCGTCGACTGCACTCGTCGGCTCGACGAGGACGAGCAGCTCGGCGCCTGAAAGAAGCGCCCGCGCGAGCACGAGCCGCTGCCGCTGGCCGCCCGAGAACGAGCGGGCGCGTTCGTCCACGATCGTGTCAAGCCCGGCAGGCAGTGCCTCGAGGACGTCCTCGGCGTCGGCGACGGAGATCGCTTCGAGAATCTCGCCGTCCTCGGCGCGGGCCCAGGGATCGAGCTCCGAGCGCAGGGTGCCGGAGAAGAGCACGGGATCGGCTTCGCTCACCACGATGCGCCGTCGCACCGCGTCAACGGCGAGATCGGCAAGTTGGACATCGCCGAGGAAGACGCCCTCGTCGTCGCCGAAACGGCCGAGCCGGTCGGCGAGCGCAGCCACCTCGTCGGGCTGTGACGCAACGAGGCAGGTCAGGAGACGGGGCTCGACGACCAGGCCCGACCGCCGGTCGGCGAGCGGCACGCCCGGCGGAGGCTCGGCCGCGGCCGCTTCCGGCTCCGCGATCTGCCTCTCGACGGCGAGAACGTCCAGCATCCGCCGCGCGCCAACAAACGCGCGCGTCACCTTGTCGACCGCCTCCGCGGCCGTTCTCAGCGGGATGACAAGGAAGGCCGCGTAGCCGTAGAACGCGACCAACTCGCCCGTTCCGATCTCTCCCGAGAGCGCGAAGCGGGCGCCGAGCCAGGTGACGAGCACGACGAAGATGCCCGGCACGAAGACCTGGGCCGCGTCGAGGGTCGACTGAGGCAGCGCGACCCGCACGCCTGCGTGACGCACTTCCTGCGAGCGGTCGCGATAGCGAGCAAAGAACGCCTGCTCCCCGCCGATCCCGCGCAGAACGCGCAGTCCCGCGGCCGTGTCGGCGCCGAGCGCGGTGAGCTTCCCGACCTCGTCGCGCTGCTCGCGCTGGCGCGCCTGAAGCGGCTTGATCACCGTGCCCAGAAGGAGCACGAGCACCGGCACTCCGAGCAGGACGATGAGGCCCAGCACCACGGACGACGACAGCAGGATGACCGCGACCACGATGTAGGAGGCGATCGCGCCGGCCAGACGCGCCGTGATGTCGAAAGCGCCTCCGGCGCGCATGGCGTCGTTCGAGACGGTGGCGACGACCTCGCCGGTCGAGAGTCGGGCGCGCACCGCTGGGCCCGAGCGCGCTGCGTGATGCGCGACGACCTGCGCGAGGCGGAACGAGGCCTGGAGCCAGTTGAAGACGGCGCAGCGGTGCCGCATCACGCCGGCGAACGCCTGCGTCACGCCGAGGCCGAGGAGGACGAATGCCCAGAGCGCAAGCGCGCGGTTGTCGCGTTCGATGATGCCGTCCTCGATGGCGCGGCCGATCGTGAACGGCATCAGTGCCTGGGCGACCATCCAGAGCACGCCGAACAGCACGCCGGCGACGAGTGTCCCGATCTGGTGCCGCCCGACCCACAGGAGCAGGCGAGCCGGCGAGCGCGTATCCGGATCCCCCGGATCGGTCGCGGGCAGCCGAACGGAGGGCCCAACCCATCGGCTGACCGGATCGAATGCTGCGGGAGGCGTCTGGTCCATGCGTTCGTGCGGGATCACGTCCCGCCTGTTGATCGTAGCCAGGGCGCACAAAGGCCTTGGAAACGAGGACTTTTCGCGCCGGGGATACCCGCCCGTGATTGGCTGACGCTGCTACTAACGGTCGTGATCGTGCTGGCGAACCTCGCCGCAGACCTCCTGTACGGCGCGCTCAACCCGCGCATCCGCGACGCGGCTAGGAGGGGGTTTGGCGGATGCGCGCGAGTACTTGACGAGGTGCGCCCGTGGTGACATCGTCGGCGGTCTGCGGCATCCGTCAACCGGGGAGGTTCGATTGGATGCTAGAGAGCCGATGAATGCGCTGGACAGGGGGGCTCATGGCCACCACTGAGGTCGAGCGGCTCTCGCGCCGGGCCGGATTCGTCTTCGCCGGCCGCGTGGAGCGCACCGGCGCGACGACGATGGAGCTCGTCGAGCCGACGAAGGAGACCGCCGTCGTCCGGGTCGAAGCCGTGCTGCGCGCGCCGCCCGACTTCGGCGAGCGCAAGGGATCGGAGGTCACCGTCAGGCTGGGGTCGCCGGCGAAGAAGGGCCAGCGCGCGGTCTTCTTCACGGTCGGCTGGATCTCGGGGACGGGGCTCGCCGTCCAGGAGATCGGCCGGCAACCGGCAGCGGATCTCGACGCGATGAGAAAGCGGATGGAGGATGCCGTGCAGCAACAGGAGGCCGCCGTGCTTCGGAAGCGGGTCGCCGAGGCGGCCGCGGTCGTGGTCGGCAAGGTTGCGGACACCGGCCCGGTCGGGAGGCGCGAACGGCCGCCGGACAGCGAGCACGACCCGCAGTGGCGGACGGCGCTCGTTGTCGTCGAGCGGGTCGAGAAGGGCGACGTGAACGAGGGCGAGCGGCTCGAGGTCGCCTTCGCGTCGAGTCGGGACGTGATGTGGTTCCGCGCGCCGAAGCCGGCACCGGGAGAGCGAGCCGTCTTCCTTCTCCACCGGCGAAAGCTCGAGGAGCTCGACGTCACGGCGCTCGCGATCGTGGAGCCGCTGGACATGCAACCCGTGGAGGAGCTCGACCGGATCCGGGGCGTGCTGAACCGGAGGTAGGGATCACAGTTACTGCGGCAGAGGAAGGGAGAAACGGTGCCACTGGTCGTCGTCAACATGATCCCGAACAACCGGAGCGGGGAGTCCAACCAGGACAGCGAGCCGAACATCACAGTCGACCCTGCGGATCCGCGCCGGATCGCCGGCTCGGCGTTCACCCCGAACCTGGCCTCGAACCCGAACGCGCCGATCTACGTCTCGACGGACGGCGGCACCACGTGGGCGCTGGCGTCGATCGTGCCGAGTCAGGACACCCTCGTCGGCACGGGCGACATCACGGTCCGTTTCGCCGCCTCCGGCACGCTCTACGCCGGGATCCTGCGCCGGCCGTCCGCGGCGCTCCGGCTCAACATCCTGCGCTCGCCGAACTTCACCTCCGGCGTGGCGATGACGGTGCTCGTCGACCGCCAGACGCCGGCCGGGCGGCCCGACCAGCCCTGGGTGCAGGCCATGACCGGGCTCGGTGGGGCCGGCGCCGGCCTCGACCACGTTTACGTCGGCAGCAATGACCGGCCCGGACCCACCGGCGCGCCCGTCGGCAGGACCGCCACGATCGACCGCTCGCTCGACGGCGTCGGCGCGACACTTCCGCCGCCGGCGAACTTCACGATCAACCGCGTCGAGACTCGTGCCTCGGCCTGGTTCGGCACGACTCCGGCGCAGGACGCGCCGCCGGTGCGCCCGGCCGCGCACCCCGACGGCACCGTCTACGCCGTCTTCTGCGCCCCGCGCTCGACGACCGGTACGACCACGCTCGTCTGCGACATCGTCGTCGTGCGGGACGACAACTGGGCGAGCGGCGCGACCCCCTTCGCCGCGCTCACCGACCCGAGCGATTCGCTCGCCGGCCGGCTCGTGATGACAGGGCGCAACGTCCCGTGGTTCACGTACATGGGCCAGGAGCGCCTCGGCCCGAACATCGCGATCGCCGTCGATCCGCGGAACAGCTCGAACGTCTACGTCGCGTGGGCCGACCTCACTGCCGGCTCGAGCACCACCATCCACGTCCGCCGCTCGACGGACCGGGGCACCACCTGGTCGACGGCCGACCTCCGCGCAGTGACCAACGCGACAAACGTCGGACTCGCCGTCAACAGCCGCGGGAGGGTCGGGCTGCTCTACCAGCAGGTCACCGGCACCGGAGCCGCGCAACGCTGGGTGACGCACCTCGAGCTGACGACGAACGACTGGGCGACCGCTGCGACGGATTTCGTGCTCGCGACCGTGCCGGCCAACGTGCCCGCCTCGACGTTCGACCCCTACATCGGCGACTACGCCAACCTCGTCTCGCTCGGCAAGGACTTCTATGGGATCTTCTCGGCGAACAACACGCCGATCAACACGAACTTCCCGAACGGCGTCACGTACCAGCGGAACGCGAACTTCGGGACGCAGACCCTCCTCGGCACCGACGGGACAACGGCCGTGGCGGCCTCGATCGACCCGTTCTTCGTGAAGTTCACCGAGGTCGTCGTGGCCTCCGACTTCTACGTTCGCGACTGGACCGACAGCCCTACTAGCGGGGACAACGGCGTCGAGCCCTCGACGCACCCGGCCTTCTATCTCACCAGCGATGTCTGGAACCGGCGGACGAACTCTGCGGGCGGGTTCAACGCGAACGACCAGCCGCAGAACGAGTACCCCCAGATGGGGGCGGCCAACGCGGGCCGCAACTTCGGTTTCTGCCGCATCCGGCGAAACGCGGGCGGGAGTGCGGCCACCGTCACAGCCCACTTCCTCGTCTCGCCGTTCGGGACGGGCAGCCCGTACCAGAACGCCGACACGACCCCCGACCTGAGCGTGCCGTTCGCCGCCGGCGACCTCGTCAACACGCCGTCGTCGGGCTACGAATGGCACATCGGGCCGACGATGACCGACCACCTCTGCTTCGCGGTCGAGATCACCGGACCGGCCGACCCGATCGCCCCGCCCAGCCTGCTCGGGCACACCCCGGGCTGGCCGACGACCGACCTGATGGTGCTGAACGACAACAACAAGGCCCAGCGCAACATGTACGCGCCTGCTTCGAGCGGCTTGGAAGTCAGCTCGTACTACGCGCTCGTCCGGAACGGCGCCACGGTCCGCCGCGATCTCGTCCTCGACTACCGGATGACCCCGCGGGTGCTGAAGCAGCTCGGCAAGGTGGCGATCGGAGTGGTCGGCGAACGCGGCGCCAAGCGTGCGGCGGAGGGGCGGCTCGTGCTCTCCGGGATGGAACCCGGCGAGCGCCGGTGGGTGTCGGTGACGTTCCAGGCGCGGCCGGGCACAGGCCGCACGCCGCTGCCGATCCTCTTTGACGAGGTCGTCGGCAACGCGGTCGTCAACGGCTTTGCGATCGCGCCCGTGCCCTCGCCGCTCGGCACCGCGATCCGCTCGAACGTCGAGCTGCACGGCTTCCGCTTCCTGCGCGTGGCGGCTGCGTTCGGGATCGCGGAAGGGAAGCGGCAGAGCGCCGGCGCGCGGAAGCTCCTCAGGCAGAAGCAGATCACGAGCGCCGCTTACCTGCGCTTCCTCGGCGAGCACCACGAGGGAATCGCCGCCTGCGTCGCCGCGCTGGTGTCGAAGGCAGGCTCGGATCCGTTCGCGCTGAAAGTCGCGCTGAAGCGGCTGGCAAAAGCGACCGACGAGGGATCCGCCGAGCACGCCGTCCCGGCGCACGCGACGCTTCTGGGCGCGCTCGACGCCTTCTTGACCATGCTCCAGCTCGAAGACGGCGACCCGGCCTGCGTGCTCCACAACGTCGAGTGGCAGCGTGAGCTGTACACGCACGTGAAGGAGCTCGCACGGCTCGAAGGGGCGAAGGCGGTGGTCAGGGCCTCGAACGAGTTCGCCCGCGGCTTCCAGTCCCGGAAGTTCGGCCCGGATCAGTTCACGCGCCACGTCAAGCGCGTGCTGCCCGTCCTGCACGAAACCGCGACCGCGCTGCCGACGCTCCGCCTCAAGCCGGCGATCGCCGAGCTCGAACGCAGCCTCGGCTCGGCGGCGAGCGCGCAACGTGCGCACCGCAAGGTCCTGCTGAGCCTGGGCAGGCTCAGCAAATCCGAGAACGGAGGTGGGCGATGAGCGAGTTCCTGGGTGTCGTCCTCGGGGTCGCGATCGGCGTCGGCCTGTCGGGCGTCCGGTCGCGGCGCCTCCGCGCTGCGCTGCTCGTCCCGGCCGTCCTGGCCGCCGGCGTCGTCACGAGCGCGGTCAACGGCGAGCTCGGCACCGGGCTGTGGGCCGTGTTCGTCTCGTTCGACATCCTGCTCGCGGGGCTCGGCGTCTCCCTCGGCCTCGCGCTCGCGCGCCTGCGCGCGGCTCCCCGCTTGTGGGCGCTCGCCAGCCGTAACGGCCGCGGGTGACGTCACGCGCGGGCATCGCTTCATGGGGCCGATGCGTCGGAGCGTGACGAGGGGCGTACGATGGAGCCCGCCCGGGCAAAGTTTCAGCCGAGCCGAGGGATCTCTGAAGCAGAAAGGCCCCGTTTCCGGGGCCTTTCCAGTAGCGGGGGCAGGATTTGAACCTGCGACCTCCGGGTTATGAGCCGTCTGCGGGAGGCTGTCACGCTGTGAGCGGCGCGTCAAACGTCGCCCGCCGGACGATCGAGAGTGGCGCGCGATCGTCGGGGGACACCCCACACTGGCGCAGCCAGCCGTTCCTACCTCTCTTCGCCCAAGTTCCGCCCAGAATTCTGGTCGCGTTACCTCTCACACCGCGACCGTCACGCGCAGGAAGGTTGCGGGAATGGAGGTGGCATCCTCTCTTCCGCTTGCGTTTTGGCCGTTGAAGAGGGCGTCCAGCTCGGCCTGCAGATCGGCCTCGCGGCCGTTGGCCGCGGCAGCTTCGAACGCGTTCATCGTCGGCCCGTAGTACGTCCTGAACACAGCAAGAAGTTCCGATGGTGCGCCTGGGAAGTTGAACGTGTAAGTGTCCCTCTCGAACGAGATCTTCTCTTCGGGCACCCCGGCGGCCGCGAAGCGCTCGACCACGTTGTCCTCGACGCCCCACGTCATGGGACTGACGAACCCTTCCGGAGGAGGCGGCGAGTACGAGGAGCTGATCTTCAAGATTTGGGCGACGAGCGTCGGGTCATTGGGGATCCAGTTGCCCATGACGATCCGGCCGCCGGGCCGCGTCACCCGGACGAGCCCCTTGGCCACGTCGAACGGCCTCGGAGCGAACATCGCGCCGAAAATGCTGACGACGAGGTCGAAGCTGTCATCCTCGAGCTCGCTCAGATCGGACGCATCGCCTTCCTGGAACCTGCAGTTAGCGAGGCCGAGGCTCTGTGCTCGTGCGTTGCCCGCCTCAACGAGGTTGCTGGCGATGTCGACACCCAGGACGTCCGCCCCAAGCCTGGCCGCCGGCAGCGCCGTGGTCCCATCGCCGCATCCGAGGTCCAGGACATCGAGCCCGTCGGTGATTCCCAGCGTCATCACGAGCGCCTCGCCGCTCTCCCGCATGCTCTCCGCAATGCGAGTGAAGTCGCCCTTCTCCCAGAGTGCCTTGTTCGGATTCGCGGCCATGGGGCCCCTTTCGTCGGTGCAAGTGAAGCACTAGGCGAATGCCGTCTGCAGAGACGCGAACGCCGGCGCACAGCTTCGCAGAAGGAGCACGAGGGCGTCAGCAGCCCGTGAAGGGTGCCCCGCACGCCTGGCGACTCTCGCCTCTGAGTCATCTTGTCTCAGATGCGGTCAGACGCTCGGGGGACATTCCCGCGCACTGGCCCACGCCGCCGTGCCGTCTCCGCGTGAGCACGGGCTATGACGCGGAACGAACGCGAAGGCACCAGCGCCCGGCCGTGCCTCTTGCAACGCACGAGGTGCAGTAAGGTCCGTTGCATCAACCTGTTAATCAGCCGCCAAATGCGGATACCACCGGCTCCCCAGGCCGACGCCGCATTGGCAGAGCACAAGTCTTACGAGCGACGCGGATCTGTTCTCAGCAGGGAACAGTGATTTGAAAAGGAGGAACCTAGGGATGCGGAAGACGCTATTTCTTTGTGTCATCGCAGCGGTTGTTGGTGTGTTTGCTGTTTCTTCGGCCGTTGCAAAGCAGAAGCCGGCGAAGCCGTTGGGCGCACAGTTGGCGGAGGTTCGCGCGGCGACCGCCAAGTACCACAACGTCGCGCGAGCGATTGCAGACGGGTACGTCCGGGTCTCGCCGTGCGTGACGTCTCCCCCGGGCGTCTCTCCTGCCGGCGCGATGGGGATCCACTACCGAAAGAACGCGCTGCTGGACGGGCAGGTCAACGCCCTCACGCCCGAGGTGCTCGTCTACGAGCCCAGGAAGAACGGCAAGCTGCGGCTCGTCGCCGTCGAGTACTTCGAGTGGGCCGCGAGCGTGAACAACGTGCGGCCGACCGTGCTCGGGCAGCCGTTCGTCGGCCCCGAGACGCACGGGCTCGACCCGCACTTCGAGCTGCACGCGTGGTTGTGGAAGCACAACCCGGCTGGCATGTTCGCCCAGTGGAATCCGCGCGTTAGCTGCAGCTAGAGCGACTGAGGCACGAGTGTGTCGGGGCGGTATTTGCCGCCTCGACCACTCTCCTACCGCCCGGCGCGTGAGGAGACAAATTTCAGAACGCTCGCGCAGGCGACGATGCCTCAGCCTCTTGGGGCGAGCCGAACTGATCTAGACGTAGCGTTCCGAGGGCGGCCCGACGACTCCCATCGAATGCACGCGGGCGATCTTTGCCAAGCGCTCCTCGTC
>JBKKAR010000137.1:0-12214 GCA_046714355.1 Gaiellaceae bacterium | reverse complement strand
CTGATGGACATCGAAGACATGCCAGGCGCGGTGCGGGAGGCGGCGCGGGCGCTTCAGCCCGGCGGCCGGTTCTGCGCCTGCGTGACGCACCCGATCCTGGACGCAGGCCGCTGGGAGTCTCGGGACGCCAACGCGCCGTTTCTTCTCGTCGGCAACTACCGTGAGCGGCAGCGCTTCGAGGGGACGTTCGAGCGGGCCGGCATGCAGATCACCTTCCGCGGCTGGTGCCATCCCTTCGAGGCGTATGCGAGAGCCTTCGAGAACGCGGGGTTGTTGCTCGAGCGGATCAGGGAGCCGGGCGACCCCGGCGAGGATCCGCGTCATGCCCGGGTACCGCTCTTCCTCTTCATGCGTGCACTCAAGTCGGCGTGATCGAGCTACGCCCGATGACGCCGGAGTTCCTCGAGGCGATGCTCGACGATCGGCGCGACGAGGCGGCTGCGCTGCTGGGGATCGAGCTACCGGACGAGTTTCCGACCGAGGGCGAGCGCGGCTTCCTCGGCATGCGCCTGCGACAGATGCGGGAGGACGAACGGTTCCAGACCTGGTGTCCGAGTGCGGTCGTCCTGGACGGCCGGATGATCGGGCACGCCGGCTACCACGGGCCGCCGGGGATCAACTCGACGCAGAATCCGGAGGCCGTCGAGTGCGGGTACACGATCTACCCGGATCACCGCGGCCGCGGCTACGCCACCCAGGCGGCCATGATGCTGATGGACCTGGCCGAAAAGCGGGCGGGAATCCGCCACTTCGTCCTGTCGGTGTCGCCGGAGAACGACCCGTCGCTCGCGATCGTCCGCAAGCTCGGATTCGTCAAGACGGGCGAGCAAATGGACGAGGAGGACGGCCTGGAGCACATTTTCGAGCTGGCTCGCAAATAGCGACTTTTCTCGGTCCCCCTAGACAAGCTTCACAACATGTGCTCATACTCACAAGACCCATGCGGCCGAAGAAGCGGTTCCCAGTCGGGAGCCGCTTCTCGTTTCAGCGGCGGCGAGCCCTGAACTCGGCGATCCAAGCGAGGGCGCGCAGGCTCAGCCAGAGGGGCGCGAGCAAGAAGTAGAAGAGCACCCCGGCGACCAGGAGCAGCGCCCACCAGAGCGCCCAGCGCCAGAGCGGCACGGGCCGCGCTCTCGCCGCAACAGCTGCTGGGTTCACGACGCAGTCGCGCGTTGGCGCTGCTCGATCACCTGGATGACGCGCGCCGCGGTTTCCTCGATCGAGAGCTCCGAGATCTCGATCACCGGGCAGCCGAGCTGCTTGTGGAGCTTCGCTGCCGCCTCGAGCTCGTCGTAGATCTCCGTGAGCTCCTTGTACTTCCTGTTGTTGCCACCGAGGCGCTTCGCACGGTCGGTGCGGATCTCGGCGAGGCGCTCCGCGTCGATCGTGACGCCGACGACCTTCTTCGGGTCGACGCGAAAGAGGGCCGGCGGCGGGTCGATCCCCTTGACGACCGGGACGTTGGCGGTGCGGTACCCCAGGTAGCCGAGGTACATCGAGAGCGGAGTCTTCGAGGTGCGGGAAACCCCGACGAGAACGATGTCGGCCTCCTCCACCCCACCGCCGACCCCGTCGTCGTACTTGACGGCGAACTCGATTGCGGCCATCCGCTTGAAGTAGTTCGAGTCGAGCGGCGGGCGGGCTCCGGGAGTCATCAGGGCGGCGGCGCCGGAAACCCGCGCGACGGCGTCGATCGGGTGGCCGAGGATGTCGCAGTAATGGACCCGGGCCTTGCGGCAGAGCGCTCTCATCTCCTCGCGGAGACGCTGCTCTACGAGGGTGTAGACGATCACGGCGGGACGTCCCTTCGCCCGTTCGACGGCGAGGCGCAGATCATCCACGGTCTCGACCCGCGGATGGACGATGTCCTCGAACTCCTGGCCGGGAAACTGCGCTTCGAGCGCCTGAACGAGCCGCTTAGCGGTCGCTCCCGTGGCGTCCGAGATCACATGCAGCTCGACCGTTGCCATAGGAGGGAGCGTACCGCCGGCCCCGCGGAAAGTGCCATGGCCCAGTGACTGTCACTGGGCCATGGCTTGGCGGGAGGGGACTTGGGTTACTGAGCGGTTTCAGGACGAGTGCCGAGCTTGACCGTGAGCTCGCGCTCGTCGCCGCCGCGGCGGACCTTCAACCGGATCTCGTCGCCGGGTTTCTTGGCGTCGATCGCCTCACGAAGCTCGTCGCCGGTCTCGATGGAATCGCCGTCCACTCCAATCACGACGTCCTCGGTGCGGAGGCCCGCCTTGGCTGCCGGGCTCCCGGCGCGAACGCCCACGAGCTTCGCGGCTCCGTCGTCCTCCAGGCTGACGCCGAGATAGGCGTGCTCCACCTTGCCGTCCTCGATCAGCTCGGCGGCCACGCGCTTCGTGGTCTCACCCGGGATGGCGTATCCAACGCCGTCGCTGCCGCCCGACTCGCTCCGGATCTGCGCTGCCACGCCGACCACGCGGCCCTGCGAGTCGAGCACGGGCCCGCCGGAGTTGCCGTGGTTCAGCGAAGCATCGGTTTGCACAGCGTTCTCGATCGTGAAGCCGTTCGGAGACTGGATCTCACGGCCGATGGCGCTGATGACGCCGGCCGTCAGCGTGCCCTCCAGCCCGAACGGGCTGCCGAGCACGATCACCGGATTGCCCACCTCGAGCGAGCCGGTCGACGCGAATGTCAGGGGCGTGAGCTCGGAGCTCGGCCGATCGACGTCGAGCACCGCGATGTCAGTGGACGGATCGGTTCCGACCACCTTTGCGTCGGCCTCGGTCCCGTCGGCGAACTCGACTCGAACGGATTGCGCACCGTCGACGACGTGCTGGTTCGTGACGATGTGGCCCTCGTCATCGATGACGAAGCCGGAGCCGGTCGCCTCGCCGGGCGCCTGGTCTCCGAAGGGCGTCTCGCCGCCGCCGTTCGCTGCGTGGACTTCGACGACCGCGTTCTTGACCCGCTTGTAGAGCGCGGCCGTGGACGACGCCGTCTCGGCAATGGGCTCGTTCGCAACCGCTGCCGCGCCGGCATCCGAGTCGGAGTCGGTCTCGAGCGCAACCGCGGCGCCCACTCCCCCTCCGACGCCGGCTCCCAACAGGAGCGCCGAGACGATCGCTGTGAATTGCTTGGTCATGAAGATGCGTTTCCTTTCGATAGCGGTGTCTCTCCATGGAAGCGACCGGTCCTAAGAGCCGCCTGAGAACGACGTTGCGCCTGGGTTAAGCGCCGTTAGCGTGGGATTTGGCCAAGATCGCCGAGGGCGCGCAGGGTGTCCCGGACGTCGAGCAACAGACGGAGGCGGTTCTCGCGGACTTTCGCGTCCTCGGCCATCACGAGCACGTCCTCGAAGAACCGGTGCAGCACGGGACCCAGGCGGGCGCCCGCCTCAACGGCTGCCTCGAAATCGGCGATTTCGAGCGCCGCGGCGATCTCGGGCTCGACCTGCTCGAGGGCCGCCGCCACTTCCTGCTCGGCCGGCTCGGTGAAAAGCTTCGGATCCAGCTTCGCCGCCGCCTTCTCTTTCTCCCCGAGACGGCTCGCCCGGATGTAGGCGGTGTGGATCGGCTCCAGACGCTCGTCGGGGAGCGCCCCCAGCGCCTGCGCGAGTCGGGCGACCGCGCCGAGGTCACGGACCGTCGCGGCGCGCGCAGCCCGGACGAACTCGACAGGGACGTCGGCGAGCAGCCCCTCGAGCCGCTCCTCCACGAACTCCCCGACCTCGCCGGGCAGCAGCTCCCGGGGAATGGCCAGCCCGCCTTCCGTGGCGAGCCGCCCGAGCCCGATCGCCGCCCGGCGCAGGCCGAAAGGATCCCGCGAGCCTGTCGGCTTGTGGCCGAGCGAGAACGAGACAGTGAGCGCGTCGATCTTGTCGGCGGCGGCAAGCACTCGCCCGGGCTCGGTCTCCGGCAGCGGCCCCCCGGCAGAGTCCGGAAGGTACTGCTCGGCAATCGCGGCAGATACCGCTTCCGGGTAGCCGGCCAGCCGAGCGTACTCGGCGCCGATGTAGCCCTCGAGGTCGGGGAACTCGCGGACGAGCTCCGCCGCCTGGTCTGCCTTGGCGAGGCGCGCCGCCTCGTTCGAGGCGTCGCCGCCGCCGAGCCGGTCGACGAGCCGGACGAGCCGCTCGGTCTTGTCGGCGAAGGTTCCGGCGTCCGCGAAGTAGACGATCGAGCCCAGCCGGTTCGCGAGCTCGTCGATGCCCAGCTTGACGTCGCGCTCGAACGTGAAGGTGGCGTCGTCGAGCCGACCTTCGAGGACGTTCTCGTTTCCCGCGCGAACCGTGTCGGGGTCGCCGCCGTTCGCGACGAAAGCGAAGCGGTTGCCTCCGAGCGGGAAGTAGCGCTGATGTGACTGCATCGCAGTCTCGACGACGCGGTCGGGCAGCGACAGGAAGCGTTCGTCGAAGCTTCCCTCCAGGACCGTCGCCTTCTCGACGAGGTGAACGACCTCGCGCAGCTTCCGAAGCGGATCCCGCCACTCGCCGAGCGCGTCGAGGCCCTCGCGGATCAGGCGCTCTCGCTCGGCGGCATCGGGCTCGACGTCGGCCCCGCGAAGCGTCTCCGCATAGGCGTCGGCTCTCGGCAGCTCCACCTCGCCGTGCGTGAACCGGTGACCCCAAGTGGTCGCCCCGTGGCCCGCGACAGGGTCGGAGTCGAGCCGCGCGCAGGTCCAACGCATCGGGCGCGGGAAGCGGCGGCCGGAGTCGTCCCAGAGCATGGTCTTCCCGAAACGGAGCCCTTTAACGATCGCATCGAGCTGTCCCGGCAGGGCCTGGCTCAGTGACTGTCCCTCGGACACGACCCCGAGGAACCCGTCTCGCTCCTCCAGGTCCTCGACGGACACGCCATGCCGCTTTGCGAACCCCGCTGCAGCTTTCTCCCGGAGCGAGAGCGGCGGCCCCTTGATCCACTGCTCGCCGGGCGCCTCCTCGAGCCGCTCGACGAAGATCGCCAGACGCCGCGGGCCGACGAACACACGGTCGGGCGTCACACCAAGGTGCTGCTCGCAGAGCCGTGGGAGCTGCGCCTCGGCCTCGTAGACCGCCCTGGCGGGCAGCTCCTCGCAGCCGATCTCAAACAGCAGCGACGGCAACGTACTCCTGGGCGACACGACGGGCCAGATCGCGAACCCGCCCGATGTAGGAGGCCCGCTCGGTGACGGAGATCGCGCCGCGCGAGTCCAACAGGTTGAAGGTGTGCGAGGCCTTGAGTGCCTGGTCGTAGGCGGGCAACGGGAGCTTCCGGTCGAGCAGGCGCAGGCACTCGGACTCGTAGTCGGCGAATTGGCGCATGAGGATGTCCACCGGCGCCTCCTCCAAGTTGTAGATCGACCACTGGCGCTCATTCTCTCGGTGGACGTCGCCCCAGGTGAAGCCGGGCGCCCACTCGAGGTCGAAGGCGCTCTTCTTGCCCTGCACGAACATGGCGAGGCGCTCCGTGCCGTACGTGATCTCGCCGGAGACAACCTCCACGTCCATCCCGCCGAGCTGCTGGAAGTACGTGAACTGGGTCACCTCCATGCCGTCGACCCACACCTCCCAGCCGAGGCCCCAGGCGCCGAGCGTGGGTCCCTCCCAGTCGTCCTCGACGAGACGCACGTCGTGCTTCTTGATGTCGATGCCGATCGCCTCGAGCGAGCCGAAGTACTGGTCGAGGATGTCCTCCGGGGCCGGCTTGAGGACGACCTGGAGCTGGTAGTGCTGCTGGAACCGGTACGGGTTCTCGCCGTAGCGCCCGTCGCTCGGGCGGATCGACGGCTCGACGTAGACGGTTCGCCAGGGATCCGGGCCAAGGCAGCGGAGAAAAGTCGCAGGATTGAACGTTCCCGCCCCGAGCTCGGTGTGGTACGGCTGCATGACGACGCACTCCCGCTCGGCCCAGTAGGCCTGGAGCGCCTGGATCATGTCCTGGTAGTTCAGCGTCACGAGTCGGGCAATCCTACGAGCGGCGAGGACGCTCCATGACCCGATCCGACGGCGGACCGAACCCGAACTTCGCGTACAGCTTGTGCGCGTCGGCGGTGTGCAGGATCCAGCGCGTCGCGGCGTAGGGGCCGTGTTCCACAATCTCCCGAACGACGTCGATCCGGTCCCGGTCGTCGTCCAGCTCGTAGCCGCCCGGCAGCTCGCGCTTCACGCCGAGAGCGTTCGGAGCCGGAAGCCGCCGTGGAACTCGTACGACGAGGCGATCACGGCCAGCGCGTCGCGCGCGGCTCGGCCGGAGAGACCGACGGCCCCCGCGTCCGCGAGCGGCGTCCGGAGCAGTCCTTCGATCCCGTGTAACCCGGCGGGAGAGAGCGGGATCGCATCGGCGCGGCAGTTGGCGCAGACGGCGCCTCCGGCCCGCGGCGAGTAGCCGACGAGCCCGCTCTCCGCGCCGCACTCGGCGCAGCTCGTCAGGTGCGGCAGGTAGCCGGAGAGCCACAGGAGCTTGAGCTGGAAGGAGAGGACGAGCGGGTCGAGCGCCGGACGGGTGTCCGGTCTGGGCTCGACCTTGTCCAACAGGTCGAGGAACCGGGTCAGCGCCTCGAACCCGCGCTCGTTGGCCTCCTGCTCGGGAAAGAGCCGCAGCATCGCCTCGAGCGCCACGAAGCCGACGGAGAGACGGTAGTGGCCCTCTCGGGCGGCGCTGTGCGGTCGGATGAGCTCGACACCGGTGACCGTCTGCAGCTCTCCCCTGCCCTCGTGCAGGACGACCTCGACGTGGCTGAACGGCTCCAGCCGGCCGCCGAAGCGGGACTTCGTCCGGCGGATGCCCTTCGCGACCGCGCCGACTCGGCCGCGGTCGAGCGTGTAGAGGTGGAGCACCCGGTCGGCCTCGCCGAACCGCAGCGAGCGCAGCACGACCGCTTCCGTCTTGTAGGTCCGGCCGGCCACGTCCCAAGTGTAGAAGCGGCGTCAGTCGGGAAAAACGGTGCGATGGCGCGGATCCAGATGTACACGACGCGGTGGTGCGGCTACTGCGTCCGCGCGAAGGCGCTGCTCGAGGAGCGTGGGATCGAGTTCCAGGAGATCTCGCTCGACGACGATCCCGCGTTCCGCCAGACGGTCTTCGACCGCACCGGCGGTTGGACCGTCCCGCAGATTCTCCTCGACGGCAAGCCGATCGGCGGCTATGTCGAGCTCTGGCGGCTCGATCAGACCGGCGCGCTGGACGAGCTCGGTCGCGCGGCCTAACACTCGTGTTCATGGGGACAGGATTAATCCTGTCCCCATCAGCCTAAAGAACGGTCAGCGGGGTCCCGACCGGCATCAGCCGGGCGAGGCGCAAGATGTGGCCGTTCTTGAACCGGATGCACCCGTGTGAGACGCGGCCCGGAAGAATTCCCGGCTGGTTCGTCCCGTGAAGACCGATGAAGCCGCCGCCGGGCCAGTCGGTGAGCACGGCCGAGCGCGCACTCGTGCCGAAGGCGATCGGTCCGTAGACCGGGTTGCCGAACCCGTAGAGCTGGTTGCGGACGAAGAACTCGCCGCGCGGCGTCGGATAGCGAGAAACGCCAATTCCAACCGGGGCCCTGAAGATCACCTTCCCCCGGCGGTAGAGCGTCGCGCTGAGCGTGCGGCGATCGACGACGAGGCGCGTCCGCACTTCTTTCCAGTCGCTCAGCATCTTCCTGGGCACCCACCCGGTGCGGCCGTTCGGCAGGATCGGCAGGCGCACGCGGATCCACACACCGCGCTTGGTGCGGCGGCCGTCGATGGTCAGAACGAGATTCGTCGTGCCCTCGGGCGTCCAGCGGCCGAGCCTGGCGACGACACCCGCCGTCTTCCGCGGCGCGCTGCGCACGACGCCCTGGCGAAGGACGAACGCGTAGCGGTAGAGATGCTGCGTCTCACTGCTGAGGATGAAGCGCTCCGGCTTGGGCTTCGGCGGAGGCGGTGGTTGGGAGCGCGCTCGGACCGCAATCGAGATGTGGCGTGTGGCCGCGGCGACTCCGGGCGCATTCGGCTGCGCCGTAAAGGTCAGATTGAAGGTCGTCCCGGCTGCGGCAGCCGGCGGCAGCCAGTTCAGCGTGGCGGTCGCCGGATTCCCGTCGCGCCACTGGAAGGCGGTGCTGGCCGGAAGTCCGGAGCCCCGGACCGCGACGGAGACGGCGGGGGCGCCCGGCGCCGTCGCGGCGAGACTGAAGCTGACCTGCGTACCGACCACGGCGTTGATCCGAGTTCCCTCGGCGGGTGTGGGCGCAATCCACGTCGCTCCCGGCACGGCAGCCGGACGGGCGCCCGACCAGAGAGCGGCGGAAGCGAAGGCGGGCAGCGCAAAACACAACACTGCCGCGCCGACGACGAAGGCGCGGAAGCTCGACCCCATGAAGGGCGGAACCTTAGACGACATTTCGGGCGACCACAAACACGGGCCTGAACCGTCTGCCTACTTAATCGTAACCGGTGTTCCGACCCGCATCAGGCGATCGAGCCGCTTGATTGCGGGATTTCGGAGCCGAACGCAGCCGTGCGAGACGCGCCCGGGCAGGATCTGGGGTTGGTTCGTTCCGTGGATTCCGATGAACCCGCCCCCGGGCCAGTCGGTCAGCACAGCCGAGCGGCCGTTCGTCCCGAACGCGAGGCGGCCGTAGATCGGATCCGTGAAGCCGGTCAGGCGCTCGCGGATGTAGAAGCGCCCTGCAGGCGTGGGCCACCGAGCCTCCCCCACGCCGACGATTGTCCGGAAGACCGGCCGGCCCCGCTTGTACAACGTTGCGCGGAACTTCGCGCGCTCGATGACGAGATGGGTGTCGACCGCCGTGAACTCGGCCACGGCGTCGCGGGGAATCCAGCCCATCGTGCCGTTCGGCAGAACCGGAAGCGGCACGCGCAGCCAGTAGCGGCCGCTGGAGTCGATGCGCCCGCTCGCCAGGTAGAGCACGTGTGGAACGTGTTCTGGGGTCAGAGCCTTGAGCCGCGCGACAACCCGCGCGTCCTCGCTGGGCCGCGCGAGAGCCTCGACGCCGCGAAGAAGGGCGGCGCTCTGCGAGTGCCCTTCGAGGCTCGACAGCCGGAAGGTGCGAGCGGTACGCCGCCCCACGTGCACGCGCACGACGAGCCGCGCCGAGGACGCCGAGCCGTCCGTTGCGGTGAAGACGAGCTTCGACTCCCCGAGCTGCTTCGCGCGAGGCCGCCACCGGAACACAGCACTGGCGGGCGCGTCGCCGGTCGAGACGAGCGTCGCGCCGGCCGGCAGGCGGTTCACGCCGATCCGCACCGAGAACCCGAGCGAACCAGCCGCCTCGAGGTCGATGCGGAGCTCTCTCCCGAGCCCGGCGACGAACGCCGTCCCGTCGTCAGGCGTGCGGCCCTGCCAGAGAATCGACGAGCTCTGGCTCCCCGCCGCGGGAGCTGCAAGCACGGCGAGCACGGCGAGCGCCGCGCAGAGCGCGGGCAGGAGCGCTCTCCGCGCCCGACGTGTCGTTCTCACGTGCATTCCGACCCCCGTCTCTTCTAGCACAGAGAGGGCGACCCTCCGGCCGCCCTCTCCATTCACAACGTATCTGGCTCGGGACTAGCCGGTGAAGGGCGGCCGTGTCCTGGCCTTGACCCTGCCCTTGGCGCCCTTGCCCTTCTTCTTCGCCTTGACCTTCTTCTTCGCCTTCGGCTTGCTGTACTGGTCGATCGCCGGGCTCTTCTTGAGCACGGTGATCACGTCCTTCGGCGCAACAACGCGCTTGACGCTCACTGCCGCGTCGCGTGCCGCCGAGGACGCATAGCCGACGCCGCCCACAGAGGCGAGTGCGAGCAGCATGACCGCGGTAAGCGCACCGACGAAGGCGACGCGAAGCGAGCCTACGCGGGAGCGGCCGTTGTGCCTGACACGCGCCGCGAGGCGGCTGATGAGCTCGGGCGCGGGCTCCGGGCGTGTGGCCCGCAGCTCGGCTTCGAGGTCAAGAGCCTCGTGCCTCTTCCGCCAGTAACGCATTCCGTGAACCCCCTCAATCTCCGTTTTATTGACTTGCACCCGTTACTACCGGGACGCCCCCCGTTTCCTTACAGGCTCCCGATCCAGCTCTTCGGCGAGAACCCTCCGAAGGCGGCCTAGTGCGCGGTGGAGCGCCACCTCGACGGCGTTCGTCCGCAAGCCGAGGAGCTCTGCGATCTGCCGTGCCGTCAGGTCGGCGCCGTAGCGAAGCGCGACGAGCTCGCGATCCCGCTCGTCGAGCGTCTCGACGGCTCGGGCGACCGTCAGGCGCCGGATCGTGTCCTCCTCGAGGTCCACGGAGTCCACAGCGTCCACGTCCTCGGTGGCGTACTCCGTCTTCGACCAGCCGCCGTCGATGCAGCGCTTGGCGATCCCGAGCAGCCACGCCACCGGCTCGCCCTTCCGAGGGTCGTAGCTCTTTTTGTACCGAAGCGCCCGCTCGAAGGTCTCGCTGGTGATGTCCTCGGCCTCGGGCCCATCCCCCAGCCGGTAGGCGGCGTAGGCGTAGACCCGTTTGATCAGCGGCGCGGGATCGGCGAGCGGGTCGCGGCGGAACATCTACGGCGTCTCCTCGGCGCGCAGGTCGCGGATCTCCTCGCCGAGGGGATTCAGCCGCTGGGCTTCGGCAAGGGCCTCCCGGCGGTCGGCGCCGGAACTGGCCTCCGCGAGCCGGAACCAGAGCAGCCAGTCGTTCGGCTCCTTCTCGACCGCCTTCCGGAGGCTCTTCTGCGCTGCTGCTGTGTCGCCCCGGCCCAGTTGCGCGTCGCCGAGGCGCTGCCACGGCTCCGAGGACCAGGGCGCCCACCGCCTGGCCTTGCGAGCTTCGTCCTCGGACTTGTCCCAGTCCGGCGACTTCGCCGCCGCAGCGTCCTCGCTGGCCGTGAGCGAGCTCGAGCCGATGAGGCCGACGAACGCCACGCCGGCGAGGAGGACGGCGACCGCCCCTGCAACCACCCTCGCGCGAACGCCCGGAACGAGCTGCGCGTCGCCGGATCCCCGCAATGCGAGGAGAGCGGCCCCGCACGCGAACGCCGAGACGGTCACGGCCGGGAGCTCCCAATCCCAGTCCACCGCGGCGTGCACGAGGTAGGCGACGTATGCGCCGAGGGCTCCGGCCGCGAGCGGGTGACGGCGTACCGCTACGGCGGCGACGAGCGGCGCGCCGAGCGCCAAGACCAGGAGCGCGAGACCGATCGGGCCAAGCTCGCCGAGCGTTTCGAGGTAGAGGTTGTGAGCGTCGCGCACCTTGTGAGCGATCGGCCGGTTCTGCAGCCAGTGCTGTTCGTATGTCCCGGCTCCGCCGCCGAGCAGCGGGCGATCGCGGTACTGGTTCCACGCCGCCTCCCAAAGCTCCGGGCGATAGCTACCGGTGAACGTGAAGAGCCGCTCCCCAAGGTCGGCGGGATCGGCCGGCGGTGGCTCGTTGAAGGCGTCGTAGGCCTTCTCCACCATCGCTACCGGCCCACCAAAACGCACGACGACGCCGGCCGCGGCACCGACCACGAGCACGGCGATGAGAACCGCGAAGCCAAGACGGACGGCCCGGCTGGGAACAATTCGACGTTCTGCCACCGCCACAGCAACCGTGCCCGCGGCTGCCGCAAGTGCTAGCACCACGATGAAGATCGCTACCTCGCGTCCCTGGTCGGCCGCGGCGCTCAGTGGCGAGTCCTGGCGGGTCAGCGCCTCCGAGCCGGAGCCGATCCAGGCGGCGATCAGTCCGGGTATGCCCACGACGAGCAGCGAGACGATCAGTTGCAGTCGCCGCGAGTCGAGTGCGACGGCGGCAGCGATCCCGACGGCAAGCGCGAGCCACGCCCCACGGCTGAACGTGAAGTAGAGCGCCGGGACGAGCAGCACGAAGACCGCGGCGGCGGCGGCGCGCAGCGCGGCGCTGCGCTCGCGGGCGACGGCACCCAGAGCGAGCAGAAGGCCGATGGCGACGAAAATCCCGAGCCCGTTCCAGTAGCCGATCGGCTCGGAGAGCCGGTAGGTGGAGATCGGGTCGTACGTCCCGAGCCGGTCGGGAAAGAGGCGGGTTGCGAGCCCGTAGGTCGAGACGAGCGCCGTCGCGGCGAGGACGCCTCGTAGGAGCGCCGGCGCCATCTCCCGGCGGACGATGAGGACGAGCGCGGCCGGAACGCCGGCATACGCCAGCATCCGGAAACCCTCGACCGTGGTCTGCACCGTGTTGCCGGTCCAGGCCAGCGAGAGCCACGTCCAGGCCGCGAGCCCGATCAGCCCGCCGGCGAAGACACCGGCGAGGCGACCGCCGTGCAACGCCGCCCGGCCGAGGAACAACCAGGCGACCACGAGCCAGAGCG
>JBKKAR010000136.1:0-4452 GCA_046714355.1 Gaiellaceae bacterium | reverse complement strand
CAATCAGCCCCTTGCTCCAGTACCACGACCAGCTGAACCACCTGGGAATCTCGCGATCCTGCGCGACCACGGCGGCCCGCACGCCGGCGACGACGAGCGGCTTCAGGTCGAGCTCACCGCCCACGGCGTCGGGATAGACCTGGTCCCAACGCGCGAGCTCGCTCGTATGGGCATGGCCTCCACTCGAGGAGGAGACGGCGTACGACCGGCTGACGACTGCGCCGCAGCGCTCGAGCGGAGACCGGATGTCCTTCAGGTCCTTCGCGCGCAGGCCGAGCTCTACCTGGAGGTCGTCGACGTTAGATGGGCCCGTTGCGGCCAGGTGGTCGAGGAGGACCGCCCAGTCACCTGCCTCCGAGCCCATCCGCTCGATCTCCGCTCGGAGGATGGGATCGAGGAGGCGCGCGACCTCCTCCGTGACGAGCACGTGCTTGCCCCGGTGCACCTTGAGCGCGTAGACGCCCTTCCGGTCGGCGAGCTCACCGAACCACGGCCACTTGGTCGCCGGCCATTGGCCGAATCCGCGGCTCGCCGGCATGTACGGATCCTCGTGGCAGGCTTCGTACAGGCTCGGGAGCGCGGAGTCGGCCGACCGGGTCAGCAGCCCGCGATCACGGAGGAACTCCTCCGCCTCGTCCAGCGTCTGCAGCGCGCGGTCAGGCGTGAGCCGGAGCTCATGCTCGCGGCGCTCGAGGAGCTCCGCGAGGGCGCTCATCAGTCGCTGTCGAGGTCGCGCAGAAAAGCCCTCGGGTTGGCGAGGGAGCCGTCCCGGCCGACGTAGCCGTCCTTCGCGCCGACGACGAGCATCACGAGCTCGTCCGGCCCGGGGTTCGTCACGCGGCGCGGCGTGGTCGACTCGACGTGGATCAGACCGCCTGGGCCCAGCTCGAGCCGACCGTCCGGCAGGTCGAAGATCGCTTGGCCCTTGTGGACGAAGTACAACTCGTCCTGCTCGTCGTGATAGTGCCCTCGTCCAACGACTCCCGGCTGGAGCACGAGCACGTTTGCGCCGAACGCCGTGATCCCCAGCGCCTGCCGAACCTTGCGGAATGTCTGGTCGCCGAGCTCCTCGATCGTGGAGTGTGCGTAGGCCATCACTTGACGCTACCACCGTCCGAGCCTATGATCACCATACTTTGCGTCCCGAGGTATTGAAGGGTCACCTGGACATGCTCCTGCTCTCCGCGATTGCCAAGGAGCCGTCGCATGGATACGCGATCATCGAGGCACTTCGCGGCTCGAGCGGCGGCGCCTTCGATCTGGCGGAGGGCACGGTGTACCCGGCGCTCTACCGACTCGAGGGCGCCGGCTTGCTCTCGAGCGCCTGGACGTCTGCCAGTGGCCGGCGCCGGCGCGTGTACAGGGTGACCGGGATCGGCCGGCGGCGCCTTGCCGGCTACCGGAAAGAGTGGAGCGCCTTCAGCGGTGCCGTCGAGGCTGTCGTCGCGTGATCGACGCGTATCTCGATCGGTTCGCCGGGGAGCTCGAACGTCGAGGCGTGGTCGGACGGGACCGGCGGCGCGTCCTGGCGGAGACCGAGGATCATCTCCGCGAGCTCGCCGCGGAGCACGACCAGGAAGCTGCCGTGTCCCGGTTCGGCCACGGCGAGCCGCTGGCGGTGGAGATCGCGGCGCAGCTCGCCACGTCGAAGACGATCCGCTCGACCTACGCGTCATTCGTCGCCCTGGCGCTGACCGGCCTGGGCTACCTCGGGTTCCTCGCTTTCGTGGAACGCCGAGGATGGCCGGACCTCTTCTCCGGCGACCACGAGCTGATCGGCGTTGTCGCCGCTGTCGGATTGCTCTTCTTCCCGCAGCTCGCGTTCGTAGCCGGGGGTCTCGCCCTGCTCCGCGCGCTTCGCCGACACGGAAGCCAGGCGCTTTCCGCCGAGGAGCACGGCGTGATGCGGCGACGCAGCGCCGTCGCGCTCGCGGCCGGCGGAGCGACTCTCGCGTCGATGGTCGTCTGGGCCTTCGAGTTCCGTGACCTGGGTCCGATCCTAGGCGCCTGTCTCGCCCTCGCCATCCCGCTGACCGCGGGTGGCCGCATGCTCGCGCGATCACGCGAGCCCCACGCCGTCGTTGGAGGCGAGGCGGGGGATGTCTTCGAGGACCTTCGCCTCGGGCGGTTCCGCGCGCATCCATGGCGCTTCGCTCTGGTCGCCGCTGGAGCAGCCGCGAGCGTCGGGCTCGCGGTCGGCGGACCCGTCCACGCGGCGTTCGAGGCGGCCGCGCTTCTCGGCTGTTTCGCGATTTTCGGCCGTCGCCTGGCTCTGCGCTCGTAGCTCGCTAGCATCGACCGCATGGCGGTCGCCTCTCCCGAGACCTATCTCGCCGGTCTGAACCCGGCGCAGCAGGAGGCTGTCCGCCACACGGAAGGGCCGCTGCTCGTCGTCGCCGGCGCCGGTTCGGGCAAGACCCGCGTGCTCACGCACCGAGTCGCGCACCTGATCTCGGCGGTCGGGATCCAGCCGAACGAGATCCTCGCGATCACGTTCACGAACAAGGCTGCCGCCGAGATGCGCTCACGGCTCGAAGAGCTCCTGCCCGAGGTCGCCCGCCGCATCTGGATCCTGACGTTCCATGCTGCCTGCGGCCGGATCCTGCGCCGCGAAGCGCCCCGGCTCGGCTACCGGACGAACTTCACGATCTACGACCAGGCCGACCAGGTGCGCCTCGTCAAGCAGTGCCTCGAGGAGCTCGAGCGGGATCCCAAGCGCTTCGTACCGCGCGGCATCCACGAGCAGATCTCGACCGCGAAGAATCAGCTGATCGACCCCGCCGAGTACCGGAAACGGGTCGAATCCTTCTACGACCAGACCGTCGCCGACGCCTACGACCTCTACCAGCGCCGCCTCTTCGCGGCAAACGCCGTCGACTTCGACGACCTGCTGATGCTGACCGTCCAGGTGCTGGAGCGCTTCCCTGAGGCGCGGGAGCGCTGGCAGAAAGCCTTCCGGTACGTCCTCGTCGACGAGTACCAGGACACGAACCATGCCCAGTACCGCCTACTCCAGCTCCTGGGCGAAAAGCACAGGAACGTTTGCGTCGTCGGCGATCCCGACCAATCGATCTACGCGTTCCGCGGCGCTGACATCCGCAACATCCTCGAGTTCGAGCGCGATTTCGGCGAGACGAAGACGATACCGCTGGAGCAGAACTATCGCTCGACGAACACGATCCTGCGGGCCGCCAACGCCGTCATCTCCCACAACAGCGAGCGGAAGCCCAAGAACCTCTGGTCCGACCTTGGCGACGGTGAGCCGGTCCGAGTGCTGGAGGTCGAGGACGAGCACGCCGAGGCGCGCTGGGTCGCCTCCGAGATCGCCGGGCTCGTGGACGAAGGTATGAACGGCAGCGAGATCGCGGTCTTCTACCGAACGAACGCGCAGTCGCGGGTGCTGGAGGACGTGCTCGTCCGGAGCGAGATCCCGTACCAGGTGATCGGCGGCCCTCGCTTCTACGAGCGCGCCGAAGTCAAGGACGCCATCGCCTACCTCCAGGTGATCGACAACCCTTACGACGCCGTCAGCCTCCAGCGGATCGCGAACCGACCGCGGCGCGGGATCGGCGACGCGTCCCTCGCGCGGCTCCAGACCTACGCCGACGGCCACGGCTTCTCCCTCTGGGAGACGCTCGAGTTCCCGGAGGAGGCGGGCCTCGGCCCGGCGCAGGCGCGGTCCGTGACCGGCGTCCGCAATCTTCTCCTCTCGCTGCAGGCGGGCGCGCTCGACATGGCGGTGGACGAGCTCGTCGAGCGAACCCTTGAGCGCAGCGGCTACATGGAGTCGCTGGAGGCCGAGCGGACGATCGAAGCGCTGGGCCGGATCGAGAACCTCCACGAGCTCGTCGGGGTCGCGCAGGAGTACCAGGCGAGCGCCGAGACGCCCGCGCTCTCGACGTTCCTCCAGGAGATCTCGCTCTTCTCCGACCAGGACAACCTGCGTGACCAGCAGAGCCTCGTCACGCTCATGACGCTCCACAACGCGAAGGGCCTCGAGTTCAAGGCCGTCTTCATGATCGGGACGGAGGAGGGGATCTTCCCCCACTCGCGGTCGCTGGAGGAGAACAGCCTCGAGGAGGAGCGGCGCCTGGCCTACGTCGGCATGACCCGGGCGCGCGAGCGCCTGACGCTGACGCATGCGGCCGGGCGCTCCCTGTACGGCGCTCGGAACTACAACCTGCCGTCACGCTTCCTCGACGAACTGCCCCAGGAGGAGATCCACCGCGAACGGCTGCGCCCGTCGTCCTGGTCGGGTTACGGCGCGCCGATGACGAAGGTCCAGCCTCGCGGCGACGCGCCGCAGCTCTCGACCGGCGACGCCGTCCGGCACGGAACGCTCGGGGAGGGGATCGTGACCGCCGTCGAGCCGGGCGGGGTCGTCAGCGTCCGCTTCGCGGGCGAGAACGTCGATCGGCGCCTCGTGCTCGACTACGCCCCGCTGGAGCGCAT
>JBKKAR010000135.1:0-8807 GCA_046714355.1 Gaiellaceae bacterium | reverse complement strand
CGGGTCTGCCATTCCGGCGGAACCGCCCCGCCGGGCGTCCCGCTCATGCGGGTGAGGGTGCGCGTGCCGTCCGGGCCGACCCATTCGGCGACGACAACCCAGCCGACGAGCACCGAGGCCTCCAGGCGCTCGTTGCGCTCCTGGCTGAGCTGAATTGCGTCGTGCAACTGCTCCGGACCGTCGCTCATTCCGAGCGACATCGGCCCGCTCGGCACTACGCTTTAGCCTGAGGAGGCTACGAACAGGCGCGCAGGGCCCGATCGAGGGACTGGCTGCGCGAATCCCGAAGGGTCGCGACCGCCCGGACGAGCGTCCGGGTCCGCAACCTCCGCGGCGAGATCGACGCCGTGTACGGGGCCCGCGAGTCGCGCCGAATTCGCGTTCGCCCGCGGTAGAAGCTCACGCTGGAGATCCGCGAGGCAGCCGAGCCGCCGACGCGGAGGCGAACCGTGGAACGTACGCACCCTGCGCGCCCCCGACGGTACTGGGCGGCCAGCCGGAGATCGACGCCGCGACGGCACGAGTCGCCGGCGCAGGCGCGGAGCCGCGCCAGCCGCGAAGCGAGGTCGTTCTTCAGGCCGGTGAAGCGGGGATCTGCATGGAGGCTCTGGAGCTGGTGCGGGTCGGCCGCCAGGTCGTACAGCTCCTGCTCGCCAGTCGTGTGCTGGACGAAGACATGTCGCGGCGTGCGGACCGCGCTGTAGCCCGTCGTCTCGAGCAGGATGTCGCGGCCCGAGCGCACGAGGCCGTCGCGCGCGAACGGCAGCAGCGTACGGCCGTCGAGGCGCCGTCCCGGTCGAGCGTTCGTCGCATCGAGAATCGTCGCTGCGAGGTCGACATTCGCCACGAGATTCGACCGGCGCGCTCCGGCCGGCACGCCCGGCCCGCGCAGGATCAGCGGCACGCGCACGGATGGTTCGTAGACGAGCACCTTGCCGTTGGGTACCCGGTGCTCGCCGTGGAAGAAGCCGTTATCGGCGGTGAAGACGATCAGCGTCCGCGAGAGCTCGCCGGAGGCCTCCAACGCTGCGACGATGTCGCGGATCGCCTCGTCCACCGCCAGCAACGATTCGAGGCGCTGCTGGTAGTTCTCGCGGATCCCGTTGATCCGTGCCGGCCCGATCAGCGCGCGGTTGCGGATTCCGGCCGGCTTGTCGGCGACGTCCGCCTCGTTGAAGGACGGAGGCATCGGCAGCGGCTCGGAGGCAAAGCGATTCCGATGCCTCGGAGCGGGCGAGGGCGTCGACTGGTTCCGCGGGTCGTCGGTGTCGCGCGGGCCGCCGCTGTGGGGCGCGAGAAAAGCGACCGAGAGGAAGAACGGCTGCGTCGCCGGCGCCAGCCGGCGGATCAGCTCGACGGCCTTCCGCCCGTAGACGTCGGTTTGGTAGTTCGCGGCGCCCGTCCCGTAGGTGACGAGCCGGCCGTTCTCGTTCAGCGTGTAGTTGTAGAAGCTGTAGGTGGACGGGTCGGTGGAGCCGTACCACTCGGCCCAGCCGGCGGGGATCTCGGTCGGCCTCGTCCGTCCGTAGCCGTTCAGGTACTTGCCCAGGTGAGCAGTGTGGTAGCCGGCCTGCCGCAGCCATGCCGGGAGCGAGTTCGCGTGCGTCGGCGCCAGCTTGTCGTAGCCGCCGGTCGGAGGCGCGTTGCCCATGATCGTGTGGTTGTGGCCGTACTGGCCGGTGATGAAGGTCGTGCGCGACGGGCAGCAGAGCGGGAAGGACGCGAAGTTGTTCACGAAGGTCGTTCCGCGCGCGCCGAGAAGCGCGTTCACGTTCGTCATCACCCGCATCGACTCGACGGTCTGGTCGTCCGTCATCAGGACGAGGACGTTCGGCCGGGCCTGCGTCTGTTGGGGCTGGGAGGGTGCGGCGGAAGCGAGCATGGCCGAGAGCGCCAGCACCGATAACGATGCTGCAAGGACCCCCCACGCCCTCAGCCGTGTGCCCGCCATCCACCGAATAAAACGCGAAAGGGTCGTTAGAGGTTCGTAAGCGTTTTGGAAAGGTTCTAGAGCGTCACGACCACTACAGCGCTCTGCGCGCTCTGCCCACCGCGCCAGGCGCCCGCTGCGGGCGTCACCGTGTACACCCAGGTGCCGATTGGAACGCCCGACTCGGTACACGAGGTCCCGGAGACAATGCCCGCGCAGGCCGGGAGGACCGTGGCCTCCACCTGGGTGATGCTGTCGAAGCGCCTGACCACGTAGCCCGGCACCGGCGTTCCGCCGGCGAACGTGCTCGCGCTCCACGTGACCGTCACGCTGCTTCCGGCCGCCGTGCCGCTCGGGGTGTTTCCGGCGGGCATCGTCCTCGCGGCTGCAGCGCCTGAGCCACCGGCGTCTGCCGACCAGGCGCCTGCCGCCGGTGCCGCGAGTGCGAGCGCACCGGCGGCGATCACGGCAGCTCGCCTCACCGGAGCATCCCCCGGCCGCGAAAGGTCAGCGGGAACCGTGCGCCGTTGCACTCCGGTGCCGCGGTCAGCAGCATCCGTGCCAGGAGGCGAACGACCCGGGACCGGCGAGGCGGGACGACGAGGCGCCCTCTGAACGGCCGTACGGTGAGGTTCGAGGCCGAGCACCCGCGTCGCCCACCGCGGACGGCGACCGTCACGGAAGTGAGCCGCAGCGGCCGCCGGTAGGGGTTCCGGACGGTCGCGCGAAGCCACGCCTTCCCCCCGGGATAGAGCCCGCTGACCGACCCGGACACCGAGAAGGCGCGCGGCGACGGCCGTGGGCCGCTCGAGCCGGCGAGAGCACCGCCGGCTACGAGTGCACCGATCGTCGAGGCGGCCGCCACCGCCAGTGTCTTGCGACCCATGAGCAGTTCTTTACGCGTTGCTCGTTGCGGTGACGCTGACAGGGATAGAGAAGACCGCTCCCTGGCACGAGTTGTCCGACGCATTCGACATAGCCACTGCCGTGGCAAGGTTGAACACGTGGTTCGTCTCGTTCGCGAGCAGGTCGAGCGTGAGCCCGGTCTGGTTCGTGAACGTGACGCCGGTCGCAGCGTTGCAGGCCGCTCCCTGGTCGGACGTGATCGCCCCACTGCCGGCGACCGCAGTTATGCGGACCGGGAAGGGGTTCGGGTTCGAGACCTTCAACTTGACGGCGCCGGTGACGCCTGGATACAGGTCTGCGCTCGTCGAGGCCGAGGCGTCTGAGAGCGTCAGGGCCGAGGACGACCCGGCTTTCGCGTACCCCGTGCCGCTGCCGGTGACCGCCCACGCGGCGATCGCAATCCCAGCGACGACGACGGCGACCCCGGCCACTGCGAGGGCAGCGGTGAGCTTCATCTTCTTCTGGTTCCGCAGCATCATGAATACCTCCATCGCGATGGACCCATGCGCTATCGGCCGGTTTCACGGCTTCTTTGTCCCCCTTTCGGCGTCAGGTCACGGGCGCCTGACACGCAAACCGCTCGCACACGTACAGCGCCGGCTGGCCATCGACGAGCCCCTTTCCCTCGAGGAGCGGCACGCCGTCTGACGGCCCGAACGCGACGACCGCGTTCGGATCGAACGGCGCGAGCGCCGCCCGAGCGACCGCACTGTCCGGCGGCCCGACGATCGCGAGCTCCCGCGGCGGCGAGAAGTGGAGGTCGAGCGCGGAGAGCGCGTGGCCGAAAAACTGCGGACCCGGGGCGAACGCCGGAGCGACGAGACGGAAGACGCCGACGGCGCGGCGCTCGAGCTCCTCGTCTCCGTAGATCCGTGCGAGCCGGAGCAGCATCTCGGCGAGCATCGAGTTGCCCGACGGAGTCGGGTTGTCGTCGAACGTCTTCTGGCGCGCGATCAGCCGCTCGCCATCCTTCGGGGTCAGGAAGAAGCCGCCGCGCTCGTCGTCCGCGAAGAGCTCGACGGCGAGGCGCACGAGCCGGTTCGCCTCCTCTAGCCAGCGCAAGTCCCCCGTCGCGACGTGAAGTTCGTACAGGCCCCTCGCGACGTCGGCGTAGTCGTCCAGAAAGCCGGTGTTCTTCGACCGTCCCTCGCGGAAAGTGCGGTACAGGCGGCCCTCGTCGTCGGTGAGTGGGCCGAGCAGGAACTCAGCGACCCGCCTGGCCGCCTCCAGGAAATCGGGACGGTCAAACCGCCGCCCGGCTTCCGCCAGGGCAGCGAGGGCGAGGCCGTTCCAGGACGCGATCGCCTTGTCGTCGCTTGCCGGCTTCGGCCGCTGCTCGCGGAGTTCCCAGAGACGCCGCCGAAGCTCCTCGTCGAGCTCGCCGCGGACGATGAACCGACCATCCTCGAACGGCCGCAGGAGTTCGGCCGGGACGCCCTCCTCGGGTGTCCAAGTGAACGTCAGACCCTCGACGCCTTCGGTGTCTGCGTCCTGCGCCGAGGCCAGGCCGCCCTCCGGGAGGGCGAGCTCCCGGAGGACGTAGTCGAGCGTCTCCTCGGTGACGCGGCGGTAACGCTCCTCGCCCGTCACGACCCAGCCGTGGAGGTAGGCCGAGGCGAGGAGCGCGTTGTCGTAGAGCATCTTCTCGAAATGCGGCACGAGCCACGTGCGGTCGACGGAATAGCGGTGGAAGCCGCCTCCGAGCAGGTCGTACATGCCTCCCGCAGCCATGGCGTCGAGCGTCTTGGTGACCATCGGGAGCGCCTGCTCGTCGCCGCGGAGGTGCATGCGGAGCAGGAACTCGAGCGCCGGACCGGGCGGGAACTTCGGCGCGCCGCCGAAGCCTCCCCACTCCGGGTCGAACTGGCGGCGGAGCGCGCGCGCCGCGTCCGAGAGCAGGCTCTCGGTCAGCGGGTCGGTCGACGGCCGCAGCTCGCTCGAGGACTGGAGAGCCTCCACGACCCTCCTCGCCGAGCCCGCCGTCGTGGCGCGCTGATCCCGGTACAGATCCGAGACGGCGACGAGCACGTCGCGGAACGGCGGCATCCCGTGCCGCGGCTCGGGCGGAAAGTACGTGCCGCCGTAGAACGGCTCACCCGCCGGGGTCAGGAACACGGTCATCGGCCACCCTCCGTGGCCGGTCATGGCGACGACGGCGTCCATGTACAGGGCGTCCACATCAGGTCGTTCCTCCCGGTCGACCTTGACGTTGACGAAGCGCTCGTTCATGAGGCGCGCCGTCTCCTCGTCCTCAAAGGACTCGTGCGCCATCACATGGCACCAGTGGCAGGCGGAGTAGCCGACCGAGAGGAGCAGGGGCTTGTCCTCCGTGCGTGCCCGCTCGAAGGCCTCGTCGCCCCATGCGTACCAGGCGACGGGATTGCGTGAGTGCTGCAGGAGATAGGGACTGGTCTCGTTGGCAAGACGATTCACCTGCAGCACTCCCTAATCGGTCGCACCGGCAAAGCCGGTACGACCTCGATGGTCGGCGGCGCAAGCGCCGCCTCGGCGTGCTGGGGGAGGTAGGGGCTCGTCTCTTCGGCGAGGCGGTTCATGGGGATTAGGCTAGCCCCGTGACGGAGACGCCCGATGATCTGCTCCAGCCGGAAGACGCGCCCGAGTCAGCCGAGGACGCCGAGCGGGACGACGACGATCCCGGCCTGAGCGCCGAAGAGAGCCTCGGCCTTCTGCCTCCCGACTAGGAGGGCAGGCCGGCCCGGTACAGGTAGCCCTCGAGCCGGCGGCCGAGGAGCTCCTCCAGCCACTGCGAGACCGCGATCAGCGCGTCGAGGTCGACGCCGGTTTCCACGCCTTCACCCTCGAGCAGGTAGGCGAGATCCTCGGTGGCGACGTTCCCCGTCGCCTTCGGCGCGAACGGACAGCCGCCAAGGCCGCCGACCGAGGAGTCGAGCGCCGAAGCGCCCGCCTCCAGAGCCGCGTAGGCGTTCGCGAACCCTGTGTTCCGCGTGTTGTGGAAGTGGCCCCCCACGGGTTTGCCGAGCGCCGAAACGCGCTCCACGAGCGCCTTGACCGGCCGCGGCGTCGCGACCCCGATCGTGTCGGCGAGAACCAGCTCATCCGCCTCGGTGGCCGCGAGCCGCTCGGCGATGTCGACGACGCGGTCGGGATCGACCTTGCCCTCGAAGGGGCAGCCGAAGGCCGCGGAGATCGTGATGCTCGAGCGGAGACCGTCCATCGGAGCCCGCTTGGCGATCTCCTCCGCCATGGTGACGCTTTCCTCGACGGACGCGTTCGCATTCCGCTGCGAGAAGCTCTCGGTCACCGCGACCGCGAACGAAACTTCGTCGAGACCCGTCTCACGGAGCCGGTCGTAGCCGCGCTCGTTCAGCGCTAGTCCCGAGTAGACGACCCCGTCGCGCCGCTCAAGCGTGGAGACGACCTCCTCGGCCCCGGCCATCTGCGGGACACGTTCGGGATTGACGAAGCTCGCCGCCTCGATCCGCTTCAGACCGGCGGCGGCCAGACGGTCGACGAGCTCGGCTCGGGTTTCCGGCGGAAGAACCTGCTCCTCGTTCTGGAGTCCGTCTCGGGGCCCCACCTCGCGGAGCACGTCAGAAGCTGCGGGCGAAGACCCGCTCAGGCTTGACGCGCACGATGAGGCGCTTCTCGCCCTCGATGTGGGCGAAGTCGCGGCCGACGTAGCGGCGCGAGAGGTCGTTGATGTGCTCTTCCGCGCCGTCGTCGCTGATCTCCGCCGGACCCGTGACGGAGAGGTACCGGTACGGGTTCTCGTGGTCGAACACGCAGACGCTGACGATCGGGTTCCGCCGGATGTTCCGCGGCTTCACCCGACCCTCGGCCGTGCTGAAGACCACATGCTCGCCGTCCCAGTCGATCCAGTTCGTCGTCAGCTGGGAAAGGTCGTCCTCCCCAATGGTCGCCACGACGGCGAAGTTCTTCCCCTTGAGAAGCGCCGCCCACTCTCCATTCAACGTCGCCATTGCGTCGCGTACGCTAGCTGTGCATGGGCGTCCTGCTGCTGGCCGGCACCCGGAAAGGGCTTTTCCTGCTTCGGAGCGACGAAACTCGCTCTAGCTGGGAGCTCGACGGGCCACTCCTCTCCGGCTGGTCGGTCTTCCACGCGATCCAGGACCGGAGGGACGGGAGCGTTCAGGTCGCCGCGAACAACTACGTCTACGGCGGCACGTTCCAGCGCTCGACCGACTTCGGGAAGACGTGGGAGCGCGCCGAGGGCCTCAGCCTCCCGGAGGAGAGCGGCTTGAAGCTGGAGGAGGTCTGGCACATCGAGCCCGGGCGGGCGGACGAACCGGACACGATCTGGCTCGGCGCGACTCCGGGAGTGCTCTTCCGGTCGGGTGACGGCGGCGCCTCATTCGAGGCGGTGCGCAGCGTCCTCGAGCAGCCCACGAGAGAGAAGTGGCAGCCCGGCGCCGGCGGGATGTGCTGCCACTCGATCCAGCTCGACCCGAGCGATCCGAACCGGATGTACATCGCGATCTCGGCCGCCGGCACGTTCAGGACGGACGACGGCGGAGAGTCGTGGACGCCGGCGAACCAGGGCGTCGCCGCCGACTTCTTGCCGGAGCCCGAAAACTTCCCCGAGGTGGGCCAATGCGTCCACAAGCTGCTCCTCCACCCCGAACAGCCGGACCGGCTCTGGCAGCAGAACCACTGCGGCGTCTACCGCTCGGACGACCGCGGCGAGACGTGGGACCGGCTCGAGGGGAACGGGCTCCCGAGCGGGTTCGGATTCCCGCTTGCGCTCGATCCACGCGACCCGGACGTCGCGTACGTCATCCCGGAGGAGGGCGCCGAGAACCGCGTCACGAGCGACGGGCGCCTCGGCGTCTACCGAACCGGCGACGGCGGCGCGACGTGGGAGCTCGTGTCGGGCGGACTGCCCGAGCCCGCCTGGGGCGCCGTCATGCGCGAGGGCTTCTCCTTCGACGACTCGGGCCTGTACTTCGGGACCCAGAGCGGCTCGGTCTTCGCTTCGACGAGCCACGGCGAGCAGTGGACGGAGGCCGTGCGCCAGCTGCCGCCGATCCTCTCGCTCGAAGTCGGAGAGTGGTCGTAGTCCTCCTGCCCTCCCTGCTTGCCGCACAGGCGGGCGGGCAGGGGCGGTTCGAGGTTGAGGCGGCGACGGTTGGCGAGGCGCTTCGTGCGCTACCCGTTGCGGATCTCCTCTTCGACGAGGCGGGCGAGCTCCGCAGGCTGGTCAACGTGTACGTCGACGGCGAGGACGCCAGACGGCTGAACGGCCTCGAGACGCCGATCGAAGGCGTTCAGGAGCTGCGCGTGATCGCAGCGGTCGCCGGGGGTACTACTTCAGGGAGGTCGGGACCTGGATCTCGCCTGCGCGGATCCGGTCCTCGACGGCCTTCAGCGCGTCGAGGTCTTCCTTTGCCACCCTGGAGCTGACCTTTCCGATCCCGACGCCGTCGTCCTTGAGGCCGAAGGTGATGCTCCGTCCGCCTTCCCACGTCCCGTCCGTCACAGACTTGATCGTGCGGAAAACGGCCTCGTCCACGCGCTTCATCGCGCTCGTGAGGACGAACTGGCCGAGAAAGGCCTGATCCGCGTCGACGCCGATGCCCCAGACGTCCCGCTCCTTCGCAGCGTCCAGCGCCCCGAGCCCGCAGCCGCCGGCGACCTGGAAGACGACGCCGGCACCGCGTGAGATCTGGTTGAGCGCGACCTCCTTGCACTTCGCCTGGTCGTCCCACGTCTGCGAGTAGCCGTTGATCGCCTTCACGCCGGGAGCCGCCTCCTCCGCGCCGGCCTGATAGCCGGCGATGAAGCGGTCGACGGGCGGCTCCTTGAAGCCGCCGACGGAAGACACCACGTCGGGGCCCTCACGCCGCTTCTCCTCGAGCCCGGCGAGGTATCCCGCGAGATAGCCGGCCTCCTGTTCCTTGAAGAGCAGACCGACGACGTTCGCCGGCTTGTTCTTGAGGGACTGCTGGTCGACGTCGACGATCGCGAAGCG
>JBKKAR010000134.1:0-4290 GCA_046714355.1 Gaiellaceae bacterium | reverse complement strand
GACGTCCTGGCCGCGGAGCGGGCGATCATTCGGTCGCGCTTCCGCGGCAGCCGGGCCGCCTATCGCGCCGCGCTGGCGCGCGAAGGCGCCAACCAGGCGCTGGCTCGCGAGGTGCTCGCCGACGAGCTGCGCCAGCAGCGGATGGGACGCCGGTTCCGCGCGCCGAACCCGACGGGGCAGCAGATCTCCGAGTATCACGAGAACTTCTCCGAGCAGCCGGCACGGATGGTCGAGGTCAAGCCGCGGGCGTGGTGGCTCGGCGACCGGCGCAAGGGACTGGCGATCGGATCACTCGCGCCGCCGCAGGTCTTCGACCTCCCGGCGGGCAAGAAGGTGAAGATCCGGACCGCCGACGGCGTCTACGAGGTCACGGCCCGGGACGGCACGATGCCGCTCGGCGCCTTCCCCGTTGGCGTCGCGCGCAACTCGGTCGTCGCCGCGCTCAAGGAGATCTCCCGTCGTCAGCTCTTCGAGCGCTGGTTCACGAAGCCGCTCGCGGATCAGCTCGACGACCTGCGTTGCGCGGACGACCAGCTCCCGGCGATCGCGGTCGTCGACATGACGACCTTCCTGCCGTTTCTTACGCTTTAGTTCCGACGTAGACCATGGAGCCACGCTCCAGGTCGAGTTCCTCGGCCTCGGCCTTGGTCATCTGCACCCACACCTCGCGGCCGTCCTCGAGGGCGAGGTCGGCACGCACCTCGAATCCGAGATGGACGACTCGCTCGACTGTCGCTCGCTCGGCAGCGCCGTTGGGCTCGCGCCGAACTTCGATGTCGTGCGGCCGGACGAGCTCCTCTCCGAAGGTGCTGACCGGCCCGATGAAGGTCATCACGAACTTGTTCGCGGGCCGCTCGTAGAGATCCCGGGCGCCGCCGACCTGTTCGACGCGGCCCTCGTTCATCAGGACGATCTGATCGGCGATCTCCATCGCCTCCTCCTGATCGTGGGTCACGAAGATCGTCGTGACGTGGACCTCGTCGTGAAGGCGCCGGAGCCAAGCTCGAAGCTCTTTGCGAACTCGCGCGTCGAGCGCGCCGAACGGCTCGTCGAGTAGCAACACCTTCGGCTCGACGGCGAGGGCGCGCGCGAGCGCCATGCGCTGTCGCTGGCCGCCCGAGAGCTGCGCCGGGTAGCGCTTGGCGAAGCCGCTCAACTGCACGAGGTCGAGGAGCTCGCCGACCCGCTGCTTGATCTCCGCCTTCGGGCGCTTGCGGATCGAGAGGCCGAACGCGACGTTGTCCCAGACCGTCATGTGCTTGAACGCTGCGTAGTGCTGGAAGACGAAGCCGACGCCGCGCTTCTGCGGCGACACGCCGGTCGCCTCTTCGCCGGAGATGAAAACCTCGCCGGCATCCGGCTGCTCGAGGCCGGCGATCACTCGGAGCAGCGTCGACTTTCCGCTGCCGCTCGGGCCGAGCAGCGCTGTCAGCGAGCCGCTCTCGACCTCGACCGACACGTCGTCGAGCGCCGTGAAGTCGCCAAAGCGCTTGCTGACGTTGCGGGCCTCGATCGCCACTACGCCTCGTCCTTTCGCAACAGGGTCATCGCGAGCAGCGTTGCGACGGCGAGCAGCGCCAGCACCACCGACGACGCATAGGCGCCGGTCAGGTCGAACGACTGGAAGCGCTCCTCGACGTGGAGAGTCATCGTCTCCGTACGGCCGGCGATCCGGCCCGAGACGACACTCACGGCGCCGAACTCTCCCAGCGCGCGCGCCGTCGTCAGCACGACGCCGTAGGCGACGCCCCAGCGGATCGCCGGAAGCGTCACGCGCCAGAAGGTCTGCCATGACGAGGCGCCCAGCGTGGACGAGGCCTCCTCCTGCTCATCACCGATCTCGCGCAGGACCGGGACGACCTCCCGCACGACGAACGGGAGCGAGACGAAGATCGTCGCCAACACCATTCCGGGGAGGGCAAAGATGACCTGGAACCCGTTGTCGATCAGCCAGCCGCCCCACCAGCCGTTGCGGCCGTAGACGAGCACGAGGGCGAGCCCGACGACGATCGGCGAGAGTGCGAGTGGCAGGTCGACGATGCTGTTGACGAGCCCGTGGCCTGGGAACCGCCGGCGGACGATGGCGAGCGCGCACAGTACGCCGAACACGGTGTTGGCCGGCACGGCGATCAGCGCGATCAGGATCGTCAGCCAGAGGGCGTGCATCGCCTCCGGGGTCGTGATCGCCGAGAGGAAGTCACCGGGACCGTCCGCGAACGCCCGCTGAACGACGAGCCCCACCGGGACGACGAGCAGCGCCGCGAGGTACCCGAGCGCCGCTAGGCGGAGGAGGTATTTAGCCGTCATGCCTCGTGGCCCACCGGCGCACGCCGCCGATCGCGAGCAGGACGGCGAGCGAGGCGGCTAGCAGGAGAACCGAGACGGCCGCCGCGCCGGTGACGTTGTCGCTCTCGATCTGGCCGAAGATGTAAACGGAGGCGACCTCGGTCTTGAACGGCTGGTTGCCGGAGATCAGTACAACCGCCCCGAACTCGCCGAGCGAGCGGGCGAACCCGAGCGCCGTCCCGGACAGAATCGCCGGAAAGAGGTTCGGAAAGACGACCCGACGGAACGTTTGGAGCGGCGTGGCCCCGAGGGACTGAGCCGCTTCCTCCATGTCCCGGTCGAGCTCGAGCAGCACCGGCTGCACGGTGCGGACGACGAACGGCAGGGTCACGAAGAGCAGCGCCAATACGAGCGCGGAAGTCGTGTAGGCGACGTTGACGCCGACCGGGCTCTTCGGCCCGTACAGCGCCAGGAGCGTCAGCCCGGCGACGATCGTGGGCAGCGCGAAAGGCAAGTCGATCAACGCGTTGACGACGCTCTTCCCGCGGAACGAGTCCCGGACGAGAACCCACGCGATCACCGTTCCCGCGACGGCGTTGACCAGCACGACGAGGAGCGAGATCAGGAAGGTGATCTCGAGGGCGGCGACCGCCTGCGGATCGGTGACCGCGTCCCAGAATGCCCGCGCTCCGCCCTCCGTCGAGCGGACAACGAGCGCCGCGAGCGGGATGAGGACGATCACGCTCAGGTAGCCGGTCGTCACTCCGAGGCTCAGGGATGCGGGGTTGCGCCGCCGCCGAAGCGGCTTGGCGACGGATTGCGCGACGCTACTCAAGAGCGGCTCCGACCTCCCGCTGGATGCCGGCCATGACCCCGTCCTCCCGGTCGAAGAACTTCGTCTGGACCTCGTCCCAGCCGCCGACGTCCTCGATCGTGAAGAGGCCTACCGGCATCGGGAACTGGAACTCGTCGGCGAGCGACTCGTTCACCGGGCGGTATCCGGCCTTCCCGAACACGCGCTGCGCCTCAGGGGAGCGAATGTAGTCGAGGAACGCCTGAGCCTTGTCGGCGTGATCGCTCTCGGAGACGACTGCGACCGGGTTCTCGATCAGGATCGTCTGCTCGGGAACGACGTAGTCGAGCTCCTCACCTTTCTCCTTCGCCAGGATCGCCTCGTTCTCGTAGGCGAGGAGGACATCGCCCTTGCCGCCCGAGAACGTCTGGAGCGACTCGCGGGCGCTCTTGTCCTGGACGGAGACATGCTTGAGGAGCTCTCCGAGGTAGGCCTCGGCCTGCTCGGGTGTCTTGCCCTGTTTCAGCTGTGCGCCGTAGGCGGCCATCACGTTCCACCTCGCCCCACCGGAGGTGAACGGGTTCGGCGTGATCACCTCGACGCCGTCGTTGATCAGGCTGTCCCAGGTCTCGAGGCGCTTCGGGTTGTTCTTCCGGACGACAAAGACGACCACGGAGCTCGTGACCATGCCCCCGTGCTCGTTCTTGTCCCAGTTCTCGTCCACCATCCCGGCCTCGACGAGCCGCTCGACGTCCGGCGCCAGGGAGAAGGCGACGACATCAGCGGGCAGGCCCGACTCGACGGCCCGGCTCTGCTCGCCCGAGCTGCCGTAGGACTCGTCGAAGGCGACGCCTTGTCCAGCGGGCGTCTTCCCGAAGTCCTTCGTCAGCTGCGCGTAGACCTCGCGCGGCGTCGAGTAGGCGACCAGCGTCAGCTTGGTGCCGTCGGAGCCGGCCTCCGACACACCGCCGCACCCGACGAGCACCACAGCCGCCGCGGCCAGAGTGAGAACACGAATCACGCGCGGTAGGCCTCGATCAGAACCTTGGCGACCTCGGGCCGGGAGAACTCCGCCGGCGGGATCTCGCCGTTCACGAGCATCTCCCTGACCTTCGTCCCCGAGAGGAAGACGTGGTCGTCGCCACCGTGAGGGCAGGTCTTCGGCGAGACCATCGCCTCGCAGCGCTTGCAGTAGACGGCGTGCTCGAAGA
>JBKKAR010000133.1:0-13490 GCA_046714355.1 Gaiellaceae bacterium | reverse complement strand
CACCTCGCCCTGCCGGATCAAGGAGCTCGGCGACTTCCAGCCCATCAAGCGCGACGAGTGGGTGCCCGACGCCCACGCGCACCGGCACTTCAAGACGATCGGGATCAAGCATGAGGGCGACGAGATCTCCGGCCGGAAGCTCCTGATGTGGAACAACGACGTCGAGATCTCGCTCGTCCGCCCGAACGAGTCGATGGATTACTTCTTCCGGAACGGCGAGGGGGACGAGGTCTTCTTCGTCAACGAGGGCACCGGGACGCTGCATACGCCCTTCCGCGACCTCCCCTACAAGGAGGGCGACTACGTCGTCATCCCGCGCGGCACGACGTACAAGTTCGAGGCGTCAGGTCCGCAGCGCTACCTCCTCTTCGAGACGCCGGGCCTGATCGAGATCCCGAAGCGGTACAGGAACCAGTACGGGCAGCTGATGGAGCACGCGCCGTTCTACCACCGGGACATCCACCCGCCGCCCGAGCTCCAGACCTTCCGCGATCGCGGTGAGTTCCAGCTCAAGATCCGCGTCCGCGACGGCTACCAGGACTACGAGATCGACTACCACCCCTTCGACGTCGTCGGCTGGGACGGCTACCTCTACCCGTGGACGTTCAACATCAACGACTTCGAGCCGATCACGGGGCGGATCCACATGCCGCCTCCGTCACACCAGACGTTCTCCGGCCCGAACTTCGTCATCTGCTCGTTCTGTCCGCGCAAGCTGGACTTCGACCCGATGGCGATCCCGATCCCCTACCACCACTCGAATCTCCAGAGCGAGGAGATGATCTATTACGTCGACGGGAGCTTCTCGTCCCGCAAGGGGATCGAGGTCGGCTCGGTCACGCTGCACCCGTCGGGGATCCCGCACGGGCCGCACCCCGGTCTCGCGGAGAAGTCGATCGGGATGGCCGAGACACACGAGCTCGCCGTCATGTGCGACACGTTCAACCCGCTGAAGCTGTCAGAGCTGGCCAAGGCTCTGGACGACGGCAAGTACGCGTATTCGTGGTACACGGAGGACGGCGTGCCAGCGTCCTACGACACCGACCCGGCGGGCGCGACCTCACACTTCTAGCTCTAGCGAGTCGGCCCGGTCGTCCTACCTGTCCTTGACGGGAGGAGACGCGCCGCCTAGCGTCGCAGCAGAGGAGCGTCGCATGCCTGCGAACACGTCGGTCGAGAGTCGCCCCGGGGAAGAGGCCCCGCCGGTCGGCCAACCGGCGCTGTCGCCGGCGCAGCAGCGGCTCGAAGACCAGATCGCCTGGTACGACTCGAAGAGCCGGCACAACCAGCTCTGGTTCAAGACCGTGAAGATCTGTCAGATCGTGGTCGCGGCCGCGATTCCCGTGGCAGCGGCTGCGTCGGCACCCAGGTGGCTGATGGGGGGCGGGGGCGCCCTGATCGTCGTCCTGGAGGGGCTGCAGCAGCTCCAGCAGTATCAGCAGAACTGGACCACCTACCGGTCGACCTGCGAGCGGCTCAAGCACGAGAAATTCCTCTTCCTTGCGCGCGCCGGGCCGTACGCCGCGGCTCCCGATCCGGAGCCCCTGCTCGCCGAGCGCGTCGAGGGTCTGGTCTCCCAGGAGCATGCGGCCTGGGTCTCGCACCACGATGAGGCAAGCGAGCGGATCGGGGGCGGGGGTTGAGCTCGGGGCCGACAGGGCCTGCGAAGGTCTTCATCACCTACCGACGCGAGGAGACCGCCGCCCACGCGGGGCGACTGTACGACGCCATGGTCGCACGGTTCGAGGACGCGAACGTGTTCATGGACGTGGACATGAAGCCGGGAGTGGACTTCGTCGACGAGATCACCAACGCGGTGGCCGCTTGTCACGTGCTGATCGTCGTTATGGGGCCGAGGTGGGCGACGGTCCAGGATGACCAGGGTAGGCCGCGGATCGCCGATCCCGAGGACTTCGTTCGGCTCGAGGTCGAGACCGGCCTCCGGCGGCCCGACGTGACGCCAATCCCCGTGCTCGTCTCAGGGGCGCGGATGCCGGACCCGGAGACACTGCCTCCCGAAGTCCGGGCGATCGCGCGGCGCCAAGCGCTGGAGCTCAGCGACCACGGCTGGCGTTACGACGTGGGTCGCCTGATCAGCACCCTCGACGAACTCCTGGCGGAGAACGTGCCCGCCTCCCGCTCTTTCGAGCGCACCGCCCCACGGAAGGTGGCTCCAGCCGACCGGCCGACGCCTCCTACCGGGTCGGCTGTAGCGAGCGCCATCTCGTCCCGCCGCCTCTGGGTCGCGGTTGGCGCCGTCCTCGTCCTTGCGGCGCTTGCAGCACTCGCGTTTGCGCTCCTTCGTGACGGCTCGGACGACATTCCTGACGGCTCGGAAGGACAGTGGACACGAGTTGAGGCCGGTGCTTCGCTCGATGGGAGCGGCCAACAGGAGATCCTGGCCCTGGCCAACGTTCCTGAGGACAGAGCGGTCGCGGTGGGAAGGAGCGGCGACGCTGCGGCGGTTTGGATGTTCGACGGCTCGAGTTGGTCCCCTGGCGATGTGGGCGGCGAACGCGGCGTCATGTGGGACGTCGTTTCCGCAGGGGACGAGCTCATCGCAGTCGGTTCTAGGGGATCAGATGCCGCCTTCTGGCTGAGGTCGGGCGACGGCTGGCAATCCGCCAGCTGTGATGATGGCTGTGGCGGCCCCGGTCAGCAGCGCGCGTACGCGGCGATCGCGCGCCGGGACGGGAGCTTCGTCGCCGTCGGGAACGACCGGGGTCACGACGGGAAGTTCGACGCCGCCGTGTGGGTGTCGCGGGACGGCGGCGAGAGCTGGGAGCGCGCCGCCGCTGACGACACCGATCTGGCGGGAGCGAACAGCCAAGTGATGAAGGACGTCGTGGAACTAGACGGCCAGCTCGTTGCTGTCGGGCGAGACGTCGATGACGCCGCTGTGTGGACGTCTCTGGGCGGCTCCGACTGGTCGCCCGTATCCGACCCCGACCTGGGAGCTCCGACACGTTCCCTGGAGATGAATTCGATGGCGACCGTTGGCACACGAATCGTTGCCGTCGGTCGCGAGCAGCAAGGCAATCGCACCGCGGCGGCAGCTTGGTTCGTCGATCCAGGCTCGACGTGGAGGCGAGCCGGAGGCGACTTCGCCCTACGGGGTCAGCAAATGCGCGCTGTTGCGGCAGCTCCCTCAGAGCTGGTCGCTGTGGGGTTCGACGAGGGGAAGATTGCGGCCGCGGTCTGGCGCTCAGAGGACGGCGAGACCTGGACACGGATTTCAAGCAGCGCGTTCGCCGGTGATGTCGTCGAGATGAATGGTGTTGCGCGCATGGCTAAGGGCACCCTCTTCGGCGGCGGAAGCGAAGGCGAAGACGCTGCGCTCTGGGAGTCGAGCGCGCCCTAGCGGGCGCTCACAGTTCTAGGGCGGCTTCGAGCTTTTCGTGGGCGCCGTCGGCGATCGGGCCGCCGTGGGTCAGGAGGAGCAGGTCGATCTCCTCGTCGAGCAACGGGCGGAGGGCGTCCGCGACGTCGTTTCGGCTCACGTCGTTCCTGAGCCAGCCGTCGGGGCAGATGCGGACGCCGTCGAGCACGACGTCGCCGAACGCCACCGCGTGGTGCGAGGGCAGGTAGAGCACCATCTCGCCGAGGCGGGAGACGTCGTACGCCCGGATTTCGCCCGGCAGTTCGTCCCCGGCCGAATAGGTCTTCGGTGAACTGAGCCGCTCGGCGACCTCGTCGGGAGTGTCTGCTGGCGCCCAGATTGTCGCCCCGGGATAACGGTCGCCGATCTCCTCCGCGCTGCGTGCGTGCCAGAAGACCGTGACCAGGATCGCGGGCGGGCCATGGGCCTCGACGTCTCCGTCGAGCGCCTCCCAGAAGCGATCCGTGTCGTCGCCGGGCACCTGGGGGTCGATGAGGACGAGCACGACGCCGGCGACCACTGCATAGGAGGACACGATCTCCTCCCAACCCAGGCCGTCGGCACCGCGGTCTTCCGGCTTCCAGCCCGGATGCCGCGCCGTCCAGTGCCACAGGTTCGGTGCGATCTGCTCCGTGTTCATCTCTCGAGACGGTAACCCTTTCGACTGCTCGCGACGCTCTTGAGACCGCAAGATCCTCGCCCAAGAGGGATCATTCACCTGGGGGCGCCGCCTCGATGTTCGTCCTGGCAGACGACTCGCAGCGAGTCGTCCCCATTTCGGTACAAGCTCAGCAAGAAGAAGACGCCGGGCGGGATAGTCCCGCCCGGCGTCGCGTCTGCCCGTTAGGAACGACGCGGCTTTAGGCCGCGATAGCGTCCGCTCCCGCGCCGGCGTCGCACTGGGTTGCATTGTCTTCCAGGATCGCGCCGACCAGAACCGCGACGGTGACGTCGCAGATGTTGGCCGCTGCTGCGATCGGGATCTGGATGACGTTGTTCTCGAGGTTGACGTTGATCAGCCCGTTCTGCCTCGTGCTTCCACCGTTATTGGGCCGTTCGGTAACCGTTGCGCCGCTGTCCGCCATCGCGGTGCACGTGGTGCTTCCGGTATCGGCCAGCAGGCCGACGAGAATTGCGACATCGATCTCGCAGACGTTCGCCGCGACGGAGACCGGGACCTGAACGACGTTGTCCTCGACGTTGATGTTGACGAGCCCGTTCTGATTGGCAGCAGCCGCCGGTGAGACGGTTGCCGCGACGGCCATGACGACGGCCGCGAACAGTGTTACGAATCCCTTGCGCATTGCTTCGCCTCCTCTGGGGCGCGTGTACGCCCCTGTTTGTTCTTCCTGGCAGACGGAACGCTCGTACCCGCGAGAGGAGCCGGTAAACGTGAGGTCAGCGCACGGCGCCGGGTACGGTCCACAGCGCCGCCAGGCCCCCTCTGTTCCAGGGATTCTCGCGAACGAGTTAACGAATTTCTTACGATTTGGCCTTCGTCGCCGTTCCTCAGCCGTTCGACTTCGAGCTCACGACCGAGCGTTTTCGCGCCTTCGGGCCGGACCTCGCGAACCTTTGGTACGAGGGCGGGCTGCACCGCGTGGTCGGCGGGAGGGAGGTGCGGATCGAGCCGGCCGCCGGAGGCGTCGACGTCGATCCGCTGGACGACGAGATCGAGCGCGTCGTCCTCAAGCTCCTCGGCGCCGAGTTCGATCTCGAGAGCTTCGTCCCCTTCGACCGCGTCCTCGCTGCGGAGGTCTCTCGGCTCCGCGGCCTGCGCCCGGCGCTCGCTCCGGATCCTTTCGAGATGCTCGTCGGCGCAATCACGGCGCAGCAGATCTCGCTCCGAGCCGCCTTCGCCGTCCGCAACCGCTTTGTCGAGGGCTTCGGCGTCCGCGCGCAGCGCGCCTTCGTCTTTCCCGTGCCGGAGCGGGTGGCCGTCGCCGAGCCTGCGGAGCTGACGGCCCTCGGCTTCTCCCGGCGCAAAGCGGAGTACGTCCTGGGCCTAGCCCGCTCTGAGCTCGACTTCGCGGCGCTCGCCGAGCTACCCGACGACGAGGTGAAGGCGGCACTCGTCCAGCTCCCCGGCATCGGCGAATGGACGGCCGACTGGTTCCTCGCGCGCCACCTCGCCCGCCCTCGGGCGTGGCCGGCCGGCGACCTGGCGCTGCGCTACGCGGTCTCCGCCTTCTATGGTGACGGCCGCGTGTTCTCCACCTCGGAGGTACGCGAGCTCGGTGCCCGCTTCGACCCCTTCCAGAATCTGACCGCCCACTACCTCCTCGCAGCGAACAGGAACCCCGGATGAACGTCCGGCGGGAGGGCGACGCGTTCGTCGCGGACGAGAACGGCGAAGTGGTCGGGTCGCTCCGGGCCGAGGCCGACGGCGGAGTCGTCCTGCACCTTGCCGAGCCGCGGGAAGGAGTCGCGCTGGCGCTTCTCCGGGCGGCGGCAGCCGACATGCGAGGCGAGGAGCCGGACGAGCAACTTCCGTCGTTCGGCTCCGTGCACCTGCAGACGGACGACCAGGGAGCCGTCGTCACACTCGTCGAGCGCCTGGTACCAAGGGTGAAGGCCTCGGGCGTGACGGTCGTCTCCCCGCCGCGGAACGGCTGGGTCGCCGTGTACGACGAGGTCGCGGACAGCGATCCGCACAAGCTCAGGGCGCTCGGCCGCGAGCTCTCCAGCGGCTCCGGCTACGTGACGCTCGTCATCGGCGTCGAGTACGGCCGCATCGTCCACCTGATCGCGATGGAGCGTGGGCGGCTGATGGACGAGTACGTCTCCGTCCCAAGCTTTCGACAGGTGGCGCCGGGCGACGCGATCGCGCTGCGCGCCAACCCGACCGTCCTCGGGCGGTTGACCGGCGCCGAGGCGGCGCGGATCCGGGCCGCGGCGCGAACGGCCGAGTCTCCGGAAGAGCTGCCGCCTGCCGAGGAGCTCATCGCCGACGTCGGGGCGGCACTCGGCCTCGCGGGCGCCGACTACGGGTTCGAGCAGGCGCGCGAGCTCCCCGGCGCCGTCGTCGTGGAGCACGCATGAAGGTCGTCCTCCTCCATGCATTCCCGCTCGGCCCCGAGATGTGGGCGCCCCAGCGTGACGCCCTAGAGGGCCACCACGTCGTCGCACCGAACCTGTACGAGCTCGACGGCAGCTCGATCGACGAGTGGGCCGAGCAGGTCTTCGAGGAGGCCGACGGGGAGTTCGCCGCCGTCGGCGCCTCGATGGGCGGCTACGTCGCCCTGGCGCTGGCGCGGCTCGCGCCGAAGAGCGTCCGCGGCCTCTTCCTCGCCGGCTCGCGGGCCGGTGCCGACGACGCCGAGCGGACGGCGGCGCGAAACGCCGCCATCGAGACACTGCGCGAAGACGGCATCGAGGCCTGGGCGCCGAACGCGCCTGCGCCACCGCCGCCGGAGCGCACGGTGGAGGAGCTGATCCGCGCAACTGAGGCGCTGCGCGACCGCCGAGATGCAAGCGACGTCGTCGCGAGCTTCGGGGGCCCGCTCTGGGTCGTGGTCGGCGACGCCGATCCGTTCCTGCCCGTCGACGAGGCCCGCGAGATCGTTGCATCGGCGCCGAACGGCCGCCTCGAGCTCATCGAGGGGGCCGGGCACTTCACGAACGTCGACCGGCGGAACCGCTTCAACGAGCTGCTGGCCGAGTTCCTCCGTACCGTCTAGGCTGGGACGCCGGCCCCTGACAGCAGCTGCTTGAACTGCTGGGCGTTCACCGCTGCCTGCGCGACCCACCCGCCGTCCGGTCCCGGGGCTCGGTTGTTGTTGTTGAAGACGGCATAGGCGTTCTCGGCCTGACCGGCGAGCTCGCGCAGCGGCTCGACCCACTCGCGCAGCTCCTCCTCGGAGTAGAGGTAGTCGAAGCGCTCGGCGGCGCTCTTGCCCCGCACGTTCCACGTCGCGGCGTTGCGGCCGTGGAAGCGGACGTAGAGGTTCGGCGAGGTCAGCGCGAAGAGCGTCCGAGGCACGTTCTTGGCCTCGACCTTCGGAGCGTCGACCACCACGAGCGACATCCCGTGCTCCTCGAGGAACGAGAGCACCTCGGCGCGCACGTCTTCCTCGTACCAGCTGGCATGCCGGAACTCGACGAGCATCTCGTCGTCGCCCATCTGCTCCCTCGCCCAGGCCAGGTACTCGAGCGACAGGTCCTTGAAGACGACATAGGGCGGGAACTGGAAGAGGATCCCGCCGAGCTTGCCGCCCGACCGCAAGGGCTCGAGCGCCTCGCGGAAGCGCCGGAAGACCTCCGCGCGAAACTCCCTCGGCGGGCGGTCGATGCGGCCGCGCTCGTCGACCGGCGCCTCGTCTCGGAGGTCGGTCGGCAGCTGCTCCTTCTTCACCGGATGCCGTGTCATGACGCCGAACGCCTTCACGTGCATGACGAACTCCTCGGGTGTCTGCTCCGCCCAGCGCGCGGCCATCGACTCGACCGGCAAGCGGTAGTACGTCGAGTCGAGCTCGACGGTGTCGAAGTGCTCGGCGTAGTAGGCGAGCCGCTCGCCGGCCTTCAGGCCGGGCGGATAGAAGTGCTTCGAAAGCGCCTCGTCGGCCCACGAGCACGTTCCGACCCGGATCCTGACGGTCATGCGGAAAGGATAGGAGTGGGGCCCCTTTCGGGGCCCCACTCATCTCAGGTCGCTACCGACGCACTCGCGCCGTGTTCCGGCTGAACAACGGCCCGATCACGGGAGCGAGCGTTGCCGAGGAGCATCGCGCCGGTGGTGCCCCCGCCGCGACGGAGAGCGGCGGAGTGCAGCCCGGTGACGCGGTGACATCCCGGTCCGGGATCGCCGTGCTCGCCCGGAAGTAGGTCACCTTGAACCGAAGCCGCACCAGCACGGTCGCGCACCCGCGCGAGTTTGTGCGGGCCCGCTTGACGCGAACCGTTTTGCGCGCCGACTTCCCCGCGAGGAAGTTGACGTTCACGCCGCGGACGCCCTGGCCGGCCTCGCTGAGGCAGGCCGTGACTCGAGCGTACCGCAGCTTGCCGCGCTTCAGCTTCTTCGCGGTCACCGCGAGCTGAACCGGCAGACGCGTGTAGGACGTGCTCTGCGCCGCGTTCGCCGCGTTCAGCGTGGCCGCCCCGACCGTGTACGGGATGAAGAGGCCGTTCCACGGATACGACCCGCTGGTGTTCGGGTTGCTGAAGACGCCCTGAACCGAGAACGCCGCCACGATCAGCGACGCGCCCGCGGCAGCACCTTGCGGCGGCGGGACGTACGGCGAGGCGAGACAGATGCGGATCTTCGCGGACGCAAAGGCCGCCTCAGGTCCGGCTGTGACTCGATCGACGTAGGCCGGGATCTGCAGCGGGTTCCCGGCGAGCGTCGACTCGATCAGCCAGACGGCCTCGTGACGGACACCCCCGCCGCAAGGGAACTGCTGAGCATTCATGTACTGCGCGGGATCGCGAGCTGTCACGGTCCCTGTGATCTCGACGCGGGCACCACCAAGGGCACCCACCTTCACGACGGCGTCGAGGTCGCCGATCTTCGTCCCGGGCGCTTGTCCGAGAGTGACGCCGTACCCGCGCGGCGAGTAGATCGTGATGACGCCCGTAGCGTCGTCGTTGGCGTCCTGGCCGACGCCGATCACGACGGGCCCGCCGCTCCCGGTGGCGTGACTCGTACCGGCTACGAGCAGCGACGGGTTATACGCCGCGAGCGCGTTGCTCCCGAAAGCCAGCGCAAGAGCGCAGACCGACGAGAGCAGGATGAATCGAACTGTTCTGGTCAAGTGACCCCCTTTCAGTGGGGTGAGACGCGGATTTCAGTGATGAGTTGCGGCCTTCTTCCCGGCGGGTGACGGGCGCAATCCTCTCACAGGCCTCTCCCTCGAATAAAGGCTGAGTCGTCGGACCGCGCTGCTCGGCACCACGCCGGGTCCTCGGCTGCATCCATATCTCACTCGATATGGACGCAGCCTGCGTCCGCGGCCTGGCATCCGAGCATCGCACCCCGACGACGAGCCATATATCCGAGGGAGAGGCCTCGGCGTCACCGCGCCGCAAGCAGCGGCCCGAACGGCACCCATTGGCCCTTCTGGCTGTAGCGGAAAAGCTTGGCTTTCGCGATCGGGAAGTAGCTCTGGGTCGACGTGCGGACCGTGATCCCCGGGAGCAGGAACGGGTTGTCCGTCTGGTTCAGGTGCGTGACGGCGCGGCGGAGCCCGGCCCGGGTCAGGTTCTTCCCGGACTTGCGGAGCGCGTGCACCATCGAGTGCGCCACGGCCATCCCGTAGTAGTGGTAGACGTCGGTCGCCTTCCGGCTCGGGAGGTAGCGCCGCATGATCTGGCGGTAGAGGCGGATCGCCGGATCGCGCGCCCACGTCGGTGAGGAGGGGTCCTTGAGGTAGCCCATGCTGATCGTCCCAGCCGTCGCACGGGCGTTCGTGTTGAACCGGATCACGTTCATGATCGACGGCTCGATCGAGACCGAGCTGATGAAGGTCAGCGGTTTCCAAGCCTGGCGGTGGGCGGCGATGAAGGCCTGGATCGCGAAGCCAGGAGTCGCGAAGAGCATGAACGTGTTCGCCCCCGAGCGCTTCAGCTGGGAAACCTGGGAGTTGACGTCGGCGTCCGTGATCTCGTAGCTGCGGACGGCGACGATGCGCCCGGTTCGAGAGCCGAGTCCACGCCGCAGCCCCGCGGTCAGATCCTTGCCGTAGTCGGTGTTCTCGTAGAGGACGGCGATCTTCGCGCGCGGCATCGTCCGGGCCACGTACTTCCCGTAGATCGCCGCCTCGCCGGCGAAGCTCGGGAGGTAGCCCATCGACCACGGGAAGCGGGCCCGCTCGCGCTGGAAGGTGCTCGCGCCGGTCCCGAGGAAGACGTGGGGGACACGCACCTGGTTCAGGTAGGGGCGCACGGCGATCGCGTGCTCGGTGCCGATCGAGTTGAAGATCGCGAAGACACGGTCCTGCTGCACGAGCCGGCGCGTCTGCTCCACCGTTCGATTGACCTCGAAGCCGTCGTCCACGTACCGGTAGCGGATCTTCCGTCCGAAGACCCCGCCCCGGTCGTTGACGTAGCGGAAGTAGGCGTCGGCGCCGGGGGCGACGGACGCGAACGCGGCGGCCGGACCGGTCAGCGGAACCGTTCCGCCGATGAGGATCGAGGTCGGGGTCAGACCCGGATCCGCCGTCGGGCCCGCGTGGGCCCCGGGCAGCGCGACTCCGAAGGCGACGGCCAGCAGGACGCCGAGCGCCGCCCTCACCGAGAGATGGGGCTGCGCAGAACCGGGAGGACGACCCTCGGCTCGGTGAGGGTCAAACGGGACTTCGACTCGGGACTCGCGAGGTAGAGGAGGTTGGCCGGGTTCTGCGCGGTCGAGGCGCCGGCGAGCGTCAGCCGTAGGCGAGACCCCCGTGGGATCGTCGTCGCCTGGCTCATCAGGCGGATCGTCACCAGGCGGGCGCTCGAGCTCAGCGTCGAGGTCGGGATGCCGCCCTGGGTGATCACGATCTCGCCCTTCGGTGTGAGGGCCGAGAGAACGGCGACGAGGTGCGGCCAGCCGGTCGGGGTCGAGATCTTCACGGAGACGAGCGCGTGGCCGAACGTCTCGTTCAGCCGCCGGGTCGGAGCCGTGGTGCGGATGACCTCGCCGAACCCGTCGATCGTCGTCCGGCCGCGGAAGCGAAGGCGGAGGACGCGGCGGGCGGGCGCAACCTTGGCCTGGTACGTCTTCGCCCGCCAGGGGTCCGGCGCGAGCTCGAAGCGCGGCCGGGTGTCGATTCCGTTCAGCTGTCCCTTGAGGAACCGGTCGAACCACATTCGGACCTGGCCGAAGTAGTACGTCTGCTCGGCGGCCGGATTTGTCGCCGGCGGGTGGCCGAGGTCACCGACGTAGAGCCGCTTCGGGCCGCTCAGCCGCCCGAAGGCGCTGAGGGCCTCCTGCATGTCGAAGGCGTAGTCGCGCCGGCCCTGGAGCATGAAGACGGGCGTCCGGATCTTGCCCAGGTCCGCCCGCACCGAGCGGGTGGCGGCGAACTCACGGAGCCGCTCCGGGTTCCGTCCCTGGAGCGCATCGTCCTTGAGTGTGGTGATCTCCTGAGTCCAGCGGTTGGGCCCGAGCAGGTTGTAGAAGTAGGCGACGAGGCCGGACTTCACGAGACCCTGCGGCAGCAGCGAGTCGTAGAGGCTCGTCCACGTCGTGACCGGGACAGCGGCGGCGAGTCGGGTCCCGGGCGCGGTCAAGAGCTTCCACACCGAGCCCCCGCCGAGGGACACGCCGAACGCGCCGATCTTCTCGTCGCTGACGCCTGGCCGGGCGCGCAGCCAGGCGAGCGCCGTCGCGTAGTCCGCGACTTCCCGCGGCCCCACGAGAGAGGACTGGCCACCGGAGGCGCCATGCCCTCGTGCGTCCACCGTGAGGATGGCGTAGCCGTGCGGCGCCAGGTGCGCCTCGGCCGCGGCGTTCATCGAGCTGCGCTCGCCGCCGAGCCCGTGGAGCATGAGGACGGCCGGCCAGCCGCCCTGAGGCGGCGCCCCGTCCGGCGTGTAGTAGGTGGCGGCAAGCGAGACGCCGTCGCCCATGGCGAGCACGTGCTCGCTCTTCGTGTACGCCTGCGCAGCAGCTGCCGGCAGGAGCAAGAAGAGCGCAACGAGCAAGAGAAAACGGCGACCCACGCCGAAAGAGGGTAGATGGACCCGGCGGCTTCATACAATCGCGATGTGGATCCTCGGCCGATCGGCGTGTTCGACTCGGGCATGGGCGGGCTGACCGTCCTGCACGAATGCCTTGTGACGATGCCGCACGAGGACTTCGTCTACCTCGGAGACGGCGCGCGCCTTCCCTACGGCCCGAGGCCGCTGGACGAGGTGCGCCGGTTCTCGCTCGAGATCGCCGGTTACCTAGAGGCGCAGGGCGTCAAGCTGATCCTGGTCGCGTGCAACTCTGCGACCTCGGCGGCGCTGCCGGACCTCCAGGAGAGGATCTCCGTCCCGGTCGTCGGCGTGATCACGCCCGAGGCGCACGCCGCCGTCCAGGTGACGCGGAACCGGCGGATCGGGCTGATGGCGACCGAGGCGACCGTCCAGGCCGGGCGCTACGCCGACCTCCTGCACACGCTCGATGCCGGCACGCGCTTCTTCCCGATGGCGTGCCCTCGGCTCGTGCCGTTGATCGAAGGAGAAGAGCCGTTCGGCGCCGAGACGACGGCGGCGGTCCGCGAGTACGCGCAACCGCTGAAGGGCGCAGACGTGGACACCGTCATCCTCGGGTGCACGCACTACCCGCTGATCCGACCGATCTTCCAGCGCGTCTTCGGCCGCGACGTGACGCTCGTCTTCTCCGCCGATGAGACGGCGCGCGAGGTCGCAGAGACGCTCAACCGGAAGGGGATCGAGAACGACCCGGCGCGGGAGGGCGGCTACCGATTCCTGACGACGGGCGACATCGACCGCTTCCGGGAGCTCGGCCAGCGGTTTCTCCAGCTGCCACTCGAGGGAGTGGGGCGGGTCGAGATCGCCGAGCTCGAGGCGGCGGCGGCATGAGAAATGACGGCCGTCGGCCGGACGAGTTGCGGCCGCTCGAGATCGAGGTCGACTACCTCGAGCAGCCGGCCGGCTCGGCGCTGATCTCCGCCGGCAAGACGCGCGTTCTCTGCACGGCGTCGATCACGGAGGGCGTTCCCCGGTGGCTGATGGGCAAGGGCAAGGGCTGGATGACGGCGGAGTACGGGCTCCTCCCGGCGTCCACCGGCGAGCGCACCCAGCGCGAGGCGAGTTCGGGCAAGCAGAAGGGCCGCACCGTCGAGATCCAGCGCCTGATCGGCCGCTCGCTGCGCGCGGTCACCGACCTGGGCGCCCTCGGCGAGCGGACTCTCTGGATCGACTGCGACGTGCTCCAGGCGGACGGCGGTACCCGCTGCGCGGCAATCTCTGGCGCCTACGTCGCCGCTCGTCGCGCGCTCGATCGCTTCGGGCTCGGCAAGGCGCTCACGGACTCGGTCGCTGGTGTCTCGCTCGGGATCGTCGACGGGGCGGCACTGCTCGATCTCGACTACTCGGAGGACTCTCGCGCAGACGTCGACCTGAACGTCGTCATGAGCGGCGACGGCCGCCTGATCGAGGTTCAGGCGACCGCGGAGGGCGAGCG
>JBKKAR010000132.1:0-9894 GCA_046714355.1 Gaiellaceae bacterium | reverse complement strand
CCTCCGGGCCGCGCTGGACGGCGTGAGCCCGCGTCCTCAGTCGCGCCCAGATAACACCGATCTGGACGCTCCCTGCGTCCTTGGCTCACACCGCCCATCGCACCCCGGCGACGAAGCGTCATCATGTTGGAGCCTCTTAATCACCCATTCTGGGTGAGTCCGATCGCCCGAATCGGGCGACGACGCCGGGTCATCTGGGGCGGATACTGAGAGCAACTCCTCTCTCCTCGCGAAATCGCGGTGAGGGCGGTGGCTCTTCCTCCTTACCGAACGACACGGCCGGCGCAAGCCGGCCGTGTCTATAGAGAGAAGCCCTCGAGGGCGGCCGCGACGAGACTCGGCAGGGTCTCGACGTTGTAGCCGCCCTCCAGCACGGCGGCGACGCGGGGGGCGAGGCCGGCCGAGCGTCGCGCGAGCTCGCGGAAGCCCGCCTCGGTCACGAGCATCTGCGCGATCTGATCCTCCTCGTGCGCGTCGAAGCCCGCGGAGACGATGAGCGCCTCCGGATCGAATCTGCGCACGGCGGGGGCCACCCGCGCGTCGAACGCCTCCAGGTAGTCCTGGTCTGTCGATCCGGCCGGGAGCGGGACGTTCACCAGCGTCTCGCTCTGGTCGTCCGGCCCGCCCGTGCCGGGATAGAACGGCCACTGGTGCATGGAGACGAAGAGCACACCCGGGTCGTCGCGGAAGATCGCCTCTGTCCCGTTGCCGTGGTGCACGTCCCAGTCGAGGATCGCGACTCGCTCGACGCCGAGCTCGACCTGCGCGTAGCGAGCGGCGATCGCCACGTTGTCGAAGAAGCAGAAGCCCATGGCCTCGTCGGTCGTCGCGTGGTGGCCGGGTGGCCGGACGAGCGCGAAGCCTTCGATTCGAGCGGCCTCGATCGCCGCACCGGCGGCGAGCATCGCTGCCTCGTACGTCGTCTCCGATGCGACGGTGTCGAGCCCGATCGTCGCGGGCCGGTCGATTCGACGGACGAGATCGACGAGCTCTCGGTCGTGGCAGCGCAAGACGTCTTTCTCGCGGGCCGGCTGTGCCTCGCGAAACTCGAAGCGGTCGAGGAGGACCCGCAGTCGCTCCTGGCTCTCGGGGTGGTGGCTGGTCGGGTGCAGGCGCGCCATGTCCGGGTGGCTGACGATCTCCATCACGGCTCGAGGACGTCCGGCGGTTCCAGGCTATGCGTAACGAGCAGCAAGACGGCCGGCGAGATTGCCGAGGCCCCAGGACTCTAAGAGGGAGGACGCCTCCGCCCAGGTTGGGGACTGATCGGGGAGGGGAGGGAGGGGGGCGGAGGCGTCGAGTGTGGCAATTCGCCTGTAGAGCTCCAACTCCTCCTGGAGGTTCGGGAAGCGTCCCGCGTCGAGCGCGGCTTCGAGCGAGCCGTACTGCTTGAGGATCGAGGCGGCAGTCTTGGGGCCGACGCCCGGAGCGCCCGGAATGCGATCGGATGGGTCGCCGCGCAGCGCGATGAAGTCGGGAACCTGAGCCGGCTCGACGCCGTAGCGCTCGCGAACCTCGTCCGGCCCGATGCGCGCGAGCTCGGAGACTCCGCGCACCGGGGTGATCACCGTCGTCGTGTCGCTGGCGAGCTGGAAGAGGTCACGGTCCGAGGTCACGACCAGCGATCGTCCGCCGCGCTCGTCCTCCGACTTGACGGCGGCGCCGAGGAAGTCGTCCGCCTCGTAGCCGGGAGCTTTCGCCGCCGCGAAGCCGAGGGCGCCCACGAGCTGGGGCAACATGTCGAGCTGCTCGAGGAGGGAGTCGTCGAACTCCCGCCCGCCCTGGTAGCCCGCGAGGGCCTCGTGCCGGTAGGTCGGCACCGTCAGCGTGTCCCAGCCGACGAGCACCGCCCGCGGCTCCTCCGACTCCCAGAGCCGAACGAGCATGTTCGTGAAGCCGACGACGGCGTTCAGCTTGATCGACTTCGGGAGCCCGTGGTAGGCGCGGTGAGCCAGCGAGTCTCCGTCGACCACCAGCAGAGCCTTGGTTTTCAATTACAAGGTCTTCTCGAGCGCGTGAATCGCATCCATCAGCCGCTCCGTGGCGATTTTCGAGCTCTGACGGATGTCCTCCGGGTCCAGATCCGAGAGGTCGATGGGCGGCCCGTATGCGACGCGAAGCGGGCCGAGCCGCATCAGGCTCTCCGTTCCGCCGATCGCGGCCGGCACCAGCGGGACGCCCGCCTGGAGTGCGACACGCGCAGCGCCCGACCTGGGGCGGGCCTTGTGCTTCTTGACGACACCCTTGTTCCGGCGAGTCCCCTCCGGGAAGATCGCGACGACCTCGCCAGCTCTCGCGAGCTCGACCGCTTTCTGCATTGCCTCCTCGTCCCCCATCCCGCGCCGCACCGGAAAGGCGCCGATCGCCTTCAGGATCGGCTTGAACGGAAAGGTGTACATCTCCGACTTGGCCATGAACCGGAGCTGGCGGTCGGGATAGAGAGGGAGGCCGAGCGGCCAGGGGTCGATGTTCGAGTGGTGGTTGGCGGAGAGGACGAAGCCACCCTCGCGTGGAAGGTGTTCCTCGCCTTTGCTGCGAAACCGGAACAAACGCCGCATCGGGCCGCCCGAGACGGTCCCTATGAACTGGTACATGCGCGATTTCACGGTCGAGCAGTATCCCTTCCCGAGACAGGGCGAGCTTGACACCCTTCGCTACGGTGTGGCGCGATGAAGACCCTGGTCATCGCTGAAAAGCCTTCCGTCGCCCGCGACATCGTCGGTGCGCTTCCCGGTTCGTTCGACGAGCACAAGAACTTCTACGAGTCCGACGACTACGTCGTGACGTTCGCCGTCGGGCACCTCCTCGAGCTCTCCGACCCGGAGGACTACGACCCCGCCTGGAAGGCGTGGAAGCTCGACACCCTGCCGATCATCCCGACCGAGTTCAAGGTCCGCCCGCGCGACAAGAAGTCCGCAACACAGCTGAAGCTGGTTCACAAGCTGCTGGCGCGGAAGGACGTCGACCGCGTGATCAACGCCTGCGATGCCGGGCGCGAGGGCGAGCTGATCTTCACGCACATCTACGAGACCGCCGAGGTCGACAAGCCGGTCGATCGCCTCTGGATCAATTCGATGACGAAGCAAGCGATCCGCGACGGCTTCGAGCGGCTGCGTCCGTCGGATCAGGTTCAGGCCCTGCGGGACGCCGCCCGCTCCCGCTCCGAGGCCGACTGGCTCGTAGGGATGAACGCCACGCGCGCCGCCACAGTCCGCCGTGGCTGGGGCGCCGGCGTCGTCTCGCTCGGCCGGGTGCAGACGCCGACGCTGGCGATGATGGTCAAGCGCGAGCGCGAGATCCAGGCGTTCACGCCCGAGCCCTACTGGCTCGTCCACGCCACGTTCGACCCCCGCTACAACGGCCTGTGGTTCGAGGGCGACGAGACGCGGTTGAAGGACGGAAAGCGCGCCGACGAGATCGTCGAGAAGGTCACCGGCAAGATGGGCCGGGTCGAGTCGGTCGAGCGCAAGGAGCACTCTGAGCGCGCGCCGCTCCTCTACGACCTCACCTCCCTGCAGCGGGACGCCAACCGTCGCTTCGGGTTCTCCGCCCGGAGGACGCTGAGCGTCGCTCAGTCGCTGTACGAGGGCAAGAAGGCGATCACGTATCCAAGGACGAACTCGCGCTACCTCTCCGGCGACCTCGTCCCGGAGTTGAAGCCGACGGCGGAGACGCTCGCACCGATCCCGGACTACGCGGCCGGCGCGCGCTACGTGCTCGGCCTCGACCAGCTACCGCTTCAGCGCGTCGTCAACGACGCCCGGGTCGACGACCACCACGCGATCATTCCCACGGACGTCCCGCATGACGTCTCCAGCTTCACGCCGGACGAGCGCCGGATCTTCGACCTCGTCGCCCGGCGCTTCCTCGCCGTTTTCCACCCTCCCGCCCGGTTCGCCCGGACCACGATCGTCACGGAGGTCGAAAACGAGCGGTTCCGCACCCGGGGCAAGGTGACGCTGGAGCCGGGCTGGCGCGGCGTCTACGGGCTCGAGGCCGACGAGGCGAAGCAGGACGAGGACGCCGAGGGCGAGGGCGAGCTCCCCGAGCTGACGCAGGGCCAGGAGGTCAAGTGCGCCCAGGCCGAGAGCGAGGCGAGGGAGACCAAGCCGCCGCCGCGGTACACCGAGGCGACGCTCCTCTCGGGGATGGAGACCGCCGGCAAGCTCGTGGACGACGAGGAGCTGCGCGAGGCGATGAAGGAGCGCGGCCTCGGCACGCCGGCGACCCGCGCCGAGATCATCGAGACGCTCATCCGCCGCGAGTACATCGAGCGCGCGGGCAAGGATCTGCAGCCGACCCCCAAGGGGCTCAGCGTGGTCACGATGCTCGAGGAGCACCCGATCACCTCCGCCGAGCTGACGGGCGACTGGGAGAAGCAGCTCTCGGACATCGAGCACGGGAATGGCGACCGCTCGGCGTTCATGGAGGGCATCGCGGGCTTCGCGAAGACGACGGTCGAGCAGATCGCGAACCTCGACGACGAGAAGATCAAAGTGGAGCGCGTCGAGCTCGGCCTCTGCCCGAAGTGCGGCGCCGAAACCGGCGAGATCATCAAGGAGAACTCACGCGCCTACGGCTGCACGAGCTGGAAGAGCCGGGAGGAAACCGGGTGCGGATTCGTGATCTGGAAGCGCGTCGCCGGCCGGACGCTCACGCCCGAGGTCGCCCGCCAACTGCTCGCGGACGGAAAAACTCGAGAGGTCCTTTCCGGCTTCCGGTCCCGCGCCGGAAAAGGTTTCCGTGCGCGCCTGATCCTGAAGGAGGACGGGAAGGTCGAGTTCGATTTCCCGGTCAGCCGGAAGCAGCAGGAGCAGGACGGAAAGGACCAGGAGGGTCAGGAACAGCGCGAAGAGCAACCGGCCGCGGCTGAATAAGGCGCCGACTAGGCGGCGCCGGCCGTCGAGGCCGTGCCGGCTCGGCCGATAAATTTTCAGTTAAAGGTCTGAGACAAACCTTTTCAAAGGGGCTGCGTCTCCCTAAATTAGGAGAAACACGCGCTTCGTCCGCGAACCGAATCGCGCGCCCGCCCGGAATACATAGAAAGAGCGTCACGTTTTATGAGACGAGGGGCCGGGACCGGCCCCGTAACCATGGAAAAACGAGGAAATTGGTCATACAGTAAGAAGGTTTGAGGTCCGACCGGCCTCTTAGAGTAAGTAGGTTGCCGCGACAGCAGGAAGGACGTAGAGAACCGCTTTGACACAGCACCAGCTTCAGGAATTGCTTGAAAGTGAGCAGGCCCGCCCGTTCATCGAGCAGGGTGAGGAGCGCGGCCATATCGAGCCCGTCGAGCTCGAGGCGTTCGTCGTCGAGCACGATCTCGGCGAAGAAGACGTCGAACGGCTGACGCGCGAACTCGAGGCCATCGGTCTCGAGATCCGCGACGCTGCCGCCGAGGAGACCGAGCAGGCAGCTCAGGCCGAGAAGAAGGCCAAGAAGCCCGATTTCGACGCGGTCGTCGGTTCGGCTGACAGCCTTCAGCTCTTCCTGGCCGACGTCGGGCGCCACAAGCTCCTGACGGCAGCCGAGGAGATCGCGCTCGCCAAGCGCATCGAGCGCGGCGACCTGATCGCCAAGCGTCACATGATCGAGTCGAACCTTCGGCTCGTCGTCTCCATCGCCAAGGGCTACCGCGGGCTCGGCGTCCCGTTCCTGGACCTCATCCAGGAGGGCACGCTCGGGCTGAATCGCGCGGTCGAGAAGTTCGACTGGCGGCGGGGCTTCAAGTTCTCGACCTACGCGACCTGGTGGATCCGCCAGTCGGTGCAGCGCGCGGTGGCGAATCACGCGCGGACGATCCGCGTGCCGGTCCACGTCGTCGAGCGGCAGCAGAAGCTGTCGCGGGCGGCGCGCCGGCTCGAGGTCGAGCTGGGCCGCGAGGCGACGAAGGAAGAGCTCGCCGAGGCGACGGGGCTGCCGATGCAGCACGTCGACGAGGCGCTCGGGGCCGCCCATGCGTCGGTCTCGCTGAACCAGACGGTCGGCGCGGACGACGAGGGCGAGCTCGGAGACCTCTTCGCAGACCGGGAAGCCGCGGATCCGTTCGACGAGGCCGAGGAGTCGCTCCGCAAGCAGGGTGTCCGGCGCGCGCTGGACGCACTGCCCGAGCGCGAGCGGCGCATCCTCGAGCTTCGCTTCGGATTCGAAGGCGAGCCGTGGACGCTCGAGGCGATCGGCCACGAGCTCGACCTGACGCGGGAGCGTGTGCGTCAACTCGAGGCGCAGGCGCTGGCCAGGCTGGCCGCGCTCCGCGACCTCGCCGCGGTCTCCGCGAACTAGCTAACGCGCTCTGGGGTCGCCGCGCCGTTTGCTCGGCCGGCGGCCCATTCCTTCTCGACCGCTTCCTTGCCGAGCGCCTGCTCGAGCTTGGGGAGCAGGTCGTCGTCCAGCTCGAGCTCCGGCGGGGAAAGCTCGGCACCGACCTCGTCGAGTAGGCCTTCCGCGGCTCCCCGCATCCGTGCCGCGCGGGCCGCGTCGCCCTGCTCGACCTCGACCGCGGCGCGGGCCTGGAGCGCTTCGGCCTCGAGCCGCTTGTCTCCGCGGTCGCGGGAGAGCTCCAGGGCCTCGTCCAACAAGTCACCGTCTCTCCTCGCCCGGCCGAGGTTCACGAGCGCGACGGACGTGCTCCACGTGTCGCCGAGGGCGCGAGCCAGCTCGAGTGCCTCCTCGAAACGCTCATCTGATTGCTCTACCCGACCAAGCAGGAGCAGCGAGTTGGCGACGAGACGGTCGTCGCCCAGCTCGCGACGAAGCGCAAGCCCTTCCTCGAACAATCCAATCGCCTGGCCGTTCTCGCCTCTCCATGCGACCTCGCCCAGGACGTTGAGCGCGCCGGAGGCGGTGATCTTGTCTCCCGCCGGCCTCGCGAGCCGCAGGCTTGCGTCGGCCAGGGCTCGGGCTTCCTCGGCCTGGCCCTCGGCCATCGTCAGCCAGGCAAGCTGCGCGAGCGCCGCGCCGTGGAGCTGCCGATCGCCCAGATCGCTCGCCAGCGCCAGGCACCGCTCGAACTGCGCTCGTGCGTCCGTGAAGTCACCCAGGCCGAGCGCTGCATAGCCGGCTGCGAAGAGCGCCTTGCCGCGCACGCGCGGTTCGACCTCACCGCCGGCCTTCGAGCGCGCCGGCGAGCCAGCCTCGACCCTCGGACATCAGGCCCCGCGCGCTCCAGAAACGGACGAGAGCGCCCGCGATCCTAAGGCCCTGCTCCAGCTCGCCGTGTTCGGAAGACCAGGCAAGCGCCGCGCGGATGTTCGCGTTCTCCTCGCTGAGGCGTCCGAGCCAGAACGGCTGCTCCGGACTGGTCAGCGCCAACTCGGCGCGCTCGGCGAGGGCGACGTAGTGCTCGGTGAGTCTTCGTTCGCTCGCTCGGCACGCCGAGCACCGCGCGGCTCGTCGCGATGACACGGAGACGCGGGGCGGCGGCCATCAACTCGGCGATCGCCGGACCGGCGTCCTCGACCTGTTCGAGGTTGTCCAGGAGGAGCAGGAGCTGCTTGTCCCGCAGGAAGTCCTTCAGCGGCTCGAGCGCCGCTCCACCCTCGCGCTGCTGCACGCCCAGCACCTCCGCGATCGCCGCGGGCACGAGCGACGCGTCCCGCACCGGCGCCAGTGAGACGAAGTACGCGCCGCTCGGGAACCCGTCACGGATCGTCCTTGCGAGCTCGATCGCGAGCCTTGTCTTTCCGGTCCCGCCCGGACCGCTTAGGGTGACGAGCCGCGCATCCGACCGGCCCACGAGCTCCTTCAGTGCTTCGAGCTCGTGCGCCCGGCCCAGGAGCGGGATCGCGGGCTCGGGGAGGTTGCCGGCGCCGACGTCGTACGCCGCGAGCGTGGAGATCTCTCGTCGGAGGCGCTGCACACGATCCCAGTCGCCTCCGAAGCGACGCGTGCGCCACTTCAGCAACGCGAGCCGAACGAGTTCTCGCCGGAGCCGCCTGTGGTGGCGCCAGCGCTCGAGCTGGCCCGTACGGAGAAGCGCCCGGTAGTCGACCGTGGCTCCAGACTCGACCTCGTCTTCGAGCGCGCTGGCGATCACGCGTCGCTGGTAGCGCAGCCAGAGCACGACGGCGAGGACGAACATCGCGAGGACGTAGAAGTCGAGGAGGTTCGTGAGCGTCACGAGGGTGGAAGCCGTGTCCTGCATGGCCGGGTCGACGATCTCGCCCCGTACCCAGGCGGCCGTCTGCGTCAGCCCATATCGAAGAGTGAGCACGGCTTCGACGAGCCCGTTGTTGATCGCGTGCATGAGCACGGCGGCCGAAAACCCGAGCAGCGGGTAGAGCACCTTGCGCGGCTTGCTCGCCGTCCACGCCGCTGCGCCGAGGCCCGCGCCGAACGCCGCCGTCCAGAGCGGGTGGTGAAGCATCGCGGGACCGAAGAAATCGCGGCGGTGGACGAACACGTCGAGCCCGTTCTCGAGACCCTGCGTCTGCGCCTCGTTCACGAAGTAGAAGACGTCCTCGGTGAACGCGAACCCGAGGCCGACGGCGGCGCCATAGACCATGCCGCTCGTCACACCCTCGAAGAGGCTCGCCCCGAAACGCCGAGCGATCCAGCGGATCGGGCCGACGGCCGCGATCAGCGCCAGGCCCTTGGCTCCTTCCTCGACGAGGGGAGGGGCGATCGCGTTGCCGAGACGTCCCGCGCGTCGTCGGAGAGCATCGCCCGCACCGTGCGGTTTCCGGCCAGAGCGATGAGGGCAGCGCCGGTAGCGCCCCAACCGGCCATGACGGCGAGCAGGCCGAGCGGCTGGCGATCGTAGAAGTCGAGCAGCCGGATGAGCAGCAGCACGACGATCGCCTGGATGACCGCGTAGCTGACGTAGAACCCGGCATTGTTGAGGATCTCGTCCATGGCTACTGGGAAGAAACTAGGAGCGTAAAGCCGTCCTGGAGCAGGATGGGACGTTGCCCCGCCGTTAGCCGAGGAGGCCTCACAGCATGACGAAGGTGAATCCTGATCGCAGCAGTCGCCCTCGTCGCCCTTGCGGCGGCGCCCGCCCTCTGGCTCGCGCTCGACGACGGTAGCCGGAACCAAGCTGCCCTCGCCGAAGCGACAGAAACCGAGGCGCTCGACTGCGACCGTGCGAAGGACACCGACGCCTGCGCCGAGCTGAATCGCCTGCTCCTCGACCTCGACGGGCAGCTAGCCGAGATCGAGCGGCGACAGGAGTCAGTCGAGACGCACCAGGACGCGATCCAGCGGAATGCGCTCTATCTCACTGCGACGAACGGTGAGCTCTCCGAGCTGGAGATGATGACGCTCCAGGCTTACCTCGAGAGAAGGGCGAAGTTCGCTGAGACGCTGAGCAACCTCATGAAGAAGCTCGCCGAAACGCAGCAGAGCATCGTCAGCAACCTCAAGTGATAGCGGCGCGTCTGCGAGGCGCTTACTAGGTGACCTTGACGTCGAAGCCGAGGAGCACCAGCGGCCAGAGCAGCACGGCGAGGATCGCCGAGATCAGGCGTTTCGTCGTCTCGACGTTGTCGAAGTAGTCCTCCGAGTAGGCGACGACGCCACCGATCACGAGGTAGACGAGAAGGAGGAAGGGGATCCGACGCATCACCTGAGTCTTTCCCACATCGGGCCACCAACCAAACGGGCGATTAACACGTCGGTTCCTATACTTGCCCGGATTCAGCATTGGAGCGAGAGACAGGAGGCTGAGGTGGGTCGGGTGTCCATGAGGATTTTGCTGTTGCTTGCAACAGCGGTGTTCGTGCTGGCGGCAGCAGGCTGCGGAGGAGGAGACGACGGAGGAGGCGGCGGCGAAGGCGCGAGCGGCGGGACGCTCGTGTTCTCAGGCGCGGCAGATCCGGTCGTGATTGACGGCGCGCTGGTCTCGGACGGCGAGTCGATCCGCGTGATCACGCAGATCTTCGAAACGCTGATCAA
>JBKKAR010000131.1:0-31676 GCA_046714355.1 Gaiellaceae bacterium | reverse complement strand
TTGACGAAGAAGAGCGCGCCGAGAAGGGCGCGGATCTGCTTGACGGTCAGCGGCGTCCGCTTGCTCACCGGTTTCTCGATCTTCTGGGCGAACCGCTCACGCCAGCCGACCAGCCCTGCTTCGAGTGTCTGTGTCTTCCTCATGGCACGCTCGTACCCGTCCGTCGAAAAGCCAATCAACCGCGCCAGCGGTTGGTGATCGGCGTGCGTCGGTCGCGGCCGAACGCTTTCGGCCGCAGCTTCACGCCGGGCGGGGCCTGGCGGCGCTTGTACTCGGCCCGGTCGATGAGCGCGATGGCCCGGTCGACGACGTCGGAGTCGAAGCCGTCTGCCGTCATGTCCTCGTGCGAGCGGTCCTCCTCGACGTAGGCCTCGAGCACCTTGTCCAGCGCCGAGTAGGGCGGGAGCGAGTCCTCGTCCTTCTGATCCGCTCGGAGCTCGGCGCTCGGCGCTCGGTCGATGGTCGTCTGCGGGATCAGCTCGCGGCCCACGCGCTCGTTGAGGTGCCGCGCAAGCCGGAAGACGTCTGTCTTGAACACGTCCTTCAGGAGAGCGAACCCGCCGGCCATGTCCCCGTAGAGGGTGGCGTACCCGACCGAGAGCTCCGACTTGTTCCCCGTGGCGACGACGAGCCAGCCGAACTTGTTCGAGAGCGCCATCAGCAGAGTCCCGCGAATGCGGGCCTGGAGGTTCTCCTCGGTGATGTCGGCCTCCTGTCCTTCGAAGACGCCGGCCAGCGCGTCGCCGAAGCGGTCGAAGATCGGGTCGATCGGGAGCTCGAGGAAGCTGGTCCCGAGGTTCTCGGCGAGCCGCTTCGCATCGTTCCGGGTCTCCTCGGAGGAGTAGCGAGACGGCATCGAGACGCAGTGGACGCGCTCCGGCCCCAGCGCCTCGACGGCAAGTGCCGCCGTGAGCGCCGAGTCGATCCCGCCCGAGACGCCCAGGACGAGATCGTTGAAGCTGTTCTTCTCGACGTAGTCGTAGAGCCCGAGCTCGAGCGCGCGGCGCATCTGCTCCAGCTCGCCGAGCGGCTCAGCGACGTAGGGCTTCACGGGCCTGTCCTGTGCGCGCGGCTCGCCGAGGTCGATCACGGGTGGGTTCGGGATCTCGCGCTCGCTGGCCAGCGCTCGGCGGCGGGCGTCGACGAGGCGCCGGGCGATCGCCGTCGAGACGTCGATGTCCACCACGAGGAGCGCCTCCTCGAAGGACGGTGCCCGCGCGACGACTTCGCCCTCCTCGTCGATCACGACGCTGTGCCCGTCGAAGATCAGCTCGTCCTGGCCGCCGACGGCGTTCACGAGCGCGACCCAGCACGCGTTGTCCCGGGCGCGCGTGATCAGCATCTCCTCCCGTTCGAGCCCCTTGCCGACGTGGAACGGCGAGGCGGAGATGTTCGCGATCACGAGAGCGCCGGCGAGCGCGAGATCGGTCGCGGGTGGGCCGGGCTGCCAGATGTCCTCGCAGACGGTCGGTCCGATCAGCGCCTCGCCCATCTTGAGGAGGTACGAGTCTCGGCCGGGCTGGAAGTAGCGAACCTCGTCGAAGACGCCGTAGTTCGGCAGGAATCGCTTCGGGTAGACGGCCTTGAGCTCGCCGCCGGCGCAGATCGCGCAGCCGTTGTAGAGGTCGCGGTCGAGCCAGGGGACACCGACGAGCGCCGCGATGTCCGTGGTCTCCGCGGCGACCTGCTCGACGGCCCGGCGCGCCTCCCGCAGGAACCCCGGGCGGAAGAGGAGGTCTTCCGGCGGATAGCCGGTGACCGCAAGCTCGGGGAAGAGGACGAGGTCGGCTCCCGCGTTTCTCGCTTCCCGCAGTCGGCCGACGATTCGAGCGACGTTCCCGTCGAGGTCGCCGACGACCGTGTTGATCTGGGCGAGCGCAAGCCTCATAGTTTTCGCCTCACAGTCGAAAACATAGTGTACCGGCGATGGAGATGGTCATCGACAGCAATTTTCGCGGCCCGACAGGCTCGGCGAACGGCGGCTACACATGCGGGGTGCTCGCATCGCTCCTTCATGGCCCTGCCGAGGTCACCCTGAGGCTTCCCCCGCCGCTGGAGCGCCCGCTCGAGGTGGCCTGGGAGGACGACCGGCGCAGGATCGAGCTCCGGGACGGAGACGCCGTCGTGGCCGAGGCGACGCCGGCGGACGTCGACCTCGACCTGCCCGATCCAATCCCGTTCGAGGACGCAGCCGCCGCCGCCCTGCCGGAAGGCGACAAGGAGAGCGCGTTCCCCGAGTGCTTCGTCTGCGGCTGGGCTCGAGACGACGGCCTCGGGATCTACGCGGGACCTGTCCCCGACAGCGAGCTCGTCGCGGCGACTTGGATGCCGAGCGCCGACCACGTCGCGCCGGAGTTCGTGTGGGCGGCGCTCGACTGTCCCGGCGCGTATGCCGTCCACGGCGGCGAGCGTGGGATGCCCGTCCTCGGCCGCCTCGCCGTCAGGGTCGAGCACCTTCCGCACCCGGACGAGCCCTGCGTCGTGCTCGGCTGGGCGTTGGGCGAGGACGGCCGGAAGCTCTACGCCGGGACGGCGCTCTTCGGCGAGGACGGCCGCGTTCTCGGCGCCGGCCGCGCCACCTGGATCACCCCGAAGAGCTAGCGCTGCAGGCGGATCGCGTGCAAGTCCTTCTCGGCGATCTCGTCGGCGCGGCGGATCAGATCCTCGATGTCGTCGTGCTCGGCGTGGATGTAGCGCCCGCTCAGCGCGTCGGCCCGTCCTGACGCGAGGATCCGAACCAACCGCGACGCGAGCTCCGGCGGCGTCCAGGGCGCGCCCTCAGCGAACACGCCTGCCGTCATCTCTGTCTTGACGAGCCCAGGACTGACCGTGAAGACCGGGATCCCGTATGGCTTCAGCTGCACCGCCAGCTGTTCGCCGAATCGGTACAAGGCGGCCTTGCTGGCTCCGTACCCCGTCGAGGTTGGGCCTGGCAGGTAGCCCGCGCCGCTGCCGGTGTTGACGATGCGGCCGCGACCTCGCTCGATCATCCCCGGGATCCCGGCCCGGCAGCAGAGGTAGACGCCGAGTACGTTGACCTCGAAGACGTTCCACCAGTCGGAGACCTCGACCTCCCAGGCCCCCTCTTCCCAGAGCGCCCGTCCGGCGTTGTTGACGAGGACGTCGATCGGGCCGAACTCGCGCTCGACCTCCGCGACCATCGCGTCGACGTCCTCCTGCTTCGAGACGTCGGCCACGACCGCTCTGCCGTTGATCTCGCGCGCTACGGCGTCGACCTGCTCGCGCGTCCGGGCGGACACTGCGACCTTCATCCCGGCGTCGGCGAGCTCGCGGGCGATTCCCGCCCCGATGCCGCGCCCGCCGCCGGTGACGAGCGCGACCTGTCCCTCCATCCGGTCGGCCATATGGAGGAGTCTTCCAGGGGATGGGTAGGGTCGGGCCGTGACCCTCGCGGAGCTCGCCGTGACCGTCGGGCTGCTCGGCATTCTCGGCCTCGTCGCCAGTCGCTTCGGCCTCTCCGCGATCCCTGCGTACCTGCTCGCCGGGCTCCTCCTAGGCCCCAACGAGCCGAAGGTGCTCTCGCTCATCAGCCCCTCGGAGGTGACGGATTTCGTCGCCGAGCTCGGAATCATCTTCCTCCTCTTCTTCCTCGGGCTCGAGTTCACGCTCACCCGGATCTCGAGAAGCCGGCGCCATGTGCTCTTCGGCGGCCTGTTCGACCTCGCGGCGAATGGAGCGCTCGGCCTGATCGTCGGCGTCGCGGCGTTCGGGTTCAGCTTCGCGGCGCTGATCCTCGCCGCAGCGGTCTACGTCTCCTCGAGCGCGATCAGCGTCAAGGGCCTGATCGACTTTCGGCGCCTCGCGGACGACGAGACCGACCTCGTGCTCGCCATCCTCGTCGCGGAGGACATCGCGATCGCGCTCGTGCTGGGCTTCGCCGCGGGCGGCGGCGGCGCGGAGGCGGAGACCCTCGCGATCGTCGGCAAGGCGATTGGCTTCATCGCGCTCTCCCTCGCCCTCTCGAAGTGGCTCTCACCTGTGATCGACCGCCTCCTCGACCGGTTGCCGCGCGAGTTCTTCCTGCTTGGCGTCTTCGGCTTCCTCGTCGGGATGGCGGCGATCGCCGATTCGCTCGGGCTGTCCCAGGCGATCGGAGCGCTCATGGCCGGCGTCGTGCTCTCGGAGACCTCGATGCGGGAGGAGATCGAGGAACGCTTCTTCAGCTTCCGCGACGTCTTCGCCGCGCTGTTCTTCTTCGTCTTCGGGCTCTCGATCGACGTCTCCGCGCTGGGCGACGTCGGCTGGCTGCTCGCGCTCGCCGTGCCGGCCACCGTGCTGGGCAAGATCGCGACCGGCCACGTCGCAGGCAGGATGGGCGGCTTCACCGCGCGCCAGAGCTTCAACGCCGGCGTGGCGCTGATCGCGCACGGCGAGTTCACGATCATCCTGGCGCAGTTGGCGTCGGCGAACGACAAGCTGCTCGATTCGCAGCAGGACACCTTCGTGGCCTTCGCCGGTCTCTACGTCCTCATCACCGCGACGATCGGCGTCATTCTCATGAAGGAGTCCAAGCTGATCGGCCGACGCCTGTTCCCGGCCCCTACACTGGCCGAAGGGGGTTAGAACGATGTCCACCGAACTCCAGGAAACCCGTCTCCCCGGGATCGGGACGAAGTTCACGATCCGAACCGGTGAAGGCTGCCGGCTCGCCGTGATCCTCCACAACGACGGCAAGCGCGAGCTCTACCATTTCCGGTCCGGGTCCGACGACGAGCCTCGCTCGGTGATCACGCTCGACGACGACGAGGCGCGCCAGCTCGGCGCCGTCCTCGGTGGGGCCTACGAGCGGCCGAAGATCGTCGAGGACCTCGAGATGGCGCTCGGGGAGCTTCTGATCGAGTGGATCCCCGTGCCGGACTCGAGCCCCTGGATCGGGAAGACACTCGCCGAGGCGGAGTTCCGGGCCAAGGTGGGCATCACGGTGATCGCGATCCTCCGCGAGCCGGAGCCCATTTCCGGAGCGCTCCCACACGACGTGATCCAGCAGGGCGACACTCTCGTCACCGTCGGCAAGGGCGGTGCGTACCCCGCCTTCCAGAAGCGGCTGACCGAAGGCGACTCCGGCTAGAGCGCCGGTCCGATCTCGTCCAGCGCCTCGGGGTTCTCGAGCGAGGAGAGATCCCCGAGATCGGCCCCGAGGGCTTTCGCTCGGATGGCGCGGCGCATGATCTTGGCGCTCCGGGTCTTCGGCAGCGCCTTCACGAAGACGACGCGGTCGGGCCGGAAGGCCTTGCCGAGGTCGCGGGAGACGAGCTCGCCGACCTCGGCGGCGAGCTCCTCGCCGGCGTCCACCCCGGGTGCGGCGATGCAGAAGATCCACGCGACCTCGCCCTTGATCTCGTGCGGGATCCCGACCGCCGCCGCCTCGAGCACGGACGGGTGGTCGACCGCGGCCGACTCGAGCTCCGCCGGCCCGACTCGTTTTCCGGCGATGTTCAATGTGTCGTCGGAGCGGCCGTGGAGGAACCAGTAGCCGTCCTCGTCGACCGAGGCCCAGTCACCGTGCGTCCAGACTCCCGGGAACCGGCGCCAATAGGTGTCCAGGTAGCGTTCGGGCTCGCGCCAGAAACCGCGCGTCATCCCGGGGAAGGGCTTGCGGCAGACGAGCTCACCGACTTCGCCGGTTCCGACGAGCGACCGGCCCTCGTTGTCCACCACGTCCATCGCCATCCCGAGCGCCGGCCCGCCGAGCGAGCAGGCCTTGATCGGGATCGCCGGCGTGGGTGAGAGGAAACAGGCGCCGACCTCGGTCCCGCCCGAGCAGTTGATGATCGGGCACCGGCCGCCGCCGACCTGCTCGTGGAGCCAGCGGTATGGCTCCGGGTTCCACGATTCGCCGGTCGTGACCATCAGCCGGAGCGACGAGAGGTCGGCCTCCGGCTCGCCGTGCGGGATCAGCGACCGGACGAGTGTCGGCGAGATCCCGAGGATCGAAACGCGCTCCTGCTCGATCAGACGCCAGATCCGATCAGACGGCCAGTCGGGCGCTCCTTCGGCGAAAACGAGCGTGGAGCCCATGGCGTGGCCGCCGACCACGGTCCACGGGCCCATGATCCAGCCCATATCCGTCGCGAAGTGGATGACGTCCTCGGGCCCGGCGTCGGCCTGGTAGCAGACCTCTCGCGCGATCGAGACGAGGAAGCCGCCCTGGACGTGGACGACGCCCTTCGGCTTGCCGGTCGTCCCGGAGGTGTAGGTCAGGAGGTACGGCGTCTCCGAGTCGAGCTCCGCCGCGGGCAGCTCCCCCGGCGAGTCCTCGAGGAGTTCGTCCCACGGCGCGACCACGACGTGCTCGAGCATCGGCGACTCGGCCCGGGCCTCCTCGACGATCTCCAGCATCGGCACCTCGCGGCCGCGACGGAACGACTTCTCCGTCGTGATCGCGACCTTCGCCTCGGCGGCTTGGAACCGCTGGGCGACGGCCGGCGCGGCGAACCCGGAGAAGATCGGCACCTGGATCGCGCCGATGTGGGCGCAGGCATGTGAGGCGATCGCCACCTCCTGTGACATCGGGAGGAAGATCGCGACCCGGTCGCCCTGCCCGACGCCGAGGCGCACGAGCGCCTCTGCCAGGCGGGTCACCTGCCGGGACATGTCCGCCCAGCTCAGCTCTCGCCGCTCTCCGTCCTCGCTCTGAGAGACAGCGGCGAGGGCTTCCGGCCGCCGCACGGCCCAGCGGTGGACGCAGTTCCAGGCGATGTTCAGCTTCCCGCCGACGAACCACGTCGCCCACTCAGGCCCGCGCGAGAGATCGGACACGTGCTCCCAGGGCGTCGAGAACTCGAGGCCCATGTCTTCGACCGCGGCGGCCCAGAACCAGTCGGGGTCGTCCTGCGAGCGGCGGACGAGCTCCCAGTAGTCGTCGACTCCGTGCCGGCGCATCAGCCGGGTCACGTTCGCCGAGGCCAGGACGCCCTCGCTCGGCGTCCAGACCGGCGCACTCACCGCTCCGGCCCCTCCACATGCAGGTTCGGGAGCCACTGGAGCCAGCGGGGCAGGTACCAGTTCCGGTCGCCGAGGACCTTCATGCTCGCCGGAAGGATCACCGATCGGACGATCGTCGCGTCGAGCAGGAGCGAGACGGCGACCCCGAAGCCCATCTGCTGGAACATGACGAGCTCGCCACGGGCGAAGCCGCTGAACACGGCGATGATGATCAGCGCCGCGCCCGTGATGAGCCGCGCGGTGGAGCCGATTCCGTGGGCCACGGCCTCGTCGTTGCTTCCGGTCTGCCCGTACCGCTCGCGGATGCGGCTGAGCAGGAACACGTGGTAGTCCATCGAGAGCCCGAACAGGACCGCGAAGAGGAAGAGCGGCACCCAGGCCTCGATCGCCTCGACTTCCTGGAACCCGAAGATCTCGTTTCCGATCCCCTTCTGGAAGACCAGGACGAGGAGGCCGTAGGCCGCACCGACTGAAAGCAGGTTGAGCAGGATCGCCTTCGCAGGCACGACGAGCGACCTGAACGCGATCGTCAGGAGGACGAAGCTGAGCGCCAGCACGAAGAGGAAGACGATCGGCAGCCACTTGTCGGTGAGGGCGAGGTAGTCGACGGCCTCGGCCGTCTCGCCGGTCACGAGCACCCGGGCGCCGGGAACCTCCTGCTCACGGAGGTCTCGAACGGCCTGGAACGCCGCCTCGTCCCGGCTGTCTCCGATCGGCAGCGCCTCGACGACCGCAAGGTTTTCCGCCTCGTGGTAGTCGACGCTGACCTGGCGGAACGAACGAGACTCACGCAGCTGCCCGGCGAGCCGCTCGATGCCGGCACGAGTCTCGGGCTCGCCGACCGGCCCGTCGACCACGACCTCGACGGAGTCGGTCGTGCCGACTCCGAACTCCTGATCGAGGGCGATGAAGCCGGCCTTCGATGGGTAGCTGTCAGGGATCGTTCGGATGCCCGCCTGCCCGGTCTCGAGGGCCAGCACCGGCGCCGAGAGCGCGAGTAGGAACGCGGTGGCCGCGACGAGGCTGACGACGGGACGGCGCATCACCCAGCGGACGATCGCGCTCCAGAAACGTCCTTCGGCGCCCGTGCCGCGCCCGGAGTTTCGACCGACGAAGGGAATCGTGAGCGAGTTGATGCGATCTCCGAGCAGGCTGAGGACTGCGGGGAGGAGGGTCAGCGCCGCGGCCACGGACGTGATCGCCACGAGGATCGCACCGAGTGCGAGGCTGCGGAGGATCGTGTCCGGGACGAGGACCATCCCGAGCATCGCGAGTGCGAACGCGATCCCGCTGAACACGACGGCCCGGCTCGCCGTCGCACCCGACGCTGCAATCGCGTCGAGCTTCTCTCGTCCGGCAGAGCGCTCCTCGCGAAATCGCGAGACCACGAACAGCGAGTAATCGATCCCGAGCGCGAGCCCCATGCCCGTGAGCATGTTCACCACGAAGAGCGAAAGGTCCGTCACCGACCCCACGAGTGCGGTCAGTCCCAGGGCTGTCAGGATCGCGACGATCGCGAGCAGAAGCGGGACCAGGCCTGCGACGACGGCGCCGAAGACCAGCAGCAGCACGACGAGCGCCACCGGCAGCCCGAACTTGAGCTCGCCCTCCTGGAGGTCGCTCTGCGACAGCGCATTGAAGTCCCGGTCGACGATCCACTCGCCCGTCGCCGTGACGTCGAACGGCTCCTCGTCGGCCCGTTCGACCAGCTGGATGACCTCATCCGCCGCCTCTTCGCCGCCCAAGCCGAGCGAGATGGCGACCGCCCGTTCGCTCCTGGCGGCGGGATCGTCGGCGACGTGGAGGACCCCGGGAAGCGCGCGGAGCTCCATGCGCAGTGCGTCGACCTTCTCGCGGAACGCCGGCTCGCCGACACCGAGCGATGAGGAGCGGACGAGCAGGACGTCCGTCGTCAGCGGATCGGTCTCCGGCCTGCGCGTGCGCGCCAGCCTTTCGTTCATGAGGTTGTAGGCCTGGTACGACTCGGGGTTGTTCGTGACCTCTGCCTCCGACGTCAGGGCGTCCCCGAGCAGGAGGGCAATGGCGGCGACGGCCAGGAGACAGGCAACGAGCCAGGCGAGAATTGTCCGCACGGGATGCCTGGCTGAGGCGAGGGCGAGGCGCTGCGTCATTGACCACTCATATTAGTGAGCGCTAACATAGTCCTCACTACATGAAAGTCCATCTCTTTACCGAGGAGACGCGCAAGTGGTGGACGCTCGCCGCGGTCTCCTTCGGTCTGTTCATGATCATGCTCGACAACACCGTTGTGAACGTGGCGCTGCCGTCGATGGCGCGCGACCTCGGCGTCGGGCTCGCCGAGCTCGAATGGATCGTCACCGGCTACGCGCTCACCTTCGCGTCGGTGATGCTGACGGGCGGAAAGCTCGCGGATCTGCTCGGGCGCAGGCTGATCTTCGTGGTCGGCCTCGTGATCTTCACGGGTTCCTCCCTCGCCTGCGGGTTCGCGGAGAGCGGCGAGTTCCTGATCGGCGCCCGGATCGTGCAAGGGGTGGGGGCGGCGCTGATGAACCCGGCCACGCTCTCGATCATCGCGGCGACATTTCCGCCGCACCAGCGCGGCATGGCGATCGGGATCTGGGCCGGCGTCTCGGCGCTCGCGCTCGCAATCGGGCCGCTCGTCGGCGGCCTGCTCACCCAGCACCTCGACTGGAGCTGGATCTTCTTCGTCAACGTCCCGGTCGGGATCCTGGCGATCATCGCGAGCTTCGTCCTCATTCCGGAGTCCAAGGACGAATCAGCCGAGCAGCGGCTCGACTTACCGGGCCTCCTGACCTCCGGGATCGGCTTGTTCGCGTTCACCTATGGGCTGATCGAGGCGAACACGTACGGCTGGACTTCGGGCCGGATCGTCGGCGCCTTCGTCGTCGCCGCCGTCATGCTCGTCGCTTTCGTGCTGCTCGAGACGCGCCAGCGCCTGCCGATGCTCGACCTCTCGCTCTTCCGCAACGGGACCTTCGCCGGCGCGAACATCGCCATCCTGCTCGTCGCGCTGGCGATGTTCGGCGTCTTCTTCTTCGTCTCGCTCTACATGCAAGGAATCCTGGGCTACTCGGCCGTCCAGGCCGGCGCCGCGTTCCTTCCGATGACGATCATGATCATCCTCATCGCCCCGATCGCCGGAAAGACGTCGGACAAAGTCGGCTCCCGGTGGCTGATGACTTTCGGGATGCTGCTCGTCGCCGCTCAGCTCGTCTACTTCTCGACACTCGACGCCACCGAGCGGTACTGGGACCTCTTGCCCGGGCTGGTCGTGGGCGGGATGGGGATGGCGCTCGTGATGACCCCGAGCGCCGCCGCCGCGGTGCGCGCGCTGCCGGTGGACAAGTCCGGCGTCGGATCGGCCGTGCTCAACGCGTTTCGGCAGGTCGGCGGCTCGATCGGCATCGCCCTGATGGGCGCGATCATGGCCCACGAGGTCGGCGGTCTGGAGGGGGCCGAGGTCTTTCGCGATCCCGAGCGCTTCGTCGACGGCTTCTCCACGACGCTGATGGTCGCGGCGGCCATCGCGCTGGTCGGTGCGGTCGTCTCGTTCGTCCTCGTCCGTCCGCACGAGATGCATGACCCGGGTCACGTCGAGACGGTCCCGGAGCTAGCGTGAGCTCGACTAGACCCCGGCTGACCGCCGAGGAGCGGCGCGCCGCCGTCCTGGACTGTGCCTGCGGGATCTTCTCCAAGGGGAGCTACCGAGGAACGACGACCGCCGAGATCGCGCGGAACGCCGGCGTCACCGAACCGATCCTCTACCGGCACTTCGCCTCCAAGCGGGACCTCTACCTGGCCTGTCTCCACAACGCCTGGGAGGAGTGCCGCGCCATGTGGAATGCCGCTGTCGAGGCGGAGCCGGATCCGGCGCTCTGGGTCAGCGCGATGGGGAACGCGTATCTGGAGGCCAAGGACAAGCGCGGCCTGATCGCAAACCTCTGGATCCAGGCGCTGACCGAGGCGAGCGACGACCCCGAGATCCGCCGCTACCTCAAGCGCCACATGAGAGAAGTCCACAGCTTCGTGTCCGACGTGATCCGGCGCTCGCAAGCAATCGGAGGCATCCCAGAGGACCGCGACGCCGACGCGGAAGCGTGGATCTTCATCTCCATCGGCCTGCTGGCAACCGTCAGCAAACGCCTCGGCGGCATGCTCGACGACGAATTCCCCAGAATCGTTGCCTCTCGCCGCCGTTGGGTCACCGGCCGAAACGAGTAGGGCGACTTCGCCGAGGAACCGGCTTTGCCGGTTCCGTCACTGACGGACTAGGTCAAGGATGCGCCGGCTGCGGCTTCGAATGCCGCGCGGCCCCGGAGGGGCCGAGCCGCCCCGAAAAAAAGGAACCCCCGGGCTGCGGCCCCCGGGGGTTCGGTATCTCTCTAGCGGCGAGCCCACCTCTGTGACGACGGCCCGAAGGCCTTGACTCTGCGGCCCAGCCAACTCCTCCGGGTCACCGTCGCCATATCTGGCGCGCCTCCCGAACAGCTTCGACCCTTTATGCGGTCTGGCTGCTCGGTGGACTGACTATACGACGGTATTCCCAACTAGTCAAGTGCCTCGGTCAAGTGATTTTGAGATAGGCTTGGTTGACATGTTTTCCCCTGTAGCCATGACCCTTTTGGGGGATCGACCGGGCCGGTGCGATATCGTATGGTCAAGTAGTCGCCCCTCGCCGCCCATGGAGTTGACTTCCCAGTGAACCGCGCGATCCAGAGTAAGCCGCAGCGTCTCGGCCGTCTTCCGAACGGAGGATTGGGCGAGCGCCTTCGCACGCTCAGGGTCAACGCGGGCCTGACGCAGACGGACCTCGCGGGCGAGCGCTTCTCGAAGGAATACGTCAGTCAGATCGAGCGCGGTAAGACGCGCCCGACGCAGGAGACGCTCGAGTGGCTCGCGCAACGCCTGGGCGTTGACCCCGGCTTCCTCGCCAGCGGCGTCTCCGCCGACGAGCGCGGCCGAATCGAGACCACCCTGGCCCGGGCCGAGGCCCTGAGCCAGAGCCACGAGTACGCGGAGGCCGTCGAGGAGTTCAGCAAGGTTCGGCCTGGAATCGTCGGCATCGCCGCGACGGAGCTCGAGGTCCGGGCGCTCTCGGGCGAGGCGTGGTGCCGGATGCGCACCGGAAACGTCAAGGAAGCCGTCGAGCTTCTGACCCGTGCGCGCTCCATGGCTGAGGATCCGATGTTCTCGGAGGTCGATCGGGCGGAGATCCTGTTCCGCCTCGGTGCCTGCCGGGTCGAGCTGTCGAGCATCCAGACCGCGATCGGCCTCTTCAACGAGGCGCTCGCGCTGGCTGAGGGCTCCGAGCTTCCATGCGACCGGCTTCGCGCAGAGATCTTCGGCTGGCGATCCCGCTGCTATCGGCGTCACAGAGATTACGAGGCCGCGCGGGAGGATCTCGAGCGCGCGCTCGAGCTCGCAGAGGCGCTCGACGACCCACGCACCGTCGCCCGCGTGTACTTCCAGGCATCGCTCGTGGCCGAGCGCCAGGGCCAGTGGGTTCTCGCTCGCAAGTACGCGGAGCAGGCGAAGGCCCAGTTCGAGGAGATCGCCGATCGTGCGACGGTCGGAAAGGTCTTGAACAACCTCGGGGGCCTGAGCTTCCTGCTCGGCAAGCCCGAGGACGCGATCGAGCAACTGAACGAGTCGTTCCGCGTGCTCCTCGAGTACGGCAGCGAAACGGATGCCGCCCGCGCCGTCTCGTCGCTCGCACAGGTTCAGCTCCGCACCGGCCAGATCGAGCCAGCCGAGGAGCATGCGCGCCAGGCGCTCACGTTGCTTGGCGATCGCGTCGACGTCGTCGACGAGATCGGGAACGCGCAGCTCGTTCTCGGCCGATCGCTCCTCGAACAGAACCGTCTGGACGAGGCCGAGGCTGAGTTCGAGCACGCCGAACGGAGCTTCGAACAGCTTTCCTCAGTAAGCCATCGCGCGTCAGCTTGGATCGCCAAGGGCGATCTTGCGGCGCGGCGCGGTCAGGATCAGGTGGCCGCGCAGCTCTACCGGAGGGCCGCAGAGGCGCTCCAGGACTTCAGGTTCTAGGAAGAAAGGGGGTGAACGTTCTGCGCAACAATCAGCTCAAGATGATTGTCCTCGTCGCCCTTGCCGTCGTCGGTGCTGTCAGTGGTGGCGGTTTCTTCGACGACGTCTCCTTGTTCCCCTAAATCGTCGAACGGAAGCTGCCAACGGCGAGGCACCGGGTAGGAACTCGCCGCCCGCGAGGGGTCTGATCAGCGGGAGGCGTCCGCCGAGAACCACCCGAGATACGCGCGAACGAGGAAACGGATCCAAGGGGGGAGCCGGTTTCTTCGGACGCTCGGTTTCCGCAGACGTGAGAATCCGGCGCGATGGGTGCCAGGCGTGAACGGCTCCGACGGGCTTTCCAGGTCGGCAAGGTCGCGCGGAACTCGCGGTTGCTCCGCGTTCTCCGTGAGATCGGTGTGGCCGGCGAGCGGCCTGCGACGCCCGAGGCAGCGCGTGAGTTCCGCCAGGCGCTCGAGGAGCTCGGCACGACCTATGTGAAGCTCGGCCAGCTCCTCTCGTCCCGGCCTGACCTGATGCCGGACGTCTACATCGAGGAGCTGACGAGGCTCGTCGACGAGGTGCCGCCGGTGCCCTTCGCCGAGGTCGAACCGGTGATTCGGCGCTCGATCGGGGAGAGCGCATTCGCTCGCATCGACCCTGAGCCGCTGGCTGCCGCGTCGATCGCGCAGATCCACAAGGCGCTGATGACCGACGGCCGCGAAGTGGTCGTGAAGATCCGACGGCCCGGCGTGCTCGAGCAGGCAAGAGTCGACCTCGACCTCCTGCGGTCGACCGCCGACTTCTTCGAGCGCAGATCGGGCAAAGCCCAACTCCTGCAGCTCTCGGCCCTTGCGGAGGAAGTCGAGCAGCACCTCCTCGCCGAGCTCGATTTCACCGAGGAGGCCAACAACACCGAGCTCGTCGGTCGGATGCTCGCCGATCACCCGGACCTGATCGTCCCCCAGGTGATCCACCCGCACGTGACCGAAGAGGTCCTCGTCCTCGAGCACATCAAAGGGAAGCGGGTCGGAGACGACCACGGTCTGGACGAGGAGCGGGCGGCATACTTGGCGCGGGAGTTCTTCCGCGCCTACGTGCGCCAGGTTGCGGCGGAGGGCGTCTACCACGCCGACCCACATCGCGGAAACGTCCTGGTCACCCCCGATGGGCGCCTCGCGCTCCTCGACTTTGGTCTGCTCGGCCGGCTCGACGATGACACGAGGGTCTCGATCGCGCAGCTACTCCTCGCCATCGCCCAGAACCGCGGAGACGACGTGTCTGCGCTGATCATCAGCCTCTCCCAGACAACGCTCGAGTCGGATGAGCCCGCGTTCGTCGCGGAGCTCAGACGCAAGCTCCCGCGCTACCACTGGCGTCCGCTCTCGGGCATCCGGACCGGGGATGCGCTCGCCGATCTGCAGCGCATGTCCGTCAAGTACGCGATCCGGCTTCCCACGAGCTTCGCCCTGGTCGGGAAGACGCTCTCCCAGGCCGACTCGATCGCCCGCACCCTCGATCCGACCATGGATCCGATCGACCTGCTGCGGACCGACGCGCTCGAGCTCATGCTTCGCGAGGCCGAGCGACGCCTCGCCCCGACCGAGTTCGCGAGCTACGCGTTCACTCAGCTCGCACCGCTGGCGCGGCTGCCGCGCCGCATCGTGCAGGTGGCCGACCGGCTGGAGGAGGGAACGCTGCGGATCGGCTTCACGCCGGCGAACCTCGAGGAGCTCGAGGGCGTCCTGCGCTCCGCGGCCAACCGCATCGGCGCCGCGATCATCGTCGCCGGTCTCTTGCTGGCCTCCGCCTTGATGGCGCGGGTCAACGACGGGATCGCCGTGGTCGGCTTCGTGGTGGCCGCGACCCTCGGCCTCTACATGCTTTGGAAGATTTTGCGCACTCGCGGGTCCTTGTAGGAGAGGAGGCTTTGTTGCCGAAGTGCGGTTCGGTAACCAAGCTCCTCCTCTCCCCTGATAGGGCGGCGGCTTCGGCCGCCGCCTTTTTATTCCGTGGCGGAATAGGTGTCGACGGGTTGGCGTTTGACCGCAGGAAGCAGGCTCGGCACCATTCAGCGCTCACGGAGGCCGATTTCCTTGGAGACGACACAGATCAGGCTCACCGACCTCGCTTCGTGCGGCGGCTGCGCGGCGAAGTATTCGGCTGCCCGGCTCGAGGAGCTGCTGCGCGGGTTCGTTCCGGTCGAGTCCGAGAACCTGCTCGTTGGGCTGGCTCCGGCGGACGACGCCGCGGTTTACCGGTTGGATGACGACCGGGCGCTGATCTTCACGCTCGACTTCTTTCCACCTGTAGTGGACGACCCGGCGGACTATGGCGCGATCGCCGCGACGAACGCGCTCAACGACGTCTTCGCGATGGGCGGGACACCGCTGCTGGCGCTCTCCATCGCAGCCTTCCCCGAGTCGCTGCCGACCGAGATGCTCGCCGCGATCTTCGCGGCTGCCGACGAGCAGGTGCGCGCCGCGGGCGGAATCCTGGCGGGCGGTCACACGATCCGCGACGATGAGCCGAAGTACGGCCTCGCAGTCGTCGGGACCGTGCACCCCGACGGCATCTGGCCGAAGAACGGGGCTCGGCCCGGTGACTCGATCTTTCTCACGAAGCCACTCGGTACCGGTCTGGTCATGACGGGGTACAAACGGGGCGTCGCCGGAACACAGCAGCTCGAGCGTGCGGTCCGGTGGATGCGGACGCTCAACATGGAGGCCGCGTCCGTGCTCCGACCGCTGGAGCCGCATGCGGTCACCGACGTCACCGGCTTTGGCCTCTTCGGACATGCGCACGAGGTCGCCAAGCGGAGCGGCGTTCGCATTCGCCTCGAGTCCGAGCGGTTCCCGGCGATCGACGGGGCACTCGACCTCGCGCGCTCGGGGGTCCGGACGAGCGGCGATCCGCGCAATCGGGACTTCGCGGGACCACACCTGGATCTCGGCAAAGCGTCCGAGGCACTCGTGGCGCTCGGTTTCGACCCGCAAACTGCCGGCGGCCTGCTCGTGTCGATCCCCGCCGAGCGCGGCGCCGTGCTGGAGGCAGAGTTCCAGGCGAAGCGGTTGTTCCTCCGGCGGGTCGGCCGAGTCGAGGAGGGCTCCGGGGTCGTCGTGGAATGACCCGTGGAATGGTCCACGGGCGGTTCCAGCCTTTTCATCTGGGACACCTCGAATACCTGCGGGGAGCAGCCGAGCGCTCCGATGAGGTCTTCGTCGGGATCACGAATCCCGACCCGCTGCGGATCCGTTCCGAGCCGAGCGACCCGCTCCGGCATCTGCCGGAGTCGAACCCCTGGTCGTACGCCGAGCGGTTGCTGATGGTGAAGGCGGCCGCCGGAGGCCTCGGGCTCAACCTCGCGCAGCTTCACGTGATCCCGTTTCCCGTCAACGAGCCGGAGCTCTGGCCGGCCTATGTCCCTGACGGCGTCACGCAGTTCATCCGTCTGTTCTCGGACTGGGGCGGGACGAAGCTCGACCGGATGCGCGACGCAGGGTACGAAGTCGTCGTGCTGGACGAGGGCGCCGAGAAGGAGATCTCGGGCGCCGAGGTCCGCGAGGCTCTTCGCTCCGGCGGCGATTGGGAGTCGCTCGTCCCGCCTGGCGTCGCGCGGGTCATCCGGTCGCTGGACCAGGTAGCCGTTTAAGCGCCTCTCCAGGCAATACAGGCCATCGCCGGAGGCGGGGCAGCATTACCTGAAGAGGCACTAGCCTCCGCCACGTGTATCCGATCGTCGTCGTCCTGCTGGACGGGCTGGGTGACCGCGCGCAGGAGAGCCTCGGTGGGCGCACCGCGAACGAGGCTGCGCTGACGCCGAACCTGGACGCGCTCGCCGCCCGAGGCTCCTGCGGCGTGCTCTACGCGGTCGGCCCCGGGCGCGCGCCGTCGAGCGAGGTCGCGCACTGGTCGATGTTCGGCTACGGGGAGGACGAGTTCCCGGGCCGGGCGGTACTCGAGGCGCTCGGCGCCGGACAGGAAGTTGATCCGACCGACGTCTTCGCCTTCGCGGCGCTCCGTCCCACGGAGGAGCGAAACGGAGAGCTCTGGCTGACCGGTCGTCCCCGCCGAGAGGACGAGGACGATGCGCGCGCGCTCGTCGAGCGCTTCGCCGACGTCGAGATCGACCGATTCCACTTCCGCCTGGCACACCTCGGGCGGGGAGAAGCGATTCTCCGGATCTCCAGCGGAGCCGACGACCGGATCACAGACACCGACGCGTTTTTTCGAGACCGCCATCCAGTTCTCCGGCCGCAGCCGCTGGTTCCCGAGGCCGAGCGAACCGCGCGGGCCGTGGAGGGCTGGAGCCGCTTCGTCATCCAGCGGCTCCGCGGCGAGCGTTTCAACGTGATCACGCTCAAGTGGTGGGGCAGGCCGCGCCCGGCTCCGACCTTTCCGGAGCGGCACGGACTGGCCGGGTCGTTCATCGCAACGTCGCGCTTCATGCACGGCCTTGCGGCCGCCGTCGGGCTCGAGCCTGTCGAGGCAGAGGAGACGGATGATCCGGCGTCCGACCTCCTCCGCCGGCTCGAGCTGGTGGGCGAACGACTGGAGGCCGGCGACACCTTTGTCTTCTCGCATCTCAAGGCCGCGGACGAGGCCGGCCACACGAAGGATCCCGCGATCAAGCAGCGGACGATCGAGGCGCTGGACGCCGCGTTGACCGACCTGCCGACAGACCGGGCGATCGTCTGCGTCACGGGCGACCATGCGACGCCCGCCTACCCAGAGGTGATCCACTCCGGCGATCCCGTCCCCCTGCTCGTGGCCGGACCGGGCGTTCGCGCCGACACCGTCACCTCGTTCGGCGAGCTGGACTGCGCTTCCGGCATCCTGGGCCACCTGCGCGGGCCCGACCTGATGCCCGTGCTCCTGAACGCCGCCGACCGGCCGCTCTTCCTCGGCTCCCGACCCACGCCCTACCCCGCCGCGGACGGCTACCCGTCGATCCTGGAACCGCTGCGTCCGTGAGGGCCATCGAGGGTCGTATCCCGTTCCGCGGCTTCCACACGTGGTATCGCGACGTCGGGCCTGAGGGCGAGAAATACCCGCTCGTCTGCCTCCACGGCGGTCCCGGCTCGACTCACCATTACTTCAAGCCGTTGGAGGAACTAGCCGCGCAGGGCCGCCGCGTCATCCTCTACGACCAGCTCGGCTGCGGGGGCTCCGACCGGCCGGACGATCCGTCCCTCTGGACGGTGGAGCTCTTCCTGGACGAGCTGCGGACGCTCCGCGAAGCCCTGGGCCTCGAGCGGATCCACCTCCTCGGAAGCTCGTGGGGATCGATGCTCGCGCTCGAGTACGCCCTGACCCAGCCGCCCCGCCTCATGAGCCTCGTGCTGAACTCGCCGCCGACCGCGACCGAGACGTGGTCCGCGGAGGCCGCGCGTCTGCGCGACGAGCTTCCGGAGAACGTCCGGCGCACGCTCGCCGAGCACGAGGCGGCCGGCACGACCGACCATGCGGATTACGAAGCCGCGGAAAACGTGTTCTGGCGGCGGCACATCCTGCGGCTCGATTCGCCGCCCGACTTCGTCCAGCGCGGACGTGCCGAGAGAGGGAAGCAGGTGTACGAGTCGCTCTGGGGCGTCAGCGAGTGGAACCCAAACGGGAAACTCCACGACTGGGACGTCCGCCACCGGCTACGGGAGATCGACGTTCCGACTCTGGTCACCTTCGGCCGGTACGACGAGTGCACCCCGGTGCTCGCGGAGGAGGCGCAGCGCGGCATCCCGGGTGCCGAACGGGTCCTCTTCGAGGAGAGCTCGCACTCGGCTTACGTCGAGGAGCCAGAGCGTTTCCGCGCGGTGCTCACGGACTTCCTCGAGCGGGTGGAGGCGGCATGAGGCCGCCCCGCTTCCGCCGGCTCGCAACCGCCACGGTCATCTCTCTCTACGTCATCGTCATCACCGGCTCGCTCGTACGCCTAACGGGCTCGGGTCTCGGCTGCGAAGGCTGGCCGGGCTGCGAAGAGGGAGCTTTTTTCCCCGCGGACGACTCGCATGCCTTCATCGAGTTCGGGAACCGTGTGTTCGGGATCTTCCCGATCGCCTTCTCGGTCCTGACGGCGTACGCGGCTCGCCGTCTCCAGCGGTGGGTTTGCCTCACCGCTCTGGCTGTCGCCGCCCTCACCGTCGCCGAGGCGCCGCTCGGCCTGGCGACGATTCGCTACGACCTGCCCCCGGAGATGGTGATCGTGCATTTCCTCGTCGCGCTGCTCGCGCTCGCCGGGGCGATCGTCGTCCTGATCGAGGCGATCCGGCTCGAGCGCGGCGCGCCGGCGCTCTCGTTCCCGCGCGAGCTGCGGATCGGCGGCGTCGTGCTGGCCCTCGCCTGCCTCGGGCTCGTCTCGACCGGGACGCTCGTCACGGGAGCGGGCCCTCACTCGGGCGATCCCGACGTCATCCACCGCCTCTGGAGCCTGCCCGACGCCCTCTACGTCCACGTCCGCATCACCGCGGTCTTCGGCTGCGTCTTCCTCTTCGTCCTCGGATACCTCGTGGCTCGCCGCACGCTTGCGCCGCGCCTGTTCCGGTTCGCGCTCGTGCTGCTCGCAGTGTTGCTTGCCCAGATGGTCGTAGGGGAGCTTCAGTGGCGTTTGGAGCTGCCCTGGGGGATCGTGGCCGTCCACGTCGCCCTCGCCGCTGCCGTCTGGGCGCTGACGGTCTCACTGGCAGCGATGCTCTACCGTCCCCCGGCATGGCTCGCGCAACAACCTGCCGAGGCGCCGACTGGTCGGCGCCGACCGTAGAGGCCCTGCGGGCTATGCCCGTGGGGCCGTGTATATGGTGAACCGGTGGCGGACGAGCTACGCATAACGGACAAGCCGGTTCTAAACCGGCCCGTCCTGGTCGCAGCGTTCCGGGGCTGGAACGACGGCGGTCAGGGCGCTTCCCTCGCCGCCGGCTACCTCGCGCGCCTCTGGGACGCCGAGCAGATCGCCGACGTCGATCCGGAGGAGTTCTTCGACTTCCAGGCGACGAGGCCGCACGTAAAGCTCGTCGACGGCCTGACCCGGCAGATCGACTGGCCGGAGACCGTGTTCTACCGCGCCCGTGTGGAGGGCCTGGACCGCGACATCGTCCTCCTCCTTGGAATCGAGCCGAACCTGCGCTGGCGCGCTTTCGCGGAGCTCATCGCGGGCTTTGCCGAGGAGCTCGGCGTCGAGCTGATGGTGACACTCGGATCGCTGCTCGCCGACATCCCGCACACCAGGCCGAGCCCGGTAACGGGCAGCGCCAGTGACGAAGAGCTCGTTGAACGGCTCGGCCTACAGGCCTCTCGGTACGAGGGGCCGACCGGGATCGTCGGTGTGCTCCACGACGCCTGCAAGCAGCACGGGCTGCCGTCAGCGAGCCTCTGGGCCGCTGTCCCCCACTACGTCTCGCTGACTCCGAGCCCGCGAGCGGCGCTGGCGCTCTGCGAGCGGCTGGGCTCGATTCTCGACATCGACCTCGACGTCGAGGAGCTCCGCGAGGCTGCGGACGGCTACGCGGAGCAGGTCAGCCAGGCCGTCGCCGCCGACGCCGACACGCAGGCCTATGTGGAGGATCTCGAGCGTCGCGCCGACGAGTTCGACGAGGAGGACATCCCCTCCGGCGAAGCCCTCGCCGCCGAGCTCACGCGCTTCCTCCGCGAACGGGACCGGGAAAACGGCCCCGACGCCGCGACGGGCCAGTAGGGGCTAGGTAGCCTCGGCGGCAGGCGCCGGCGCTTCGGCCGGCTGTTCCGGCTGCGCGCCGTTCTGGCTCTGCTTCGCCTGGCCGCCGCCCTTCTTCTTCCGGCGCCGGCGGCGGCGCGAGCGACCCTGGAGCTTCGGCTGGGGCAGGTTCTCTGCCAGCGCAGCGGCGACCTCCTCGACGGTGCCCACACTCTCACGCACCGTGTCGATCGACCGCGTCGCGCGCGGCGTGTAGCCCTCCGCGGAGGCGAGCAGCGCTACGCCGACCTCGATCGGTAGGTCGCTCGCGGTGTTGACGAGTTTCACGGCGTTCTCCTCGTGCCTGTTTCCGCGCGAGTTGGCGAGGGCGCCGAGGAGCCGCTTCGCCTCGGGATAATCAGCGCTCGCCCGGCGGTCCTGAACTTTTCGCGTCGCGCGGGCAAGCTTCCACGTCCAGCGCCAGAGGATCTGCTCCGGCGCATCCACTTTCCCTTCGGCGAGGCCGCGGAGAAGGCCGCGGACGCCCTGCGCCCGGTCCTTCTCCCAGGTCGGCGCCTGCGTCACCAGCGTGACCATGTCGTCGTAACTTGCGCGGTCGACACCCATCGAGACACGGTCGGCGAGTGCCGTCATTCGCAGCCTGCGGTTCGGGTTCTCTGCGGCACATGTGAAGAGGAACTGCTCCAGACAGCCGCGGCTTGCCCGCCCGTCCGTCAGCTTCTTCACGAAATCGACGCGCTCCTCGAATCGCACCTGGCGCCCGGCGATCTGCGCCCAGAAGCGCTGCTCGTCCTCGTCGAGGTAGCGAGGATCGACCCGCTGCCACTCCCGCGCGATCACGGAGAGGCGGCGCTTCACGTCCGGCGTGACCGGGACGAGCCAGGGAGCCGGCGAGAGCTTGCGGCGGGCGCGGCGCTGCGGCCGCCGTCGCGGCGCCGGCGTCACCCGCGCTCCCTCACGGTAGAAGTCGGCGTCGAGCAGGCTGTGGAGAGAGACGACGCGCTCGCTGTGCGTGGCGCCCTTCGGAGTGAAGTCGACGACGACCCCCGCCTCCTTGCGCGGGTGCATCCGCATGATCCGGCCGATCCGCTGCTGATAGACACGACGGCTGGCGGTGGGGGCGAGGTGCATGCAGACCGTTGCGCGCGGGGAGTTCCAGCCCTCGGCAAGGAGCATCGCGTTGATGAGGATGTCGATCTCGCCCCGCTCGTAGGCGGCGAGGATCTCGGCGAGCTTGACGGGCGGGGTGCGGCCACTGACGGCCTCCGCCTTGAGCCCGTTGGCGCGAAACTCGCGGGCGAGGTTGTAGGCGTGCTCGACGCCTGCCGCATAGACGATCCCCGGTGTCGAGTCGAACCGGTCGCGGTAGAGGCTCGCCGCCGCCTGGTTCAGAGCCTGGTGGTCGAGAACTTCGGCGAGGGCGCGTTCTTCGAAGTCGCCGCCGACGATGGGAACCGAGTTGATGGCGGCCGCCGGCGGGACGCGAAGGCAGCGCAGCGGAGCGATCAGCCCACGTCTCGCGGCGTCCTGCAGCGGGAGGTCGTCGACCGAGGCCGGGAAGACGTCGGAGACCTGCTTGGCGATCAGCTGCTCGGTGGCCGTCATCCCGATGTAGACCGGTTCGATGAAGCTGCGGATGGCCGCGCTCGTCTTCTCGCCGAGCGCGGTATGCGCCTCGTCGCAGATCACGAGGTGGTAGACGCCGCGCTCGAGATCCTTCACGTGCCGCGCGAACCAGGCGTAGGTCTGGACGGTGATGAGATCCGATCTCGGCGGCTTCATGCCACTCTCGACCGCGGGCTTGAGCCGGTCGCCGTAGCCCTCGTCGGTCAGCTCCCTGTTGAACTGTGAGACCAGCAGCCGGCGGTGCGTGAGGATCAGAACGCCTTCGGTTCTCGCGGCCTCGACGAAGCCGGCTGCGGCGATCGTCTTGCCTGAGGCCGTTGGATGGCGGAAGCGGTAGCGGCGGGCAGCGCCGGGGTCCTCCTCCGGCATCGGGGGCAGCGGCTCGACCTCGGCCTCCGCGTCGACCTCGAAATCGTCCTCCTCGTCCTCGAGCTCGTCCAGCTCCTCGAGCTTGCCATTGCCGTTCGGCTCCGCCGCCTTCTGGTTCGCCGCGATCAGCTCGGTGAGCATCCCGGCGAGCGCGTCGATCTGGTGGCGGCGGAGCTCGGTGCCGGACTTCAGGTGCGGCGGGCGCTCGCTGAGCACACGCTCGAGCCCGAGCATCAACGCGTAGCGGACCTTCCACTCGGACGATGGCTGGCTGTCGCCGGCCTCGATCTCGGCCAGCGCGTCGTCCAGTGCGCGACGTCTCGCGGTGCCGGGCGCAAGGACCGTTTCCGGCTCCTCGTCGGCGTGGAGGAAGGGTTCACCGGCCCAAGCCTCGGCCCGGCGAGCGTCCTCAGCGAGGGCATTCGTCGCCTGTGTAGGAATAGTGGGTTGCTCGACGGCCTCTTGCACCATGCGCGGCACTGTCCGTACCGCAAGACCTCCAAGGAAAGTTGCGCTCGCTTCTAGTCCCCTGGGCGAGCGCTCCGGTCGGAGTGTAGCGAAGTTCGGGGCTAGAAGCCGCAGGCAGCGCCGTCTTGAGTCAGATACGTCACGACGGCGTACAGACTCAGGGCGAAGGCGGTCGAGGCCCCGAAGACCGGCGCGGGCGTGCGGTACCGCGGAACGGCGCCGACGAGCAGGAAGACCGCGACGGCCAGGCCGAGGCCCGCGATTCCTCCGATCGAGACGAGGTCGGCGACCCGCGTGCTGATGCAGCCCGTGCGGGACGCCTGGACGGCCGTGAACGACAGAGTCGCCGCGAGGCCCGCGGTGCCGACGAGGGCCCAGACGGGAAGCAGCTCGGCCGCACGCGCGCGGGCATTCATGCGCCGTGTATCGGCCGGAGCGGTCTCAGGCTGGAGTGGGCGTGCGGAGCATCCCGATCTGCTCCAGGTATTTCGTGATCCCGCCCAGGAAGAACGGCCAGCCGGCGCCGAGTAGCAGGGCGGTGTCGATGTCCTTCGGGCTCTCGACTACGCCTTCCTCGAGCATGTGGTGGATCTCGTCGGCGATCGCCTCGAGCGCGGCCTGTTGGATTTCCTCGACCGAGCGCCGGCTGTCTCCGCGGACTGCGATCTCGTCCCGGCCCTCCGCGTAGTTGGCGAGCGTCTCCGAGAGCGGGAACCGGTCAGGGTAGGCCTCGTTGAGGGTGTGCAGGACGTGGTTCGCGACGCGCGGACCCACCATCTGGAGGAGCACCGACGGCGCCATCGGCATCCCGAGCCGCAGGATCGCCTCGTCGGTCTCGTCGACGGTGTTCCCCTGCTCGAGCGCGTCCATCAGGACGACCGTCATGCGGGTGAGGACGCGGTTGACGATGAAGGCGGGCGCGTCCTTCACGAGCACCGGGCGCTTGCGGAGCTTCTTCGCCGTCTCCCACGCCGTGGCGAGCGACGCGTCGTCGGTCTCGGGTGTTCGGACGATCTCGACGAGCGGAAGCACGGCCACCGGGTTGAAGAAGTGCAGGCCGACGACGCGCTCGGGGTGGTCGAGCTGCGACACCATCTCCGTGACGGAGAGGGAGGACGTGTTCGTGGCGAGGATGGTCTCGGGCGAGACGATCGCCTCGACCTCGGCGAAGACCTGCTGCTTGACCGACATCTCCTCGAAGACGGCCTCGAGGACGAGATCGCAGTCCGCGAAGTGGTCGTAGGTCGTCGAGCCCTCGACGAGCGATGCGAGGAAGCGCGCTTTGCCCTCGTCGTACCGCCCTTTCTGGACCTGGCTCTCGAGTTCGGCCTCGATCGACGAGACGGCCCGGTCGACGGTCTCCTGGTCGAGATCACGAAGTGCGATCGGCACTTCGAGCCGGCGAAGGAAGAGCGTCGCGAGCTGGCCCGCCATCAGGCCGGCGCCGACGATGCCGACCTTGCGAACGGGTCTCGCCTCGACGTCCGGCTTGCCGACGTCCTTCTTCGCGCGCCGTTCGACGAGGTCGAACGCGTAGAGCGACGCCTGGGCTTGGCGGCCGGGCAGGAGCTCCGCGATCGCGTCCTCCTCGGCCGCGTACCCCTCCTCGACGCTCCACCCAAAGGCGCCCTCGATCAGGTCGAGAGCGACGTACGGCGCGGGCGCCGCACCGTGCAGCGAGTCGTCCAGCTGTCGGCGCGCCTTGGCAATCGCGTCTCCGACGGCCGCGTCCGAGGGACTGTCCCTCGGGCCTGGCTCGCGCGGCCCTGTTTTTTGCATCAAGAATGCGACGGAATCGTCGAGGAACTCCGCGGGCTCGAGGACGGCGTCGACGAGACCCATAGTTTCCGCCTCGGCACCGGAGAGCATCCGGTTTTGGCGTAGAGGATTCGTGACGATGAAGCGAATCGCGGCGTCCACTCCGGCGATCCTCGGAACCAGCTGCGTGCCGCCCCAGGCCGGAAAAAGGCCGAGGAAGACCTCGGGACAGGCGAAGTGCCGCAGCGAGGTCGCGATCGTCCGGTAATCGCAGTGCAGAGCGATCTCGACGCCCCCGCCGAGGCAGGCGCCGTTGATCGCCGCAAGCGTCGGATACGGCAGGGCGCGGATCCGCCCGAACAGCTCGTGGCCGGCGCGACTCCCGAGCCGAGCCGTGTCCGGGTCCACTCCGTGGAACTCGTTGATGTCGGCGCCGACGCAGAAGACGAACGGTTTGCCGGTCAGAACCATCCCGATCCAGTCGCCGCCCTCGAGCTCCCCGAGTCGCGCCGCCAGGGACTCCATCGCCTCGCGGCCGAAGACGTTCGGCTTCTGCCAGTCCTCGCCGTTGTCGATCGTGAGGAGTGCGAGCGGGCCCGCCTCGGTCTCGACCCGAGCGAGCTTGAACTGCGTCGGGGTGTTCAGAGCTCGTTCCACGATGTGGCTCGTCGCCAGGGTGCAGCGCGGCCTGGCGGCTCAGCTCTCATTGTGGAGCGAGCTCTCAAACCCGCTCCCAGAGGAGCGCCGCGCCCATCCCCATCCCGACGCAGAGCGCGCTGATCCCGTACCGGACGTCGGGCCGCTCCCGCATCCCGTACGCAAGCTGCGCCAGGAGTCGGACACCGGTCGCCGCGAGTGGATGTCCGCAGGCGATCGCCCCACCGTAGGGGTTCAGCCGCGGGTCGTCGGGCGAGACGCCCAGTCCGTCGCACCAGCTCAGCACCTGCACCGCGAAAGGCTCGTTCAGCTCGAAGAGGCCGATGTCGTCGATCGTCAGGCCTGCCTGCTCCAGCACCCGTTTCGTCGCCGGAATCGGGCCGATCCCCATGAGCTCCGGCTCGACGCCGGAGAAGGCGAACCCGACGAGGCGCATCCGCGCCTCCAGTCCAAGCTCGGCGGCCGCCTCCTCCGAGGCCAGGAGACAGGCCGTCGCGCCGTCGGTGAGACCCGCGGAGTTCCCCGCTGTCACCCGGCCGCCGACCCGGAACGGCGTCGGGAGGTCGGCCAGGCCTTCGAGGGATGTGTCCGGACGCAAGAACTGATCCTGGTCCGCGAGTTGCCACCCATCGTCCGTGAAGACGGACATCGGGACGACGGTCTCGCGCATGATTCCGTTCGACCAGGCAGCCGCGGCGCGCTGCTGCGACTGCACGGCGAAGCGGTCGGCTTCCTCCTTCGTCAGCTGCGGGAAGCGGTCGTGCAGATTCTCGGCCGTCGATCCCATGTTCACCGCGGAGTCGTCCACGAGTCGCTCGGCGACGAACCGCGGGTTGAAATCGACTTCGGCGCCCATGGGGTGATGGCCCATGTGCTCGACGCCGCCGGCAACGACGACGTCGGCCGCGCCCATCGCGATCTCGCCGGCGCCCGAGGTGACGGCGGTCAGGGCCCCGGCGCACATCCGGTCGAGCGCGAACCCAGGAACCGTCTGCGGGATCCCGGCCAGAAGCGCCACGTCCCGACCCATCGTCAGCCCCTGGTCGCCCACCTGCGCAGTCGCGGCGAAGATCACGTCGCCGATCCGCTCGGGAGGCAGCGCGGGGTTCCTTCGGAGCAGCTCGCGGACGACTTTCACGGCCATGTCGTCGGCCCGGGTCTTCCAGAAGAAGCCCTTGGGGCCGGCCCGGCCGAATGCGGTCCGCAGACCGTCCACGTACACCACTTCCCGTAGCTCGCGCGCCACGCGATCACCCTATCCTGGCAACGTGGACTGGCAGGACCACCTCAAGCGGGAAGAGGCGCGGTACCGGGATGGCGAGGCCCGCCTCCTCGACGATCCCGACGAGCGGCAGCGCCAGCTCACGCGGATGGGGAACGCTGCCGGCGGCGCCGGGCTCGCGCTCCTCATGGCGGGAAAGCTGGAGGAGGCCGCTCGATGGTTCGACCTCGCCGCCCGGCGCTACCGGGAGAGCTACGAGCTCGCGCCGCCCGGGAGCTGGGGCCGGCCGATCGGCGCCCTCAAGTCCCGGATTCTCGCCGGCGACTGGGCCGGCGCGGAGGAGGAGGCCCGTTGGGCGCTCGACGAGGGCGCGGACGAGGCGGAGTCGCCGATCGGCCGCTACGCCGGCGCACTCGCGCTCCTGACCCTCGGACGCGACGCGGACGCGAGGCCCGTCGCAAGCTCCCTCCGCGAGCTCGATGATTTTCCGCACGACGTCGCCGATGCGCTCGCGACCCTCGCAGCGGAAGACACGCTGGGCTACACGTACGCGATCGGAAGCGTCCTCGAGTCGTTCGAACAGCGGGACGAGTACCTGGAGGACATGCCCGTCGCGGACACAGTGGTCGTTCTGCAGGCGTTGGCCGGGCGGCGCCACATTGCCGCCAGCCTCGCCTCCGCGCTTTTGCCCGCCTAGTCGCTACCCGCTCGAGGCTGCGGGTGCATGACCGCGGTGATGACCAGCTGTTCCGCGTTCTCGTCCTCGAGCTCCTCGAAGCGCGGAACGAGCTCCGACAGCACCTCGAGCGCCTTCTCCGCGTCGAGCCGCACCGTCACCCGCACGAACCGGAACTTGCCCTCGGCCCCGTGCTCGACCTGCGCCCGCTGGAGGTCGTCCATGACCGCGAGATGGAGACTCGACGCGCCGGCCGAGACGAGCTCGGGAGCGACCTTGAGCGTCCTCGCCGCGGCGCGATAGGGCTTCTCGCGGCCCTTGTCGCTCGGCACCTGCTTGATCAGCTCGGCGCGCAACAGCATCCGCACGTGGAAGTGGAGGTGACCGGGGTCTACGCCCAGCCGCTGGGCGAGTTCGCGGTTCGACAGCGCTTCATCCGTCTCACCGAGCGCCTCGAGCACGCGCAGGCGGAGCGGATGGCCGAGCGCCTTGAGTTGCTCCGGACGTTCGATCGTCAGCACTTGCGGAATTGTCTCGAGTTCGGGCGTTGCCATGGCGGCGACCCCTATATATACAACTTGTCATGACGTTGTCTAGTTAGGCAGGCCGTCCGCGGCGTCTCGATCGAGCAGCGCGATGGTCGTTCCCGAGGCCGAACGGACGAGGCTGGCGGGTGTTGCGGCGTCGGGTTTGCCGCTGAACGCGCGGGCGACGGCGGCTGCCTTCTCCTCTCCGACGGCGAGGAACACGACGGTCTCGGACGCGTTCAGAGCAGGGATCGTCACCGTGACGCGATCGACGTCCACGCGACTCACGGCGACAGCCCGCCGCCGCAGCTCCTCGAGTGCCGGATCGTTCGGAAACAGCGACGCCGTGTGTCCGTCCGGGCCGACCCCGAGCAGGACGAAGTCGAAGACGACGCCCCTGAGCTCGGCTTCATAGGTCTCTGCAGCCCTCTCCCGCCGAAGCTCGCCCCGGATCCGGTGCTCGATCGCCGCGGCCCGATCGAGCCGGTCGAGGAGGCTCTCACGGACAAGGCGGTAGTTCGACCGCTCGTCGTCGGGAGGGACGCACCGTTCGTCGGCCCACCAGAGCTCGACGCGGCTCCAGTCGGACGCGAGGCGCGCGGCGGCGCTGTATGCAGGCCTCGGCGTCGACCCGCCCGAGAGTGCGACATGCCCTCCGCGCTCCGCCGCCTGGGCCAGAAGCTCCGCGGCGGCGTGGATCGCAACCTCGGCGCTCGCCGAGACGCGGATCTCCATGTGCACTACTACTCCTCGCCGGCCCCGAGCTCCCGGCCTCGCTCCATGGCGGCCTGGATCGCGTTGAGGAACGCGGCGCGCACGCCGGCCCGTTCGAGCTCCCGGATCGCGACGATGGTCGTTCCGCCCGGCGACGTGACCATCTCGCGCAGCTCGACGGGGTGCATCTTCTCGTCGCGGAGCAGCTTCGCGGTGCCGAACATCGTCTGTACGACGAGCTCGGTCGAGTTCTCCCGGGAGAGCCCGAGCAGGATCCCTGCCTCGATCATCGCCTCCGCGAGGAGGGCGAAGTAGGCGGGACCCGAACCGGACACCGCCGTCACCGCATCCATGTACCGCTCCGGAACCTTGACGACGCGGCCCACGTGAAGCAGGACGTCCTCGGCCAGCGCGAGATGCTCGTCGCCCGCGTGCGCGCCGGCGCACAGGCCCGCCACGCCCTCGTGGACGGTCGACGGCGCGTTCGGCATCGCCCTGAGCACCGGCACACCGGGCGCGACGCGCTCCTCGATGGCCGAGGTGGGCACGGCGGCTGCGATCGAGAGCACCGTCTGCTCCGGCGAGAGGATCCCGCCGATCTCGCCGAGCAGCGAGTCGAAGTCCTGCGGCTTGACGGCGATGACCACGAGGGCGGCGCCGGCGACGGCCTCGATGTTCGAGGTCGTCACCTCGATCCCGTGACGATCGGCGAGCTCCTTTGCCCGCTCCTCGCGCCGTACCGTCGCAACGATCTCGTCCGGCTTGCGCCAGCCGGTGCTGAGCAGCCCCGTGAGGAGAGCCTCGCCGATCTTGCCGGCGCCGAGGATTGCGATCCGCCGGGAGTCGGCCACCATGGAGTGAGTTTACGAAGCCAGCTGGGTCACGACCGCCGCCATCTTCGACAGGCGTGTCGGATCAAGCTGCCCGTGCACGTCGATCGCCGTGGCCTCGATCGTGAACGCGCCCGAGTATTCGCGTTCGGCCAGGCCGGAAAGGAAGCCCTGGAGGTCGAGTGTCCCCTCTCCCGGGAGGAGGTAACGGCGCCTGCCGTCGCGGCGCAGCCGCCCGTCGAAATCCTTCAGGTGCACGTGGTGGACGAACCTGTCCTTCCAGAGCCAGTCCACCGCAAAGCTCTGCTCGAGCTGACCGTAGAGACCGAGGAACTCGGAGTCGAGCGTGACGCGGCAGCGAGGATCCCGCTCCAGGGCGAGCCGGATGTTCTCCAGCGGCGTACCGACGTCGCCCGGGATCGTCTCGACCGCTAGCACGACGCCGTACGCCTTCGCCGTGTCCAGACAGGCGGGCAGGTGCTCGAGGTTGCGCTCGATCTCGCTGTCGCCCGTCGGTCGCTCCCAGAGGTGGAGGACGAGCGTCTTCGCACCTAGTGCCGCGGCGGCGCGGCAGTTCACCTCGAGATGCTCGAATGCCTCCTCGACCTCGCCCGTGTCAGCGCTCCCGAGCCCTGCACCGATCGCTTTGTCCGCGTGGACGGTGGGAAATTTGAGCCCCGACTCGCGGAGATCGGAGACGACGTCGTCCAGGTGTCCATACCACGAGGAGTACATCGCGAGCTCGAACCCGGCTAGGCCGAGGCCGGGTCCGTGCCGGAGGATCTCCTGGTGGTCGGTCTGGACCGGATCGCGCGTGAACGCGCCGGTGGAAAGCAGGGCCGTGCGGCTCACGCGGCGGCGGGCACCCCGCGCTCGTATCGCACGGGGAGGAGGCCGCGGGCGAACCCGGCCAGGAGGTACGTGCTCGCGATTCCCTGCCACTCGCCGTAGCGGGCAAGGAGCTCGGCGGTGTCGGGCGGCTCGGCTGGGCGGCCGAGCATCGCAGTGCAGAGCTTGATCAGTCCGAGGTCACCCACGAGGCCGAAGTCGTAGCAGCCGAGCCCCTCGAGGCCGATCACTCCCACCGACCAGGGCCCGAGCCCCCGCTCCCGCTCGAGCCGCTGGGCGACCCCGGCCGGACTCAGGTCCCGCAGGCGTTCCAGGTCGAGTGTGCGGCAGACGCGGACGATCGTGGACGCCTTGCGCGCCGTCAGGCCATAGCGCTGCAACTGTGCCGGCGCCCACCCTCCGAAGCAGTCGGGCCTCGGAGGAACGTGGAACAGGCCGTCGGTCTCGCAAGTCGCCCGGATCAGCGCGCGTTCGATGCGCCTGGCCCGCTTCGCCTCGATCAGCTGGCCGCACACCGCCCGGATTAGGGCCTGCGCGACCGTACCGAGCCGCAGCGGGCGCTTTCCACGCAGCTCTCGGATCGCCCGTCCGAGCAGCGGATCGTCGGCAAATCGGCGCAGGAACTCTGAGTGGTCGGCGTCCAGCGGGAGGACGAAGCGGAGCTGCTCGAGCGCCTCCTCGCTCTCGGATCTGAGCTCGACCGTTCCGTCGGCGTTCTGCCACGCCGCGGCCCGTGCGACGCCGTCCTCGACCTCGAAGAGGCCGAGCAGGATGCGGCCGTCGAACCGGCGCGTCGCGTCGCCGGCGTGCACAGCCGACGCACGAAGCGAGAACGGACCGCGGGGCCGGAACGTCGCCTCGACCATTGCGCCAACACTACGGGCGCAAGCGGCTACCGTTCTCCACAATGACCGAGCCGATCGATCCGCGTACGGACATCGGGCACGTCCACCTGAAGGTCTCCGATCTCGACCGCGCTGTCCGCTTCTACACAGACGTGTTGGGCTTCGAGCTGCAGCAGCGGATGGGGGAGGACGCGGCATTCCTCTCCGCCGGCGGCTACCACCATCACATCGGGCTGAACACGTGGCAGTCGAAGGGCGGCTCACCGCCTCCGGAGGGAACGACGGGGCTCTTCCACTTCGCTATCCGCCTGCCTGACCGGCCCGCCCTGGCCCGCACGCTGAAGCGCGTGCTCGAGGCCGGGATCTCCGTCGGCGCCTCCGACCACGGCGTCAGCGAAGCGATCTATTTCGACGATCCGGACGGGAACGGGATCGAGATCTATCGCGATCGCCCGAAGGAGGAGTGGCCGCGAGACGGA
>JBKKAR010000130.1:0-14358 GCA_046714355.1 Gaiellaceae bacterium | reverse complement strand
ACTCGCCAGCGGCGAGCAGCGCCCTCACCTCGTCGAGCAGAGGCACCCGGTCCACGTCGGGGAGGTCAGCGATCCAGCCCATCGAAGCGAAAAACGCCACCAGCCCGTCCCGGTCGAGCGTCTGCGGATTCGGTAGCCGCGTCTCCTGGAGTTCCTCGAACGGCGACTGTGCGATTGCGCGGCGCCACTCGCCCGATGCGTAGCGAGTCGTGTTGAGGTCGAGCGGGTCATAGCCGAGCTCCTCCTTCTTCGGGCCGCGCTTGTCCAGTAGTTGCTCCACGGCCGCAATTGAGGGCTCTGTCGGTCCCGCTGGGAGGTTCCACATCACGACGAGTGCGCCCCGCGGCCGCAGCACGCGGGCGATCTCGGCGAGGCCACGGTCGTCGTCGAACCAATGGAAGGCCTCGGCGGCGAAGACGGCGTCGACCGAGGACCTTCGCAAGCGGGATCTCTTCGGCGCTTCCGGCGAGCACGTCTGCTTCGGGGCAGAGCGGCACGAGCAGGCGGCGCATCGCCTCGGCTGGCTCTACGGCAACCACGCGGCCGAACGTGGAGACGAGAAGGCGCGTGAGCTTGCCCGTACCCGCGCCTACCTCGAGCACGGTCGCGGCCGACGGCAGGCCCGGAATGGCGACAACCTCGGGTGGCCACCCCGGCCGGCCGCGCTCGTAGTCCTCGGGCCAGCGGTCGAAGCTGCCGGCGGGCATGCTCCAGTTAGTAGGCATCGCTCGCGAGGAGGAAGGCACGACTCTCCCCGATCATCTCGCCTCAGATTACGGCTCCGAGGGCGAGTGCGCTGCGTCCTCCTCGTCGAGTTCGTCCGCCCAGCGATGTCGGAGCGGGCCTTTCCGACGCCACCGATTCGGAGGACATTCCCGCACGCTTGCTCAGGCGAGTTCGCCTCGCGCGTGAGGTGAGGGTTCCATCGTGTCCGATAATCGCGAGTTGATGAGCGGCATGCCCGCGAGCGGAGGAAGCATGCGATGATCGCGCTCGCCTTTGGGCTCGCCGCGGCTCGCGGTGTCGATCTCTACTGGTTGCCGCTGGGTGCGGGTGGTCATTCGGTGCGGCTGAACGGACGCGTCTACGAGGCGGTAGCGGCGTGACTGGAGCGGCGGCCGACTTGCGACCTCTATCACTCCGCGCTCTCGAAGAGGTTGTTGAGACCCGCCAGGGCAGCGCCCGCGGCCGGGACGATCGACACACCAGTCCGATGCGGACTCGGGATCCATGTACTCGGGGTCAGTAAACGTGTGCAGCGACGTCCGCACCAGACGACATCCTCGACCGTGAACAGCGCCGCCCGCAACCAGCTCGACAAGCTGGGGGTCACTGGTTTCGAGCCCAGTACCGTCCACAACAGACCGTTCGTAGCCCATTTGCCGCGCAGCCTGCTACGCTCGCGTTGAAATCTAGAGCGAGTTCGGTTCGCGCAAGGCGCCTTCCCACTTGTTCGTGAGTTTTTCGAGGGAGGTGTTTTTTTTATGGCTAGCGGAACCGTTAAGTGGTTCAACGACAGCAAGGGGTATGGCTTCATCACCCCGGACGAGGGCTCCAAGGATCTCTTCGTCCATCACAGCAACATCGCCGGTGATGGCTTCAAGAGCCTGACCGAGGGTGCTCGCGTCGAGTTCGAAGAGCGTGAGGGTCAGAAAGGCCCCGAGGCGACGAACGTCGCCCCGATCAGCGCGTAGTAACGAGTCTGAGGGCCGTGGCCGCTACAGCAATGGGCGGCCACGGCGCCCTTGGACGTGGCGGGGATAGGATTCATCCTGTCCCCGTGAACACGAAATGAGGATGCGGTATGGGGAAAGAAGAGAAAGTCGAGATGGAGGGCGAGGTCATCGAGGCCCTGCGCAACTCCATGTTCAGGATTCGCCTCGACAACGGCCATGAGACCCTCGGGTACTCGGCGGGCAAGATGAAGCGCTACCGGATCCGCCTCTTTCTCGGCGACCGCGTGAAGGTGGAGCTCTCGCCGTACGATCTCGCCCGCGGCCGGATCGTCTATCGCTACAGGTAGCCTCGGCACCCCCCGGGTGCCGCGCCGCCTACTCCTCCTCTCGTACTTCGAGCCAGACGACGTCCCGAAGCTCATTCGGGCGATTCGCGCGACGCGCACGCCGCCGGACACCTCGATCTACGTGGGGAGCTACGGCGTCAACGGGCCGGTCAGCCGCCAGGTCCAGGAGCTGGAGCGCGGGCGCTACGCGCCGATGTTCCCGATCAAGCCGACGTCCTTCTGGAACCGGCGCCGGGTCGAGGGGGCGGACGAGCCGCGCTACGAAGGGCGGCTCCCCGCGCTGACGGCGCTGATGCGGCTGCCGGCGAGGGAACGACTGGCGTGGGGGAGGGAGCTCGGCCGCCGGTTCCGCGACGAGATCCGGCTCGCGGAGACGGAGCAGGTCCGCGTGGATGCGTGGCAGCTCGACGAGCTCGTCTCGGAGCTGAGCGGCGCGGAAGGGAGGCAGTGGCGCGAGTTCACCCGCGGCGTCCTCCACGGCCTCAACTTCGGCCGGCTCGAGTTCGGCGACGGCCCGCGGATCGGGTTCGTGTGGGCGTCGCTGCGTGGACTGCGAGTCGCGACGTTGCCCGTGGACGCCGAGCTCCGCGCGTTCTGGCGCGCGCTCGACAGCGCGTCCTTTGGGCTCGTGGGCGAGGAGTACCCGCCCTTTACCGGCAATCCGGAGGTTCGCGCCGGAGAGCTTGCCGCGATCCAGCTGACGCTCCGTCGCTCGCGCGGTGAGATCCGCCGCCGGCTCGCGACCCGCTATGTCGTTGGGATGACGCCCGGCTGGCATCTGGCGTCCGGGCTCGGCGGCAACGTCGGGCGCCTGCCCCGCTCGGAGGTCAACCGCTGGCGGGCGAAATACGTGGAGGAGCGACAGCGCCTCGGCGTCGCGGGCTTCGGTGCGTACCACTTCCGGTTCGAGAACAGCTCCGAGCAGGTGATGAAGGACACGATCGCCGGATTGGCTCGCGGCCTCGACTAGGTAAGCGCCCGCACGAGCCGTTCGAGCCCGCGCTCGAGCTGCTCGTCCGGCACGGCCAGGGAAAGGCGTGCCCAGCCTGCGCCGGTCGCCCCGAAGCCCTCGCCGGGTGCGAGTGCTACGCGGAACTCCATCAGCAGCCGCTCGGCCGTCACGTCTTCCGGGAGCTCGAGCCAGACGTAGAAGCTTCCCTCGGACACCGGCGGGCGCACCCGGGTCGTCCTGAGCGCTGTCACTACATGGTCGCGCCGAGTCTCGTACCGGCGGCGCCGCTCCTCGACCGAGTCCTGCGGGCCTACGAGCGCCGCGATCCCAGCCTCCTGAACCGCGCGGAAGATTCCCGCACGGACGTGGTCCTGCATGAGGTTCACCCGCTCGACGATCTCCGGGTTCCCGACCACGAAGCCGAGCCGCCAGCCGGCCATCCCGTAGGTCTTCGACATCGAGAACATCTCCACGCCGACGTCCTTGGCGCCCGGGGTGGCGAGGAAGCTCTCAGGCCTTCGGCCGTCGAAGACGAGGTCGCCGTAGGCGAAATCGTGGACGACCGCAGCTCCGATCTCCTCGGCGAAAGCGATCGCGGCCGAGAACACGGCCGGAGGCGCAACCACGGCGCACGGGTTGGACGGGTAGTTGAGATAAACCGCGGCGATGTCGTCGCGGCGGATCTCGTCGAATGCGGGCGCCCAGCCTGATCCGGGGTCGAGGGGGAGCGGCACGAGCCTCGCCGTGGCGAGCGCGACGCCCGACGGGTAGTCGGGGTAGCCGGGATCGGGGAGCAGGACGCTGCTGTCGCGCTCGGCGAGCACAACCGCCAGCTCGACGAGAGCGGTCTTCGTCCCCGGCACAACCGCCACCTCTGTGTCGGGATCGAGCTCGACGCCGTAGACCGTGTGGTATCTCTCTGCGAGCGCCTCTCGGAGCTCAGGGAGCCCGCGGAAAGGCGGATAGCCGTGCGCTCGGTCCTCCCCGGCAGCGTCGGTCAGCCGGTCGATTACGTGCTGAGGCGGGCCGACCTCGGGGTTACCGCGACCGAGATCGATGAGCGGCTCGCCGACGCCCTTCGCCGCCTCGGCGACGCGCGCCAGGAGCGCGGTGAAGTACTGCGGAGGGAGCCGGTCGAGTCGAGCCGGCCGGGGTCGCACTCCGCGATCCTAGGGCACTACCGCCGAAGGAGAGCCTCGAGCACTTGATCGTCGATGTCGTCCTCGTTCGTCCGGACGACCAGGCGGGGGCCGTACCTCGACTCCCGGCTGCCGAAGGAGAGCTCTTTCGCGGCGCGGGTCGTGATTGCGAGGCTGACCTCGCCTTCGCCGTCGATGAACGAAGTCACATCGATCGCGCTCCAGGCGCCGCGCGGAGCCGGCTTCGACGAGGTGTAGCGCGGGGAAGGTCGCGGAGCGTTCGTGTACGTGAGGCGACGCTCGCGCCACTCGTCCGCGTTGACGTGTCGAACCGCGAAGCGGGCACGCGCCGCCGTGCTCGGGTGCAGCAGAAGCGTCACGCTCGTGACGTTTCCCTTGAGCTTCCCCGGCTTGAAGCGCAGATACGCAGTCGCCTCGGGTGCTCCGTCGACGCGGAGGATTCGCGCTGTACCGTAGTTGCCGCGCGGGTGCGAGGCGGTGACGTAGGAGTCCGCCACCGGCCTGAACGCGCGGATCGCCACCGCCGGACCGCTCGCCGCCGGAGAAGCGCCAGCCGCCGCGGCGGTCGCAATGACGACCGCCGCCAGGGCCGGAAACCCCCATGTGAACCGGTGTCGAGTCGTCCCTGAGCGAACCATGCCGAGTCGTGACCTGTTTTCGAGGTCCACCCCAAGTAGCCCTAGCGGGGCCCGAACCCTTACGCGGGCCGCTAGACCGAGACGGAGGTGGCCGAGGCAGGCGACTGCACGGCCATGGCCTTTTTCAGCACAGTGAGCGCCTCTTCGGAACGACCTTCGGCCTCGTGAAGGGCGGCAAGCTTTCCGTAGACCTCGACGAGGTAGCGGTCGTTATCCGTCTCCAGCCGGGAAGCGGCCTGCTCGTAGAAAGACTGCGCCCTGGCCCGGTCGCCGAGCGACTCGTAGATGTCTCCGATCACGGACAGCCCCCGGCCCGCGTCGCTGGACGAGACGTCCGTGAGCACCTTGGTGCTCTCGGCGGCCAGAGCCTCGGCCTCGTCCCGCCGGTTCAGCTTCACCAGCGCGCGGGCCTTTTCGAGCTGGAACAGCGCGGCCTCGAGCTTGTTCCCGCTGGCCGCTACGAGCGGGAGTCCGCGGTCAAGGAGGTCAATTGCCTCGGCGGCATTACCTCGATCGAGCTCGACGCTTGCGAGGAGATGGTGGGCGCGCGCCGCGTACAGGGTGTGCTCTGTCAGCTCGAGCAGCTCCAACGCCTTTCTTGCGTAGCGCGCGGCCGTCGTCGCATCCTCGCGGAGCGTGTAGAGCCGGGACTGGGACCAGTAGACCTTCGCGCGGAAGATCGGATCCGCGGAATGCGGGGCCTGCTCGACCGTCCGCGCGAGAAGCGTTTCTGCCTCGCCGAGCTCGCCGGCGTCGATGTAGGCGTTCGCTAGGAGCACGCCGAAGCGGACGGCTTCGACCGGGTCGTTTCGCTCCTCTGCGTGGCGCAGCGCCAGCCTGAACAGTCGGATCGACGGCGCATGGTCGCCGACCGCGGCGTAGGCGCGTCCCAGCGTGTCCGCGAGCGTCGGCTGGGAGGCCGCTTCGAGGTGTCCGACGCGCAGCGCCTCCTCAAGCAGCTCGATCGCCTGCCGCGGCTCGCCGCGGTCGAACGCAATCTGACCGAGTCCTGCGAGCGCGCGTGCCTGAATTGCCGACGTCTCGGCGCTCTTCTGAACAGTGAGGTAAAGGCCCTTCGCTTCGTCGACTTCGCCGAGCCGTAGGGACACCTCGGCGTCGAGCAGCATTCGGTCCTCGCCGCCGGCCTCGCGCTCGAGCCCCGTCGCCAGATAGTCCTCGCTCACGCCGAGTCTCCGGCCCATCTCGCGGAGGAGCTGGAGCGAGGGGATGCGCTCGCCCGCTTCGATCCGGGAGATGTAGGCGGGCGAGCAGCCGTCAAACGACAGCTGACGCTGACTGATTCCCGTGCGCTCGCGCGCCTCCCGCAGTCGTCGGCCGACTGCAGCGGGGTCGTCTACATGCGTTGACTTCCGTCGTGGCAAGGCGATCAGCCTCCTATACTAGGGCGTATCCCGGGCCCGGGACGTCCCCCGAAATCACGTATTGCGAAGGGAGGTCCCGGTGAATTCTCGTCTCGCTGCGGTTGCGGCAGTGTTGGCTTTCCTGGCCGCATTTGCGGCCAAAGGCCCCATCTGGCCGTAACACTCTTTCAAATCTGACGTGCAATGTTCGGCGAACCTCCCGTGCTCCGGGGGGTTCGCCGTTCTTGTAGGCGTCCGCTAATCGGCGCCAGGGTCGTCCTCGGCATCGCCGGTCTCCTCTTCGGGATCGGGGACCGGTGAGCCCTCGACCTCCTCGTTTCGATCGTCCTCTCTGGGGTGCTGCGGTACCGTCTCGTCCATGCGCGTAATCCTGCCTGATTCGTCCGAGCTGGAGCTTCCCGAAGGCGCGACGGGACTCGACGCTGCTGCCGCGATCGGCCCGAAACTCGCGCAGCAGGCCGTGCTCGTGCGCTCGAACGGCCGGGTGCAGGACCTCAGGCTTCCGCTCGAAGACGGCCAGCCGATCCAGATCCTGACCACGCGGGACCGCGATGACCCGGACGCGCTTGCCGTCCTCCGCCACTCGGCCGCTCACCTGCTCGCCGAAGCTGTCCGCCGCCTCTACCCGGACGTGAAGATCGCCATCGGGCCGCCGATCGCGAACGGGTTCTACTACGACTTCGAGTTTCCCGAGCCGATCGGTGAGGAGGCGCTCGAGAAGATCGAAGAAGAGGTCCGGCGAGAGCTGAAGGAAGGCCGAGCGTGGGAGCGAGAGGAGATTTCCGCGGATGAGGCGAGGAAGCGGTTCGAGGCGGAGGGCGAGAAGTACAAGGTCGAGCTCGTCGACACTGCCGAGGGCGAGATCTCGCTCTACACGCAGGGTGAGTTCACCGACCTCTGCCGCGGCCCACACCTGCAGGACTCCAAGCCGATCAAGGCGATCAAGCTCACCGGGCTCGCCGGCGCCTACTGGCGCGGCGACGAGAAGAACACCCAGCTGACCCGGATCTACGGGACGGCGTTCTACTCCGAAGACGACCTGAAGGCGCACCTCGAGCGCCTCGAGGAGGCACGGAAGCGCGATCACCGTCGTCTCGGCGTCCAACTCGATCTCGTTCACCTCTCCGACCACGCGCCCGGAATGCCCTTCTGGCACCCGAAGGGGATGGTGATCTGGAACATGCTCGAAGACCTGCGGCGGCGCGAGAACGCGAGCCGCGGATACCTCGAGGTGAAGACGCCGCTCCTGTACGACGTCGAGACCTGGCAGACCTCGGGGCACTGGGAGAAGTTCCGGGAGGACATGTTCCTCGTCCCGTACGGCGAGGACAGGACGCTCGGCCTGAAGCCGATGAACTGTCCCGGCCACATGCTGCTGTTCGGGAGCGCGCTTCGTAGCTACCGCGAGCTCCCCTTCCGATACGCGGAGTCTTCGACGCTCCACCGGAACGAGCGCGCCGGGACACTCCACGGTCTTCTCCGCGTCCAGCACGTGACGCAAGACGACGCCCACATCTTCTGCTCGCCCGAGCAGATCGAGGAAGAGATCTTCGGCTGCCTCGACTACGCGAAGTACGTCTACGACCTCTTCGGGATGGAAGCGCGGTTCGAGCTCTCCACCCGCCCCGAGAACAAGCTCGGGACGGACGAGGAGTGGGACTTCACCGAGAACGCGCTGCGCGCGGCGCTCGAGCGCCGCGGACTGGAGTACGAGCTCAACGAAGGAGACGGCGCGTTTTACGGGCCGAAGATCGATCTGCACATGAACGACGTCCTCGGACGGTCATGGCAGATGGGGACGATTCAGCTCGACTCGCAGATGCCGGCCCGCTTCGGGCTCACCTACATGGGCCCCGACAACGTCGAGCACACGCCCTATGTCGTCCACCGCGCGCTGCTGGGCTCGCTCGAGCGCTTCATCGGGATCCTGATCGAGCACTACGGCGGTGCCTTCCCGTTCTGGCTCGCGCCCGTCCAGATCCGGATCATCCCGGTGGGCGAAAACCATCGCGAGGCGGCTCGCGCGCTCGCGAAGAAGCTGTCCGACTTCCGCGTCGAGGCCGACGAGTCCGACGAGACCGTGAGCAAGCGCATCCGCAACTCGGAGGTCGAGAAGATCCCGTACGTGATCGTGTACGGCGACCGTGAGTCGGAGGACTCACTTGCCGTCCGCGAGCGAGGCGGCGAGCAATCGTCACTGAGTCTCGACCAATTGGTGCGGGAACTCGTTGCTAAGGTGTGATCCTGCAAGCAGGGGCGCAGCAATTTTCCCTCACCTTCAGCGGCGCCGAAGGAAACAAGCGGCGAAGCCGGGGGTTCAAGCGAGGCGAGGAAATGTCTGGAGCCGCTGCGTGCAGCGGTTTTGTCGTTGAGAAGGAGGAGCAGCAGAGCTTGGTGAAGAGCCTTTGAGGCCACGGCGGTTCTCCCGTCCTGAGCCACCCCCGGAGCCGCAGACCAGGATCAACGAGCGGATCCGCGTTCCACAGGTACGGCTGATCGACGATGACGGGGCCCAGGTCGGGATCAAGGCGACGAACGAAGCCCTCGAGTACGCGTACAGCAAGAACCTCGACCTCGTCGAGGTCGCGCCACAGGCCTCTCCGCCGGTCGCACGGGTCATGGACTACGGGAAGTACCGGTACATGGAGGAGCAGAAGGCCAAGCTCGCCCGGAAGCACCAGTCCCAGGTTCACGTCAAGGAGATCAAGCTCAGGCCGAAGATCGCAATCCAGGACTACGAGACCAAGAAAGGCCACGTCGTTCGGTTTCTCAACCAGCGCGCGAAGGTCAAGGTCACGATCATGTTCCGAGGGCGGGAGACCACCCACCCGGAGCGGGGTCGCGACCTCCTGATGCGCCTGGCGGAGGACGTCAAGGAATTAGGCGTGGTCGAGTCACCGCCCCTCCTCGACGGACGGAACATGGTGATGTTGCTCGGGCCCACGAAGAACGCAGGAGTTTCAAGAGATGCCAAAGCAGAAGACATCGAGAGCAGCGAAGAAGCGGTTCAAGCTGACGGGAGCGGGCAAGATCCTGCGCCGCAGAGCGATGCAGAGCCACCTGCTCGAGAAGAAGTCCGCGAAGCGCAAGCGTAGTTTCCGGCAACCGGCGGCCCTTTCGGCGAGCGACAAGCGTGAGGTCATCCGCTTGCTCGGCGGCAAGAAGAGGGGTCACTAGATGCCCCGCGTGAAGCGTTCCGTTCACGGGCGCAAGAAGCGCCGCAAGGTTCTGGCGGCCGCAAAGGGCTACGTCGGGCTAAAGCACTCGACCTATCGCGCGGCGAAGGAGCAGGTCGAGCACTCGCTCGTCTACGCCTATCGGGACCGGAAGGCGCGCAAGCGCAACATGCGCAGGCTGTGGATCATCCGGATCAACGCCGCGGCGCGGGCGCAGGGCCTCTCGTACAACCAGTTCGTCGCGGGGTGCCGCAAGGCGGGAATCGAGCTCGACCGCAAGGTTCTCGCCGAGATCGCCGTGGTCGATCCTGTTGCGTTCGGCAAGATCGCCGAGCAGGCGAAGGCCGCGCTCCAGAGCTGACGTCCGGGCTCGAGGGTCGGTTCCTCCACCAGGCCGAGCAGTGCGAGCGGGCCGGCTCGCCGCTCTACGCCGAGGTCTGCCGCCGCCTGGCGAAGGAGGCGATCGCGGCCGACGTGATTCCGGACGATCGCTGGGACCGCCCGCTCCAGCTTCTCGCCGGGCTCCATCACCTCGCGCTGACCGAGGGAATCGATCCGTGGACCGACCCGGTCGAGGCCGTCAGCGAGCACGCCGACCGATTGCGGAGCTTCCTCGTCAAGCATGGTGTTCAGACGAACGAGGTGCAGCGGAGCTGGATGCTGCTCCCGTGCTTCCTCGAGGTTGCACGGCGGGCCGGGGTGGAGGTGCTCGACCTGGTCGAGCTCGGGCCGAGCGCCGGCCTGAACCTCGTCTGGGACCGCTACCGCTACCGCTACGAGGCTGGTGCCTGGGGGCCCGAGGGCTCCCCGCTAGTTCTCCAGGGCGAGGAGCGCCGCCCCGTCCCAGCCGGGCTCTTGCAGGTCCGGCCGAGCGTTCGGCATCGGCGCGGCATCGACCTCTCTCCGATCGACGTGACTCAGCCGGACGACGCAGTGCTGCTCAAAGCGTTCGTCTGGGCCGACCAGACGCAACGGCTCGAGCGGCTCGAACGCGCGATGGAGACCCTGCGCGAGGATCCTCCCGCGTTGGAGCAGGGCGATCTCGTGGAGCGCCTGCCGGAGGTGCTCGCAGAGCGGCAGCTCGGCGCTCTCACGATCGTCTTCGAGACGGCCGTCCTCGGCTACGTCGGTGAGCGCCAGGCTCGGGTCGTCGCTGCGCTCGAGGACGCCGGCCGGCAGTTCCCGCTCGCTTTCGTGTGGACGGGGCAGCCGAAGCCGGACGAGCACGGCTACTACGGGCTCTGGGCTCGCCTCTGGCCCGAGGACGAGGAGCTGCTCCTCGCGCACGCGCCGTTCCACGGTCAGTGGCTCGAGTGGCTCGGCGACCCGCCGTGATCACGTCTGCGTCGAATCCGCGGCTCCGCCTTGTCCGCAGGCTCGCTTCCCGCAACCAGCGTGAGCGTCTGGGTTTGTTCGTCTGTGAGGGTGAAGATCTCGTCGAGGCGGCGCTCGCGGCCGGCCTCGAGCCGGCCGAGCTGCTCGTCGACGCCGAGCGGCCGGCACCGGACATCCCAGGTGGGGAGTCGGTCGAGCCGCGCCTGCTCGCAGAGGTCTCCACGCTCGGCCACCCCCCGCGAGTGGTCGGGATCTTCCGCCGTGCGGACCTGCCCTGTCTGGATTCACGAACTCCACCTCCTGTCGGTCTTGCCCTCTGGCACGTTGCCGATCCCGGCAACGTCGGCACACTACTGAGGGCGGCGCACGGACTGGGCCCGGCCTTCCTTGCGCTGTCGCCGGGCTGCGCCGATCCGACGGGACCGAAGGCGCTGCGAGCCTCCGCCGGCGCGGTGTTCCGCGTCCCGACTGCGGAGTTCGACGAGGCTCCAGGGCGTCGAGTGGGCCTCGTCGCCCACGGAGGCGCCCCGCTCGACGAACTTGCGTTCGAAGGCGCGACCACCTTCGTACTTGGTGCGGAGCGGGAAGGACTTCCCGAGGAGGTCGTCGCCGCCTGCGACGATCTCGCCACGATCCCGCTCTCGCCGGGAGCCGAGTCGTTGAACGTCGCCATAGCCGGCGCAATCGCGCTCTACGAATGGAACCGCCGCCGCAGGTAGAGTCGCACGAGATGGCGCAGGTTGCGGGACTCTGGACGTCTCCGGCCAAGGGCAGCGGCCGAATGGATGCGCGTGAGCGCGTCCAGGCGATCGAAGGACATGGCCTCGAGGGCTGTGCTCATGCGCGGGCTGGCACGAAGCGGCAGGTGCTCTTCGCATCGGCCCAGCACCTGGAGGCTCTCGGCGTCGAGCACGGCCGAATCCGCGAGAACTTCACCATCGAGGACGACGACGTCCACAGCTGGCCGGTCGGCCAGAGGGTTCGCGTAGGGGAGGCGGAGTTCGAGATCACGATGGTCTGCGATCCCTGCTCGCGAATGGACGAGATCCGGCCGGGGCTCCAGGAGGAGATCGACGGGAAGCGCGGCATGCTCGCCCGAGTCGTCTCGAGCGGCGAGGTCGCCGCCGGCGACGAAGTCGAACTGCTCTAGTCCGGCCTGCGCGCGACAAAAACCATGTCTTCGCCCTTGCGATACGGGCGATAGTCGAACCAGCCGTAGACACGCTCGACTATGAAGCCAGCCTGCTTGAGGGTCTCTTTCCACTCGCCGGCGGAGATCCAGGTGAGCTGCATCGTGGACTCGCCGCCGGGGCCGCGGACTGAGAGCGTCAGCGTTCGTGCCTCGGAGTCCCAGTCGGCCCGCTCGAAGATGTCCGGCTCCCGCTCGAGCCACCGTCCGTGCGTCTCCTCGATGTCGTCGCTGCGCGGGGAGAAGACGTCGAAGATCAGCCGGCCGCCCGGCGCGAGCAGCTCGCGCGCGGCGCGAAGGGCACCCAGCCGCGCCTTCGCATCGGCCAGGTGCAGGTAGGAGCGGAACGGACAGGTGACGAGCGCCACGCGCTCCGTCACCGGCGGGTCGGCGATGTCACCTTCTCGCAGGTCGAGCAGGTCGATTACGCCCGCCGCCTCGGCCTGCCTGCGGCAGACCGCGAGCATTCCGGCGGAGGAGTCGACCCCGATCACCGGGACCCCCGCGGCGGCCGTCGGAATCGCGATTCGGCCGGTGCCGACACCGAGCTCGACCACCGGCCCGCCCGTCTTGCGTGCCTCGGCGACGTAAAACGGGATGTCCTCGGTGACGCTCCGGCTCCACGGGTCGTAGAGCTCCGCGATCCCGTCGTACGAGTTCGGAAGATCTACGCGCGCTTCCGTGCGACCCACACGAACTCCTGGCTCCGCTCGTCGAACGGCCGCTTGTCGAACCAACCGTAGAGTGCCTCGACCTCGAGCCCGGAGACGTCGATCAGGCCTTCCCATTCTGACCGGGTCAACCACCAGAGCTGGAGGTTCCGTCCGTCCAGCCCCGGCCGATCGACGTACGCCGTGATGTCGATGCGATTGTCCCCGGCGTCGTGCTCGACGTACTCCCAGATGGTCGTCGACCCTCTGTGCGGCCGCGCGACGCGATCCATGGTCGCCGCGATGTGGGGGTCGAAGACGAAAGCGTTCCAGGCGAACCGTCCGCCCGGCTTCAGCGAGGCAGCCACGCGCTCGAACACACCCCGGCGATCCGCCCAGGTCGGGAGGTGGAGGAGCGACCGGTAGGGGCAGTAGATGAGGGCGGCCGGCTCGTCGAGCGAGAGCTCGCGCATGTCCCCCTCCCGGAGCTCGAGGTCGACCCCGGCTGCCGCTGCGGCCGCACGGGCTTTCTCGAGCATCGCGGGAGAGCGGTCGATCCCGAGCATCGGCCGATCGATCGCCTCCGCAACGGGCACCGCCACCCGACCGGTCCCGACTGCGAGCTCGACCACCGCCCCGTCCGCCTCTCGAGCAAGCTCGACGTAGAACGGGACGTCCTCGGTCATGTCGTCGGCCCAGGCCTCGTAGATGTCCGCGAAGGGCGCGTAGAGGTCCACGTCGCCCATTCTCCGTTATCGTGTGGCCGTGGCAGTGAGGCGCATGGATTCCCCGTTTACCCGGCCCCGGCTCGAGTCCGGGGACCGGCGCTGACGCCAGAGCTGCCGACCAACCGACACTCGATCCGGGGCCGTCTTGGACGCTGACGCTCTCGCAACTGAGGCGCTGAGCGCCGTCTCGAGCGCGTCGACGACCGAGGAGCTGGACGACGCGCGCGTCAAGTACCTCGGTCGAAAGAGCGAGCTCAAGCAGGCGCTGCGCGCGGTTCGCGACCGAGAGGCCGGGATGGCGCTGAACGCGGCGCGCGAGCGAATCGAGGAGGCCGTCGCCTCCCGGCAGGCGGAGCTGGAGGGAGCCGAGCTCGAGCGGTCCCTCACGGAGGAGCGGATTGACGTCACGCTTCCCGGCGAGGGACATCGGCGGGGCCATCTGCACCTGATCACGCAGGTGCGGCGCGAGGTCGAGGACATCTTCCTCGGCATGGGCTACGAGGTCGTCGAGGGCCGCGAGGTCGAGACCACCCACTATCTCTTCGACGCCCTGAACATGCCGCCGACGCACCCGACGCGCTCGCCGCTGAACACCTTCTACTTGAACGGCGACACCGTCCTGCGGTCGGAGACGTCGCCGTCGCAGATCCACACCATGGAGGCGCGAAAGCCTCCGATCTACATGGTCTCGCTCGGGCGCTGCTATCGCCGCGACACGGCCGACCCGACCCACTACCCGATCTTCCATCAGGTCGAGGGGCTCGCCGTGGACAAAAATCTCACGCTCGCCGACCTCAAGGGCACTTTGCAGCATCTCCTCCGATCCCTCTTCGGCGAGGACCGCGAGACGCGGTTCGCGACCCACTTCTTCCCCTTTACGGAGCCGTCGATCGAGGCGTACGTGTCCTGCTTCCTCTGCGAGGGCAGCGGCTGTCGGGTGTGCAAGCAGTCCGGCTGGATTGAGATCGGTGGCGCCGGCATGGTCGACCCGAACGTCTTCGAGTTCGTCGGCTACGACCCCGAGGAGGTCTCGGGGTTCGCATTCGGCTGGGGGCTCGAGCGGATCGCGATGTTCCGGCACGGGCTCCCCGATCTGCGCGCGCTCTGGCAGAACGACCTGCGGCT
>JBKKAR010000129.1:0-2606 GCA_046714355.1 Gaiellaceae bacterium | reverse complement strand
AGGTAGAGGTCGAGGCCGAGGTAGACGAGCGGGAGGTCTCCACGGAGGCGCTCCAGCTCTTCCTCAAGGACATCGGCAAGGTCGACCTGCTGACCGCCGCCCAGGAGATCGAGCTGGCGAAGCGGATCGAGCGCGGCGACCATCGCGCAAAGCAGGAGATGGTCGAGGCGAATCTTCGTCTCGTCGTCTCGATCGCGAAGCGCTACCGCAACCAGGGTTTGCCGTTCCTGGATCTCATCCAGGAGGGCACGATCGGTCTCGTTCGCGCCGCGGAGAAGTTCGACCACCGCAAGGGGTTCAAGTTCTCGACGTACGCGACCTGGTGGATCCGCCAGGCGGTCGCGCGGGCCCTCGCGGACAAGGCGCGGACGATCCGCATGCCCGTCCACGTGGTGGAGAAGCTGAACAAGATCCTCCGCACGGAGCGCAAGCTGCGGGCGGAGCGGGGCCGCGAGCCGGAGTCGCGGGAGATCGCGGACGAGCTCGACCTGACGATCGACGAGGTCGAGCAGATCCGGCGCAGCGCCCAGACCCCGATCTCGCTGGAGAAGCCTGTCGGCGACGACGAGGAGTCCGAGTTCGGGCACTTCATCACCGACGAGCTGGCGCCGCAGCCTGACGAGGCGGCCGAGGACGTCCTTCGCAAGGAGGCGCTCGTGAAGATCCTGCACACGCTCTCCGAGCGGGAGCGGCGGGTGCTCGAGCTTCGGTACGGGCTCAACGGCGAGCAGCCACGGACGCTCGACGAGGTGGGTCGCACCTTCCAGGTCACGCGTGAGCGGATCCGGCAGATCGAGAACCAGAGCCTGAAGAAGCTTCGGGCGCTGTCGGACTCGCAAAAACTGCGCGTCGCGTAACCGCGAATCCGTAGACTCGGCCGCCGTGGCCGAGGTCGATTCCAAGTGGATGGAGGAGCTCTCCGAGCTCCTCCGCATCCCTTCGATCAGCGCCGACCCCGAGCGCAAGGACGACGTGCGCCGGGCGGCGGAGTGGGTCGCGGACTTCGTCCGCCGGATGGGCGGCGAGGCGGAGCTGGTCGAAACCGAGACCTTCCCGCTGGTCGTGGGCGAGGTGCGGGCGTCTTCCGGCGCCGACGACGCGCCGACGGTGCTCTGCTACGGCCATTTCGACGTTCAGCCGCCTGCGCCGCTCGATGCTTGGGAGAGCGACCCGTTCGAGCCGGAGGTTCGGGACGGCTGGCTCTATGCCCGCGGGACGGCGGACGACAAGGGCCAGCTCTATTGCCTGTTGAAGGCGGCGGAAGAGCTCGCCGCCGCCGGTGAACTGCCTGTCCACGTGCGGTTCGTCTGCGACGGAGAGGAGGAGACCGGCGGTCACCAGGTTGTCGAGTTCATCGAGCGGGACGAGCGGGGCGCGGACGCCGCAGTGATCTTCGACTCGGCGATGCTCAGGCCCGGAGCGCCGGTGTTCCACGTCGCGACCCGGGGCCTCGTCTACTTCCACGTCCGGGTACGGACGGGCGAGCGCGATCTCCACTCGGGCGTGTTCGGCGGTGCCGGCCTGAACGCGAACCACGCGCTCCTTCAGGCGCTGCGAGGGGTGTTCGCGGGCGACGACGGCCTTCCCCCCGAGCCGCTGCGGGTGGGCGTGGCGACTCCTACGGAGGACGAGGTGGCGGCCTGGCGGGAGCTTGACCCGGGCTCGCAGGTGCTCGAGGAGGGGGGCTCGCGTCCGGCAGACCACAAGGCCGCGGAGGAGTTCTACCTCCGCACCTGGGCGCAGCCGGCCGTGGACGTCAACGGCATCGTCGGCGGCGAACCGCATCTCCAGAAGACGGTCCTACCGGTGTTCGCCGAGGCGAATGTCTCGATCCGCCTCGCGCCCGGCCAGGATCCGGAGCAGATTGCGCCGGTCTTCGAACGCCTTGTGCGCGAGTCGGCGCCGGATGGCGCGGACGTCGAGGTCGAGCGCTGGTCGAGCGCCGCGCCCGGGCTCATCCCACCGGATGCTCCGGCGATCCGCCTCGCTCAGGATGCGTTCGAGCGCGTGGTGGGGGCAAAGCCGCTACTGATCCGCGTCGGCGGAACGCTGCCCATCGTTCCGGCGCTGGCCGGCAAAGGGATCCCGACGATCATCACCGGCTTCGATCTGCCGGAGGGCAACATCCACTCGCCGAACGAGCGCCTCCGCGTCGAGCACATCCCGCTGGCGGTGGAAGCGGCGAAAGAGCTCTATCGCGCCTTCGCCGGGCTCTGAGCCCGGCGTGATCCTCACCTCCCCGAGCGAGTTCGAGGCGGCGGTCCGTGCGTACCGCTTCGAGAGGCTGTCGCTCGACCACGAGGCGATTGCTCTGGCGCGGGCCAGCCTCGCCGAGACAGGTCTGCTGCTCGTCGGAGAGTCGCACGGCGTGTACGAGACGCCGAGTGTCCTCTACTCGCTATCGGTCGAGCTCGATACACGGGCGGTCGCCTTCGAGTGGTCCCACGAGGAGATGGACGACGTTGTGCAGGACTTCTTTGGTCGCGGGTCGTTCGACTTCGAGCGTCTGTGGTCGCTGCCTTCGTCAGCCGAGGTCTTCTGCGGGGACGGACGGATCACGCCCGGGCATTTCGCCCTGCTGCAGCGACTCAGAGACGAGGACCGGC
>JBKKAR010000128.1:0-4192 GCA_046714355.1 Gaiellaceae bacterium | reverse complement strand
CCGAGTGGCGATCGGGCCGGCAGAAGCGATCCTTCGAGCGAGGTGAATGCATTGCCCGCCGACCGCCGTGAGATCCCCGCCCAGCGGGCAAACCCGTCAGCGGTGGTCGGCCCGAAGATGTGGAGGTAGCGTCGAGCGAGCTCGCGCCGCGCGTCGGCGGGGTCGACCTCGGCGGCGGCGACGGTCCAGACGATCGGCGCTCGTGCGCCTTCCCACCGGATGGCGACCGTACCCGTCGTCGCGGCGTACCTCATCTCGTTCCCGATCCCGAGCGCGCGTCCGATCTCGCGGTCGGTCGCGCGTGCACCGTCGAGATGGGCGTGCAACTGGTCGGCCAGACGCTCGGCCCGCAGGCGGCTCTTGGGGTTATCCGATGTCTGCCGAGCGAGAACAGGGCGAAGTCGCTCTTCGCGACGACGTAGGTGTGGTAGCGAGGCCCCCAGAGCTGAACGAGCGAGGGATCCGCCAACGTCGAGGGCTCAACCCCGTCGATGCGCGCGTGGAGCGAAAGCAGAGCTGCTCGCGGCATGCTGTCCTGCAAGCCGGCCCACGCCGCTCGCCGAAGCGACTCCGGCCGCATCGGCATCCGCTCCTCGAGCCCACCGACCCGCCGCCGGAACGCCAGAATCTGCCGCCGGGGGAGCCTGAGTCGCGAACCCGCCATGAACTCGGGACCCTAGGCACGTCTCGGCCGTCTCGCTTGGGCCAGCGTGCGGGAATGTCACCCGACCCATTGGTCCCGCCCTCTAGCCTTCGGTCAAGCGAAGGGTTCTCGTGACGGGCATGTCCGGCACCGGCAAGTCGACGGCTCTCGAGGAGTTGCGACGGCAGTGATTCGAGGTCGTCGACACTGATGAGCCACGGTGGAACGAGTGGTCGGATGAGGAGGCCGCTTACATCTGGCGCGAGGACCGGATCGCTGAGCTTCTCACCCGCGAGCGCGAGGTGCCCCTGTACGTCTCCGGGACCGTCTCGAACCAGGGTCGCTTCTACCCGCACTTCGATGCGATCGTCCTTCTGAGCGCAACCGCCGACGTGCTGCTCGGGCGGATCGAGAGTAGGACGACGAACGACTATGGGAAGAGCACCGAGGAGCGCGACCTCATCCTCGGACACCTCGCGGAGGTCGAACCACTGCTGCGTGCGACCTGCACGCACGAGATCGATGCCGCGCAACCGATTGACGACGTCGTCGCCGAGCTGGTTGCGATCGGTTCGGAATCGAATTCCTAGACGCCGTGACAAGCTCTGTGCCGTGCCGCCCAAGACACCAGTTCACGTCGCGTTCGATCGGTTCGGCCGTGACGTCGGAATGGAACTCCGTAACCGGGCGTGGTTTCTTCGTACGGACGAAGTGATCGTCACATGTGCCCTGCAGAAGTCGCAGTACAGCCCGCTCTACTACCTCAACGTCGGCTACTACCTGCGGAGCAAAGGCCCGGAGACTCATCCAAAATCACACCAGTGCCACATCACATACCGAGCTGGCGGTCTCATCGGACGCGAACGGGCTTTCGACGAGTTGCTTGATCTGGAGCACCCGCTCGATGACGAGACCCGCGTCATCCGGCTCTACAGCCTCTTGACCACCGAGCTCGCGCCGCTTCTTCACCGCGGCAGCACGATCGCCGGACTACGGGCGATGCTGGCCGATGGTTCGATGACCCACCACTACCTGAAAGGGCCTGCGCAGGAAGTGCTGAAGAAGCTGGTCTAGGCGAACGTATTCGATGCGATCCGCAATGGCCATGCAACTATTCCTTTTTCCTACATAGTGGTTGTCAACAGGCTTTTTTCGTGAAGCAGCTGAAATCTCCTCGACTGGGCAGGGAGCAAAGCGAGAACTCGCTTGTCTGTTACCAAAGGGCTGAGGCCTGCAGATGCGATCTCAGCCGGTGCTATCGATCCGGCTAGCTGCAGCCGGTGTTCGTGCCGCAGTCTCGGCACGTGTAGCAGCTGCCCGTGCGGATCATCCGGCCGCCGCAGCGCGCGCACTCGACTGCGTCGTCGAAGTTGTTGAAGAGCGCGGTCTGGCCCGCTACCGGCGGATCCGCCGTGGCCGGTGCGGCAGCAGCCCCGCCGCCGTTGGCATAGCTCGCCGCCATCCGGGCTCGCACCTCGGTCGAGAGGATCCCGACCTCCTCCTGCTGATCGACGGTCAGGAACTTCTTGCCGAACCAGCGGAAGATGTAGTCGACGATCGACTTCGCCATGCGGATGTCCTCGTCGTTCGTGATCCCGCTCGGCTCGAAGCGCATGTGGCTGAGCTTGGAGACGTAGACCTCCGGCGGGACGCCGTACTGCAGGCCCATCGAGACCGAAATCATCAGCGAGTTCATCAGGCCCTGCAGCGTCGTCCCGTCCTTCGCGATGTCCACGAAGATGTCGCCGGGCGACCCGTCCTCGTGGAGGCCGACGTGGATGTAGCCCTCGTAGTCGCCGACCTGGAACTTGCGCCCGACCTCGGTGCGATCGAGCGGCAGGCGCCGGCGCTGCGGCTTCCCGCCCAGGACGTTCGGGTTCAGTCCGGCGATGGACGTGGCCACCGACGAATCCGCCTTGCCGGACAGCGGCTGCGCGACCTTGCAGTTGTCCCGGTAGATCGCGATCGCCTTGACGCCGAGGCGCCAGGAGTCGCGCAGGAGCTCGGCGACCTCGTCGACGGTCGCCTCTTCCGGCAGGTTCACGGTCTTCGAGATCGCGCCCGAGATGAACGGCTGCGTGGCGCCCATCATCTTCACGTGGCCCATGTAGTGGATCGCGCGGTCGCCGATCGCGCAGTCGAAGATCGGGTAGTGCTCGGTCTTGAGATAGGGGGCGCCGACGACGGTGTTCCGGTCGTCCACGAACGCCTCGATCTCGGAGACCTCGGTCGGCGCGTAGCCGAGCTTCTCGAGCGCCATCGGGACCGTCTTGTTGACGATGGTGATCTCGCCGCCGCCGACGAGCTTCTTCGACTTCACGAGTGAAAAGTCCGGCTCCACGCCCGTCGTGTCGCAATCCATCATGAAACTGATGGTGTTGTGGCTGACGAAGCCGTTCGCCACGTAGGTCACGTTGTCCGGGACCGAGATGTCGTAGGTCGGCTGGTCGTCGAGCGTCTCGACGGTCGCGACCTCGTCGTAGTAGAAGCCGAGCATGTGCTCCAGCTCCGCGCTCTCCGTCCGCTCGAGCAGAGCGACCGCGGAGCGCCGCGAGACGTCGCCGCGGCGCGCCAGCGCCATCAGCATCGTCTTCCGCAGCGGGTCGTTCTCCGGCGCGAGCTCGTCGAGCATCGCACGGCTCACCGGGATGTGATCCTGGCGTGCCGCCTGGCGGTGGTCGCCCGTCCAGAGCGAGGCTGCCTTGCGCACGGAGATGAAGTCGATCTCCTCGAGGTACCGCTTGGACGCGGACACGTTGAGCAGCCGCAGCACGAAGCGGGGGTTCATGCCCCAGTTCGAGCCGGCGCCGTCGATCTTGCGGGTGGTGACGAAGCCGAGCGCGAGCAGGAGCGTCTGGACGTCGCGGCTGAAGCTCTCGGTGACGGTGCTCCAGGAGACGTAGCCGTTGCTCGTCGTGCCGTCGGCCTCGAAGAGCCCACGGACGAACGCTGTGTAGACCTCGCGGTCATTCGTGTGCAGGACTGCGTCGGGGATGTGCGCGTGCCAGCCCTTGCCCGAGTGCTCGGCCGAGGGCGGAAGCTTCGCGAAGCCGCATGCCTCCCACCAGAGAACGAGAGGGACGGAGTTGAACGCGACCTCGGTGTAACCCTTCTTCGCGGTCACGGTGGCGTCGAGGCCGAAGAGCGCGGCGCCCAGGTCGGCCAGGTGCTCGACAACGTCTTCGTCTTCCTTCGCGACGCAAAGTCGCAGGCCCTTCGCGTGGAGCGAGCCGTCGCCCATGAAGTAGCCGACGAACTCGGCGAGGTCCGGCGTCATCGAGCGCGGAACCCGTGTCCGGACGTCGGCCGTCCAGTAGAGCTCTCCGATCGGCGGTAGCTCGACTTCCTGCGGCTCGCCGACGGTGCCGTTCAGCATCAGCGGGACGCGGTCGCCTTCGCGGATCTCGGCGAAGCGCCGCCACGCCCAGTTGCCCTCGCCGTCGACGACCTTGATCCGGTGCATCGGGGTTCCCTGAATGCGGTAGCCGCGGCCTGTCTCGATCGAGACGACCTGTTCGAAGCCGTTGACGTAGAACCGCGTGGCCTCGC
>JBKKAR010000127.1:0-2519 GCA_046714355.1 Gaiellaceae bacterium | reverse complement strand
ACGGAGGCTCGGCGGCCGGAGATACGGAGAAGACCGACACCACCGAGCAGGTGAGCGGGACGCTCCACTACTACAACTGGGCCGACTACGTGAACCCGAAGACCTACCCGGCGTTCACGACGGCCACTGGCGTGAAGATCAAGAAGGACTTCTTCGTCTCGAACGAGGATCTCCAGGCCAAGCTCCAGGGCGGCGCCCGCGGCTACGACCTCGCGGCTCCCACCGGCTACATGGTCAAGATCCTCGCCGAGTCGGATCTGCTCGAGCCCATCGACTGGGCGAAAATCCCGAACGCAACCAGGAACATCGACCCGAAGTTCAAGAGCCTCCCCTTCGACCCGAACGACGAGTGGTCGGTCGCGAAGGACTGGGGCACGACGGGCTTCGTCTACCGGACCGACCTCGTCAAGGAGAAGCCCGTGTCGTGGCGCGACTTCTACGACCTCGCGACCGGGCCGTACTCGAAGAAGGTCACCGTCCTCGACGGAGCGCCCGAGGTCATCGGCTCGACGCTCGTCATGCTCGGGCACTCGTACAACTCCGAGGACGAGGGCGAGCTCGAGCAGGCGAAGCAGGAGATGCTCAAGCTGAAGCCGCACCTCCTCGCGATCACCTCGACCGAGTACAAGCAGCTGGCGATCGCCGGCCGAGCGGTGCTCTCGCTCGGCTGGAACGGCGACGGCGCGGCGGTGGCGGCCAAGAAGCCGGCCGAATACATCGTCGCCGAGGAGGGCGGCGAGTTCTGGGTCGACTCCTACGTGATCCCGACCGGGGCGAAGAACCCCAACGCGGCCCACGCCTGGATCGACTTCGTCTACGACCCGAAGAACAACGCCGTCGAGACCGAGTTCACGTACTACGGCTCGCCGCTGAAGCGGGATCTCCTCAAGCCGGTCATCGACCCGGCCGTGTTCAAGAACACGGACGTGTTCCCGGAGCCCTCGACGATCGCGAAGCTCGAGGCGAACTCGATCTCGCCGAAGGGCACCAAGCTCCGCGACCGGATCTGGACGGAGTTCAAGGCGGCCTGATTGGCCGGCCGGTCTGGTGGAGGCGGGCCACGCTATCCGGCGTGGCTCGCCGTGCCCGGCGCTGCCTGGTACGCGCTGTTCTTCCTCGGGCCGCTCGGGATCATGGCCGTGTTCAGCGTCTCGCGGCGGGAGGGCTACACGGACGTCGTCTACGACTTCTCGCTGGAGAACTTCCGCTACCTCTGGGACCCGCTCTACGGTGACGTCTTCCTGCGAACGCTCGGGCTGGCCGTCTTCGGAACTGCCGCCACGCTCCTCGTCGGGTTCCCGTTCGCGTACTACCTCGCGCGCTACGCGCGCCGCAAAACTCTGCTCCTGCTGCTCGTCATCGTACCGTTCTGGACGAGCTTCCTCATCCGCACCTACTCCTGGCTGATCATCCTCAGCCCCGATTTCGTCCTCTTCCGGTTTCTGCGCGACATCGGCGTCACCGGGGACGACTTCAGCCTGCTCTACACCCGTGAGGCGATCTACATCGGGGTGGTCTACAACTACCTCCCGCTGATGGTCCTGCCGCTCTACGCGGCCCTCGAGCGCATGGACTGGACGCTCGTCGACGCCGCGGAGGACCTCGGCGACACGCCGCTGCGCGCCTTCCGCCGGGTCACCCTGCCGCTCGTCCTCCCCGGCCTCATCGTCGGCTGCCTGCTCGTCTTCATCCCGCTCACCGGCGAGTACCTGATCCCCGTGATCCTCGGCGGCGACCTGACCGTTTTCGCCGGGAACCTGATCGCGCAGCAGTTCCTGACCGCGCGCGACTGGCCGTTCGGCGCCGCGATCGCGATGGTCGTGATCGGCGCGATGACCGTCACGATCCTGGCCTTCACGCGCCTGGCCGCGAGGGAAGAGCAGTACGGTGGGTAGGCGCTTGCTCGGCGGCTGGGCCGTCCTCGTCTACGTCTTCCTCTACGCGCCGATCGCAGTCGTCGTCGTCTTCGCCTTCAACGGCGGCCGCCAGGTGCTGAACTGGGAGGGGTTCTCGACGAAGTGGTTCGGCGAGGCCCTCCGCGACCCCACGATCACGGAGCCGTTCCGAAACAGCCTGCTGATCGCCTCCGGCAACGCGGTCGTCGCGGCAGCGCTCGGGACGCTGCTCGCGCTCGCCCTGCCGCGGATGCCTCGGCTGCTCCGCACGCCACTCGACGCGCTCGTCTACATGACGCTCGTGACCCCCGAGATCGTCTTCGGGATCTCGGCGCTGATCTTCTTCGTCCAGGTGGGGATCCCGCTGGGGATGAAGACCGTGCTCGTCTCGCACGTCGTCTTCAATGCCTCGGTGGTCGCGCTGATCGTCCGGGCCCGCTTCGTCGGAATGGGGCAGAGCCTCGAGGAGGCGTCCTACGACCTCGGCGCGGGGCCTGTCTCGACCTTCCGGCAGGTGACCCTTCCGCGGCTGGCGCCGGCGATCCTTGCCGGGGGCCTCCTGGCCTTCACCTTCTCGTTCGACGACTTCATCACGTCGTTCTTCGTCTCCGGCGCCGGCACGAC
>JBKKAR010000126.1:0-3240 GCA_046714355.1 Gaiellaceae bacterium | reverse complement strand
CCTCCGGGCCGCGCTGGACGGCGTGAGCCCGCGTCCTCAGTCGCGCCCAGATAACACCGATCTGGACGCTCCCTGCGTCCTTGGCTCACACCGCCCATCGCACCCCGGCGACGAAGCGTCATCATGTCGGAGCCTCCAGGACTTAGACTCTCCGAGCTTTCGACGGGAGGGGACGCGTGAACTTCGACATCAACACCGAGCAGCTGGGCGACTCGTCGTACGTCATTTCGCTCGCGGGCGAGGTCGACCTCTATACCGCGCCGGAGTTCAAGCAGCAGCTGCTCGAGGTCATCAACCAGGGAGCCAAGAAGGTCGTGGTCGACTTCTCCAACACGACCTTCATCGACTCGACGACGCTCGGAGTCCTCGTCGGCGGCGTCAAGCGCCTTCGCACGAACGAGGGTCAGCTCTCACTTGTCTCCAGCGACCGGAACATCACGAAGATCTTCGAGATCACCGGTCTCGACCGGGTCTTCACGATCTACGGAAGCCGCGACGAAGCCGTCGCCGGCCTCGGCTCCGCGACCCAACCCTCCGCATAGCCTTGCGGGCGGTCCGCGCCGCTCCCCTTCTCCTCGCAGCGGTCGCGCTCGCCGGTTGCGGCACCAGCGGCCTGACGAACGAGGCCGCCGACCCTGCCCAGGGCAAGGTGCTCTTCAAGCAGACGTGCGGGGGTTGCCACACGCTCAGCGAGGCCGGAACACAGGGCTCGAACCCGGTTCAAAACCCGGTCTCCGGCCCGAACCTGGACGATGCGTTCGCGGCGTCGAAAATGGAGGGCTTCGACGAGAGCACGATCCGCGAGGCGGTCCGACACCAGATCGACTACCCGACGCCGCCGATGCCGGAGGACCTCCTCGGCGACGCCGACGCGGATGCGGTCGCGCTCTACGTCGCGATGGTGGCCGCCGACCCGAAAGCCAAGGTGGGAGGCGGAGGGGGCGGAGGAGACGACCCCAAGAGCATCTTCACTTCGAACTGCGGCTCCTGCCACGTGTTGGCGGACGCCGGAACCTCGGGGGCGATCGGCCCCGACCTCGACGAGTCGAAGCCCGCCTTCGAGAAGGCGTTCAAGCAGATCAAGCAGGGCGGCGGCGGCATGCCCGCCTTCGACGGCCGGCTGACAGATGAGCAGATCCGCGCTCTCGCCCGCTACATCGTCAGAGTCACCAGCGGCTAGTCGCGCCCTAGCCCCGCGACTCCCTCGGCTGCCAGGTCAACCACGACATGCGTGATCGGCACGTCGAAGCGCTGGCGGGCCGCGCGGACGACGCCTCGCTCCAGCCACCTTGACTTGCCCTCGGGGTGCGTCGAGATGATCACCTCGTCGGCCCCGAAGGTTCGTAACCCGTCCTCGATCGCCTGGAGCGGGTCGGCGTCGCCGACCTCTCCCTCCGCCGTGACGCCGGCCTCGCGCAGTCCGGCCAGGCTCTGCTCGAGCCGCTCCTGCGCCCGGGCTCGTCCCGCGTCCTCGTCGGACGCGAAGTACCGCATGGGCGACACGAGCGCCGGGCAGACAACCCGGACGCGCTCCTCCACACCCTCCGTCCGCCGGCGGATCTCGTCGCGAAGGGTCTCGCCGGCAACGGTCTCGTTTGCGATCACGAGGATGCGCCGCTCGCCGGGCGGGCTCTTCCGGACCGCGTCCGCTTGGCGCGGCGGCTCGCGCCGGGCCCGGATCATGGCTCCGATCGCGACGAGCGTAAGGAGGACGAAGACCGCAACGCCGAGCCACGTGTGCATCGCCGCGGCGATCACGATCAGCGCGAAGTAGCCAAGGGTCAGCAGAACGAGCCGGAACGCGTCGGCCTCGTTGCGGAACGGATTTCGCATGCGGCCTCCTAGAGGAGGTAGATCGTCGCGTACACCACGATCCACATTACGTCGACGAAGTGCCAGTAGATCCCCGGGACCTCGACCCCGTGATGGTGCGCGGCGGAGAAATGCCCCCGGAACGACCGCACCGTGGCGAACGTGAGCAGCGTGAGGCCGATGAAGACGTGTGCTCCGTGGAGGCCGGTGAGGCCGTAGAAGATCGTCCCGAAGGCGCCGTCGCTCGGTGCGAAGCCGACGCGCGAGTACTCACGCACCTGCGTCAAGAGGAACGTGATCCCGAGCGCCAAGGTCAGCACGAGTCCGGCCTGGAGGCCGACCCGGCTCCCGCGCTTGATCGCCTGAAGCGCCCAGTGGATCGTGAAGCTCGAGGTGACGAGGATCGCAGTGTTCACGCCGGCGACGAACTTCGGCAGCTCGAACGGCTCCAGCGGCCACTCGGCGTTCCCGTTGACGCGGATGAAGAAATACGCGGTGAAGAACGAACCGAAGAGCATGATCTCCGAGGCGATGAAGAGGAGCATCCCGAGAGTTGCCGCGTCGACGCGGGAGCTCTTGTGCGCCTCGGGCGGCCCGTGGTGGTGCGGTTCGGCGTGGGCGCTCATTCCGCGGCGACCGGCGGCGGCTCGGCGCCGACTTCCTCGGCCTGGATGACGACGTGCTCGACCGGGATCTTGGCGTCGTTGTGGAGCCGCTGGACGAGATTGCGCCGCATCCACGGCGAGCGTGAGGGCTCGAACGTCGAGACGATCACCTCGTCGACGCGCTCGTCCTCGATCGCGTGCATCGCCGCCGTGTAGGGATCGGGGTGCGAGATCTGTCCGTGGGCGTCGATGCCCGCCGCGCGCAGCTCGGAGAGAACGCGCCGCAGCCGCCGCTCGGCTTCGGGATGAGCCGACTGCTTCGGGTCGCTCTGTGGCGAGATGATCAGGAAGCTGGACGGGCCGCGATCGGCGCGCTCGCGGATCCTGTCGATCAACGCCTTGCCGACGACCGTTTCGTTGGCGACGACCAGAACGTTGCGGGCGCCCTCCTCGCCGGCGACGTCCACGACGATGTGCTCGACGGGCACGTCGCCCGCGGCCTTCCTGATCCGGTCGACCACGTTCTTCCGCATCCAGCCGGACTTCTGCAGCGGGTGCGTCGAGACGATCACGTCGGTCGGGCGCGGGTCGAGCATGCCGAACGCGTCGCGCACCGCCGACTCGGGATCCGTCTCGAGCACGAGACCGTGCGCCGGAATCCCCGCCTCGCGGAGCTTCGCGAGCGTGCGGTCCAGGCGCCTGCCGGCCGCGGCCCGGCGGGTGTCCTCGTAGACGACATAACCGGTTTGCGGCGTCGAGATCGGAGCGAGGACGGTGACGAGCTCCACATCCTGCTCTCCCGCCTTCTTCTTGACCGCCTCGA
>JBKKAR010000125.1:0-11653 GCA_046714355.1 Gaiellaceae bacterium | reverse complement strand
CGACTCTCGCCCGAGCGCGAGCCGTTCGGTTCGAGGCTTAGCTTCTCGGGTTCCGCACCATCACAACGGCGAGCCAGATAAGCAGAAGCGCCGCTCCGATGATGCTGATTGCCCAGAGAGTCACGGTGATGTCTCCGGCCGTGTCGTTGTCGTCCCAGACGCCGCCGATGATCGACCCGATGATGAACAGGGCGATCATTGCCGCTAGCCCGTAGAGAATCCGGCGCGTTGTCATGGCGGCGATCCTAAACGAATGCTCGGTAGGCGTTTCGCCAACCGAAACGCCAAACCCTTCTAGTTGGTGAGATATTAGGGCTACCGGAACCCCTCATCCCAGGCGCCTTCGATTACGCTCCGACCGTCTATGCGAGAGACGCGGCCGCCGAAGACAAACCTTTGGATCGGTGCCGCAGCTACGGCGGTGGCGGCCGTCTTGTTCCCCCGCCTCGAAGCCGTGAAGAACGAGGACGTCTGGATCTGGGAGCTAGACAGCGAGGCGCAAGTTCTGGCTCCACTAATCGTCGTGCTGACTCTTGCTCTGTTCGCGCTCCTCGGAAGTTGGGCCTGGCGCCGCGAGAGCAGGACGAACCGTCCGGCGAAGGTCGCCCTCGTCTCTGCTGTTCTCGGCCTCGCCGGAGTAGTGGCGTTCTGGCTCAGCGTCCCGATCATCCTCGGCGGACTCGCTGTCACGCTCGGCTTGGAAGGACGGCGACGTGCAGCAACGGAAGGCAGGGGCACCCAAGCCACTCGCCGCGATCGTGCTCGGTGCTGTTGCGTTTGTCGTCGGAGCAGGTATTTGGCTTTTGGCGAACGAACTCCTTGGAGAATGAGGTTGCGGAGTCGGGCCGTTTCGCCAATCGTTTCGCCAAACCCTCCTAGTAGGCCGAGGGCGTCTCGCCAATCGAAACGCCGTCCCCTAGTTGGTGAGCTATTGGTGAGTAGAACCGGGGAGCGCCGGGGAAACACAGCCTTCTTCTTGCGCCGGAAACGGCTCAACCGTGCCCCTTAGTCCCCCTGAGTCCCCAGCCGCCCGCTCCTCGTAATGAAGGGGTCCCCGGTTCGAGTCCGGGCGTCGGCTTAGCTCAACTAGCGGTTTCCGCCTTCTTGGCGCAGCACGATCCTCAGGCGAGAGAGACACGCATCTGACACACCGCGCAGACGGCCGATAGCTAGGCGCAATCGACGCCGACCGCCTCCTGAGAAAGTAGGCGCAATGCCGCGGCTTCACCGGGGATGCCTTGTTGGTGATACAGGGCATCACATGCACGCGCCGTTGTGTCGGTGGGAGTAATCTGCGTCACGTAGACAAAGGAGGACGCAATGGGAACGAACGTACGCGATGTGATGACCACGCGCCCGCGCTGTGTGGCGCCCGATACGCCGCTAAATCAGGTCGCCGAGCTGATGGAGGCTGAAGACGTAGGCGCGATTCCCATCCTCGACGGGGAGCAGCTCGCGGGAATGATCACCGATCGCGACATCGTCGTTCGAGCGATCGCCAAAGGGAAGGATCCGCGAGGTATGCCTGCTAGGGAGGTTTCGTCGGGCGAGCTCGTTACGGTGGGGCCCGATCACGATCTTTCGGACGCGCTTCAGCTGATGGCACAGCATCAGGTGCGGCGCCTGCTGGTCGTGGACGATGAGAATCGGCTCGTTGGCGTGGTGTCCCAGGCCGACGTCGCGCTTGAGGCGAAGGACAAGTCCGTGGGCGAGATGCTCGCGGAGATTTCCAAGCCGCCCCAAGGGCCGCGGCAGCTGTAGCCGACGCACAGAACGTGTCAAAGCGGCGCGGAAGGCACGTCCGCAACCACGGAAGCGGAAGGGACGGAGGAAAAGTCGGTGTCGATCTGGGTTTGGGTTCTCATCATCCTCTTGATCGTGTTTCTCCTGGGCGGCTTCGGCTACAACCGACGACGGTAGGGGTTTTCTCTCGGCGCGCCGGCGCCCGCTACCCTCCGCCGCCGTCGCTTGTTGACTGATCAGGGCGCGCCACGAGAGTACGGTTGAGCCGTGCTTCCCGCTCCGGGGCATGGCGAGCCACTCACCGACGATCAGAAGTCTGGGTTGTACGCCGCGGCGCGCCTCCTCCGAGAGCTACGTCAGCTGCTTCCATGTACGGAGACTCGAGCTCCGCCGTCGTCTGGTGCTTTAGCTCCGGCGCTGCCGTCGTCGCAGCGAACAGGTCGAGCGCGCGGCTACCAAATGGCCCAACACGACCCCGGCGAGGACAGCTTTATTGAGTGGGAGCCCGCGGAAACGTAAGACGGCCCCGAGCGGGGCGAAGAGAAACACGTTGCCGGCCACTCCGAGCAGATGCGAGCGCTGGAGGGGTGGGGTGAACGCGGCAATGATGTCCTCGAGGGGCGTGAGGTGCACATCAAGTCCACCGGGCGTAGGAACGAACGTGACCGCGATGATTGCGGCGACCGAGGCAAATAACGCTAGGTCGAGGCGAGCGGGGGGTCGGAAGCGTGGGTTCGCGCGAACGGCTGCGGGTCTTCGTCCAGTTACTGCCACCGCGATAGCGATCCCGCCAAGCACCAAGAGCACGCACGCTGCGTACAAGATCAGCCGCATACGGCCAGTGTTGCTGTCGGCGACTGAACGGAAACCGAAGGTGGTGCGTTAGCTGACTCGTGACGATGATGTTGCCGCCGCTTCACCTGACGACGGGAGGCCTTGGCGGCCCTCGAGGCCGACGGGGGAGCTCGCCTCCGGAGAACCCGCGCAGCGGCAGGGGAGGAATTTGAACCCTGGAAGGCGTCCTCTCCCTGCCGTATGACTTGCAACCTGGACGCCGAGCTGCAATAACTGTCCGCCCGCTGCGGCTCGAACGAAGGAGCTGATCGATGCCAGATCGTCCAGAGGAAGACACCACGGCAGAGCCTGAGGAGCCGCGTGACTCGCGGAGCCAAGCGGACATCGGCGGCAAGGTGAACGCGATCATCGAGGCGGCCGAGGCGGCCGCGGAGGACATCGGGCAGAGCGCCAGCCGGGAGGCGCGCGAGATCGTGCAGCAAGCGGAGCAGCAGGCGGCCGCGCGGATCGAAGAGCTGACCCGCGAGGCAGCGCGGACCCGGGCCGAGGCGGACGAGTACGCGCGCGACATGCGCGAGGCCGCCGACTCGTACGGCACGCAGCATCGCCGCAGCGTCGAAACGGAGGCCCGCCGGGTCCTCGCGGACGCGGAGGAGGAGGCCAAGGAGCTGCAGGAGGCGGCGCAGAAGAAAGCCGAGCAGATCGAGCGTGAGGTTGGCCAGCGGCACGAGACGCTCAAAAGAGAGGCGAAGATGCTCGAAGAGCGAAGGCAGCGCGTGCTAGAGAGTCTCCGCGATCTGGCTGCCCAGCTCCAGGACGCGCTCGTGGAGCCCGAAGAGAAGGCGCCTCAGGATGAGGCGCTCGTGGACGCGCTCAACGTCGAACGCCGCCGCTGAGGGGCTGCTGCGACGGGCGTCGACCCTCGAGTCACCGGGCGAGCCTGACTGTCCCCCTTTTCCGCAGAGAAAAGCTCCGATTCGTTCGCCGCTCCTCTAACACGACGCTCCTCTAACACGACAGAGCTCCTAGGCCGCCCCGGTCGGGATGACCTCGACACTGACGCCCTTCCCGTCCGCACCGGACTCCCACGCCCGTATCCGGAGATAGATCTCCATCTGCATGGTGGATGCGTCGAGCGAGCCGACGAGCGACACCTCGAGCTCGTCTTCGGCGATCTTTTCGACGATCGTGTCGCGTCGTGAGCGAAGGTGCTCGGCGAGCTCGTCGGTGAAAGCGGTATCGCTGACTCGGACACGCATCGCCGACGAAGCATTGGGACAGTCGGCGTCTACGCATACCGCCCGTTCGTCCAGATTCGCCTGACCGTTCGGCTCACCTTCCCGTCCCTCGAACGAGGGATTCGGTCACCCGCCGGCGAAAACGTGCTCAATACTGTGTCTGCGGTGCCGCTGCGGCGTGTAGTCCCGAAGGGGTTGGGTGATCAACGTCGCAGCGATAGGGGAAATGTTCGCGGCCGCCGGGTGGCTCTACTTGCTGGTGCTGGGAATCGTCGGGTGGCTGCTGCTGGCCGCCGCGGTGACGTCGTTCGTCGGACGCTCCGTCCGGCTCTTCGACAAGCAAGAACGTCGGCTCCAGACCGATCGCGGCGCGGTGACGGCTGGCGGAGAGACCCGGGTTGCGGCCGTTCCGAATTTTGGAGGGCGGCGTCGCATCCTCGTCGTCGACGACGACCCTGCGCTGCGCCTGCTGCTCCGGACGACCTTCGGTGCAGACGAGTTCGCCGTCGAGGAAGCTGGCTCTGCCGAGACCGCGTCCGGCGTAGTTCGCTTCTGGCGTCCTTCCGTCGTCATCCTCGACATCGGCCTTCCGGGCGCGGACGGGATCGCGTTCTGCCGGCGGCTGAAGCGCGATACTGAAGGCTCGCCGGTCGTCATCCTGCTCACGGGCTCGGAAAATGGCGAAAGCGAGGCCAAGGCCGCCGGTGCGGACGGGATTCTGCACAAGCCGTTCAGCCCGCTCGAGCTCCTTGGCTTGATCGATCGGCTGACCGGCGCAGGCCGCCAGCTCAGCGTCGAAGCCCCGCGAAGTGGCGATGAACAGATCCTCCTCTATGCGCGCGACCTCGCGCGCCTGGTCGACGTCGAGCGGGGGCAGCGACGGCTCCTCCAACATGCCTATCGAGAGACGGTGACCGCTCTTGCCGACGCGCTTGAGGCGAAAGACCCGTTGACGGGCCTTCACGCGCTCCGTGTCCAGCGCTACGCGCTCGAGCTGACGGAGGCCGTCGACCGTCGGCTTCTCGAAGACCCGAGCCTCGAGTATGGCTTCCTGCTCCACGACGTCGGCAAGATCGGGATGCCCGACCGGATCATGAACAAGCCCGGCCCGCTGACGAAGGACGAGCTGCATCTCGTCCAGCGGCATCCGGTCGTCGGCGCCGAGTTGCTCGCGGGAGTCGCGCTCCTCCGAGGCGAGGGGCTTCGGGTTGTTCGTTCGCACCACGAACGCTGGGACGGCGCCGGTTACCCGGATCACCTTGCGGAGACCCAGATTCCGCTCGGCGCACGGATCTTCGCCGTCGCCGACGCGCTCGATGCGATGACGAGCGATCGACCGTATCGGCGCGCGGTTCCGTGGGGAGGGGCGGTCGAAGAGATCGTCGCCCAAGCCGGCCGCCACTTCGATCCCGGCGTAGTCGCCGCCTTCACGCGTCGAGAAGGGCGATTGCGCCAGCTGTGCGAGCTGCAGCAGGCCGTAGGCGTCTAGGGCACCGCCGCTGGCGAGCAAGTAGGAATCCGGACGTCGGCTTTGGCTGATTGCAGGGATTTCTCTGCGATGGCAACAGCGGAGCTGGCTGGGCGGGTACGAAACGGGTACATCGCTGGACGCCCTTCACACTTGGTGATGTGGCCTCTGTCGCTGCTCGTTTTTTCCCTATTTCCAGTTACTTACGAGTCTGCTGCATGTGCAGCTCATCCGGTGGGCGCTCCCGGAAGTGCCCGCGCGAGGACGCCCGTGCCCGCGTTTCCCGGTCGTGTCGGCGTGGGGGAGTGCCCAATGTGGTCCGTTCGGACGGCTAAAGGGGAGGCGAGCGCGATGACGAGGGTTCAGCGCTGCGGTAGTCCGTTCTCTGAGCCGTCGCCGCACAGACCCCTCGTGGCTTCGTCCTGCTCGCCTCACTCTACCGCCGGGACAATCCGTCCCGCCCCAATCCCCGCGCGCCGGCAGGCCTCGCTGACAGCCTCCTCCGATGCTGCCTCGAAGATGTGGAAGCACGTCTCGTCGTCGGGGAGGAAGGTCATCCGCACGTAGCGGACCGGCGTGCCTTCGCGCACGAGCTCCTCGGCAGCCGCGCGAGCATCCCGTCCGGCTGTGCGGGCTTCCCCCGCGCGGGATCGGGGGACATAGGACTCGACGAGGTACCTCGGCATTCGGAACTCCATCCTGTGAGTGCCGAGCACGGGGCCTCGGTGATGCCCCGTGCTCTACTCCGTTCTCTTTGCGTTGTTCAGTTTCCGTCGTGCTGATCTCGGAGCGACGTCATCGAGTTCGCATTGACGTATTTGGCAATCGCTTCGCCGGCGGCGTCGCTGACCGCAACCGTGCTGGGGTAGTGCATTCCGCCCCAGATCCGGGCGTTGTTACCGTCGGCGCGCGCTTGCGAGATGCCGGTGTACGTCTGACTGGGCAGGCTTGACGTTGTCAGCGTGAATGTCTCGGCGTCGGCAAAGTGACTCAGGAGGACGGTCGCAGCAGCGCCGTTTAGGGCCGGGTGGCCCGCAGGATATTCCGGGTGGGACGGTGTGGCGACGAGCGGGAGCCAGTCGGGATCCGGCGCTGTCTCCGCAACGCCGTCCGCTTCCGCCAGCGTAATCGCCGTCAGCGGCTCTGCGCTGGAGGGCGCTTGCTAGCTCGAGCGCGAAGAAGGTGGTTGCCGCCCGAGGTCTCCCAGAGCCTGATCAGGGTCGGTCGCGGGAACGTCGCGTCGAGGCGGGCGCGTAGAACTTCGACCGTTCGCAATCCCTCCCCGGGTACGGCCCGGCGAAGCCAGTCCGGCACGTCGCCGCGTACCGCCAGCAGGGCGGCGACCGACTCATAATCAAGGCGGGCGAGCGCGTAGCCAAGCGCCGTGAGCGACGCGGAGTCCAGCCACTGGACGTCGTCAACCGCTAGGCAGAGAGGACTGTCGCCGGCGAGCAGTCGCACCGCTCCTAAGAAAGCGGCGGCCACCGCGCGGTCGTCGGCGTGGATGTCCGACTCGCCAAGCAGCAATGCGGCTTCGAGTGCCCGCTGCTGGATCGGCGGCAACTGCGGCAACACGTTGGGAACGACGCCTCCGATCAGGTCGGCCAGCCCGACGAAGGAGAACGCCGCTTCCGCTTCGGCCGGCCGGCCGGAGAGCACCAGATATCCGCGCGCCTGCGCCGCCTCGACGGCGGCGAGCCACAGTGTCGTCTTGCCGATCCCGGCCTCGCCGGTTACGACAGCCACGGCGGGCAGTCCATCGCGGGCGTCCAGAAGAGCAAGGAGCGAAGCGAGCTCCTCCTCCCTGCCCACGAGCTCGCGAAACCCGACTGCCAAGCCGCCTCCTGCTGGCGATTGTACGACCTTCGAGTACCGCACCTGTCGCCCTCACTCGCTGGCGGAACCGAGCTTAAACCGCGTCGTCCGATGGGAACGAGCGGGCCCGCGCGTCCACTGCGTGAGCTGAAGAACAGTTCGGTTTCCAGCGAGAACGTCCGCGGCTATACCCGCGAGTGGACGCGTGTCCCTCACTCGTCCTTCCCTCGTAATCAAGGGGTCCCCGGTTCGAGTCCGGGCGTCGGCTTCAATCTAGGAGCGCGATTGCGGCGAAGGTGGAGGCCTCTGAGCGGCCTCGATTCCGTGTGTGGACAGGATTTGGACAGGTCTCGGGGGCGGTGATTCAGAACGACCCGGACTGTGGCAAGCGCCTGGCTCAACCGGGCAAGCAGTAGAGCCGTCCTCGTGCGCTTCCAAGTGATCTCGTTAGGAAAGCGGCGAGCCGTTCCGCTCGCCGGGCAGTTCTCCTGGCGATCCCGAGTAAGGTCGGCTCGACCCCAAGCATGGAGGATCGCGTCATATGAGCATTGTTGTCCGCTTTAACCCCGCTTCTCTGACGACCGAGAAGTACGACGACGCAATCCGCCGACATGAGGAGGCTGGGATCGAGCTTCCTCCGGACGGCATGGACTACCACGTTTGTTTCGGGTCAGACGGCAACCTGCGCGTCAGCGAGATCTGGGACTCCCGCGAGCAATTCGAAGCATACGGCGAGCGCTTGATGCCCCTACTGGCCGACGCCGGAATCGAAATGTCGGGTGAACCAGAGATCCTCGAGGTTCACAACACCATCAAACGCTAGTCGGTGGCGATTCGCCAATCGTTTCGCCGGACCTCCTAGCGGACTAGCGCAGAGCCTCGACGCTGTCGAGGAGCGCCCAGTTTCCCTCTAGCGCGCGCTCGGCCGCGACGACGATCCGGTCGGCGTCCTCGGGCCGCGCGTGACGCTCGAGCAGTTCCCGCGACTCTGCCGCGTGCTCGTGATCCCGTTCGGCGTGGAGCGTGAAGTAGGTCGTTCCCGGGCCGTCCGGGGCGAAGCCATAGTGCTTGACGAGACCGTCCATCTTTGTCTGGGCAACGTCCGGCTGGCCGGCCTCGACGGCATAGAGAATGCCGAGCGCCTCCAGCGGATCGGCGGCCGCAGTCCAGGCGTTCACGCAGGTCACCGTGCCCTCGAGGCGAGCCGGGCCCGGCGTGGATGCGACGGCCGTAGCGAAGTCGTCCCAGAGATCGACGTGCGCGCGCTCCTCGTCGGCGTGCTCGCTCCCGGCGAGCGGTGCCGCGGCCTGGGCCGCGTCGGCCAACGCCCCGACGGCATGGCGGTACTCGCCTGCGTACGCCGTCAGCTCGCCGCGGCTGAGCTCGCCGCACTCCCACCGGCGATAAAAGGGATGCTCGAGGACGTTCCAGCGGCCGCGGATCTCGTCGATGCGGGCGATGAGGCTCATTGCGATCCTTCCGTCGAGAGGGGGGTGATGCGATGCTAGCTCGCGGTGCGCCTGCGTGCCGCCGCCGGGGATCGCCCCCGGGGCGCGCCAACCAGGCTCGATCCACCGCATCCGTAGATTCTTTCCATGCGGATTCGCAGCCCGCGCACGCGCGCCCTCATCGGCTTTGCCGCGCTCGGCGTCTTCTGGGGCGTTTGGGGGGCGGCGCTGCCGGAACTTCAGCGCCGCTCGCACGCCGGTGACGCGGATCTCGGCCTCGCGCTCGTCGTTCTCGCGCTCGGCGCGCTGGTCTCGATGCGCGCCACCGGCGTGCTGCTCGATCGGCTCGGACCACGACTCACCCCGGTGACGATCGGCGTGTTCGGCGCGACGGGAGTCCTTCCGGCGCTGGCCGGTTCGCCGGCCGAGCTCACGGCCGTCCTCTTCGTGCTCGGGGCCGCATCGGGAGCGATGGACGTCGCGATCAACGCAGACGCCGTGCGTGAGGAGGTGGCTTCCGGCCGTCCGCTGCTCAACCTCGCCCATGCGGCTTTTTCCGCCGCTGTGGTCGTCTCGAGTCTCGGCACGGGGCTCTTGCGGTGGAATGGTGCCGAGCCGATTGCAATCTTCGGGCTCGCGGCCGTCCTCGTCGTCGCAGCGGCGCTGGCGGCCCGTCCTGGCTCCGACGAGCGGTGGGAGCCGTCGGCCGAGGGGGAGCGTCCCAGGTTTCTCCAGCGGGTGCCGGGCTGGCTGCTCCTCCTCGGAGCTCTCGGCGCGCTGGCTTACTGGATCGAGAACGCGTGGCAGAGCTGGGGTGCCGTCCATCTTGAGCGGACGCTCGACGCTTCGCCCGCGACGAGCTCGCTCGGGCCGGCGCTCTTCGCGGCAGCGATGGTGGTCGGCCGCCTGAGCGTCCATCGGCTCGCGAGACCCGGTGGAGAGCGGACGGTGCTCGTTACGGGCGCAGCCCTCGCCGGAGCAGGCTCGACAGTTGCTGCGATCGCTCCGTCGATTGCGATCGCTCTCGCCGGGATCGTCGTCGCCGGCGCGGGCTGCGCGGTCTGCGCGCCGACCCTCGTCAGCCTCGCGGGCCGAGCCGCCGCCCACAACCAGCGGGCGACTGTCGTCGGCTCGGCCACGACGGTTATGTACGTCGGCTTTCTCGTCGGCCCCGCCGCGGTCGGCGGGCTCGCCGAAGTCACGAGTCTTCGCCTTTCACTGGGAACCGTGGCAGCTCTCGGCTTCCTGCTCAGCCTCCTTTTCGCAGTCGTGCGCTTGCCGGGCGGGCGATCGGGGTAGGAGCTACGGGATGAGTGGCACAAAGGTCTTGGTAGTCGCGACCGTCGCGCCCGACGAGGGGCAACTGCGAGAGGCGATCTCCGATGCGGACGAGATCCGCGTCGTCGCGCCCGCGACGGACGTGTCCTGGCTCGGGTGGCTGACGAACGACGAGGATGACGCCCGCCAGGAGGCCCGGGAGACCGCGGATCGCACGGCAGCAGCAGTCGAGGGCGAGACCTCAGTTCAGATCGACCGGACAAGCCAGGACACCGACGCAGCGCAAGCGATCAGGGACGCTCTGCGGAACTTCCCCGCCGACGAGATCGTCGTTCTCACGCGACCGGGAGACGACACGACCTGGCTTGACGACGAGGCAGTCCGTGCGGCAATCGATGCGCACGGAATCCCGTCGCGCCACCTGGAGCTCGCACCTTCCTGAGTCGATAGGGTCTGCGCCGTGCGGAAGCTCCTGGCGCTGCTCGTCTTGTCTTGCGGCTTGCTGCTCGCAGCTGGCTGCGGAAGCGACGACGACGAAGGCGACGGCGGCTCTGCCGGCGGGACGACCACCGAGCAGGCAGCCTCGTGTGACAAGGACTCGCTCGAGCTCGTCAATGCCGGCCAGCTGACGATCGGGACGGACAACCCGGCCTTTCCGCCGTGGTTCGAAGGCACAAAGCAGTTCGACCCCTGGGACCCGACGACCGAGCCCACGAAGAAGGGCTACGAGCAGGAGGTCGCATACGGGATCGCCAGGGAGCTCGGCTTCACCGACGACGAGGTCAAGTGGACGGTCGTCCCGTTCAACCAGTCGTTCAAGCCTGGCCCGAAGAAATTCGACTTCGACATCAACCAGATCTCCTACAAGACCGAGCGGGCCGAGGCCGTCGACTTCAGCGAGTCCTACTACGACGTGGAGCAGGCGATCGTCACCGTCGAGGGCAGCAAGATCGCGAATGCGAAATCGATCGCAGACCTGAAGGACGCAAAGCTCGGCGCCCAGATCGGGACGACGAGCCTCGAGGCGATCAACGACACGATCCAGCCCGGTAGCGAGGCGTCCGTCTACGACACGAACAACGACGTGGTCGCGGCGATCAAGGCGAAGCAGATCGACGGGGTCGTGGTCGACTTCCCGACCGGGCTCTACATGGCCTTCGTGCAGCTCGAGGAGGAGGGAGGCTCCGTCATCGGACGCCTCCCGGCCGAAGAGGGCGGCGAGTACTTCGGCGTCGTTCTCGAGAAGGACAGTGCCCTCACCGAGTGCGTGAACGAGGCCATCGCCGCGCTGCGCGACGACGGGACGATCGACCAGCTCGAGCAGAAGTGGCTCGGCGGCAGCGCTCCAATCCTCGAATAGCGCCGGGAAGCCGCCAGTCCCGGATCTTCGGCGGCGGCGGAGCCGCCCGCAGCACGCTGATCGCGGCCGTCAGCACGCTCGCGTTCTTCGGGATCCTGGTCTACCTGGTCAGGAGCTCGCCCGGCTGGCCCAAGGTTCGACGTTCGTTCTTCGACGGCGACGTCTTCGTCGAGGCGCTCACCGACATCTCGCCTCGGCTGCTTCTCAACATCCAGATCTTCCTGGTCGCCGAGGTGTTCATCCTCGTTTTCGGCCTCGGGATCGCACTGCTTCGAAGCCTGCCCGGCCCGGCGTTCTTCCCCTTCCGGCTGCTGGCGATCGCGTATACGGACTTCTTCCGGGGAGTTCCCACGATCCTCGTCATCTACCTGTTCGGCTTTGGAGTGCCGGCGCTCCAGCTCTCTGGCGTGCCGAACTCGCCGTTCTTCTGGGGCGTCGCGTCGCTCGTGCTCGTCTACTCGGCGTACGTCAGCGAGGTCTACCGGGCCGGGATCGAATCGGTGCACCC
>JBKKAR010000124.1:0-3208 GCA_046714355.1 Gaiellaceae bacterium | reverse complement strand
GCCCACGTCTCTCCGCCTCGGCATCCGTACTCGACCGCAACCCGTCTGCGGCGCAGACGCATCCGCGATCCGCGCAAGCCCCGATGGAACCGAGCGCCCTTCTCTCCAGACTGAGCTCAAGCCATCTCTCTGTGATGGACCTGCGCATAAAAGGAAAGGTCGCCATGTTCAACCTGGCACACAACCGCAGGCGTGCACTCGCCGTCGCGGCACTCGCCGCGACAGCTGCTCTGGTCACCGTCGGCTTCATCCTCGTCCCGGGCGGAAACGCCGGCACGCAGGGGAAGTCGCGCGTTCTCTACCTGAGCGCAGTGGAGTGGAAGGGATCGGCGGACACGGCGAAGGAGCCGTTCCCGACCTCGCCGCTGCCCAAGGGCGGCGGGTACGAGCGCTTCCCGCCCGACGCGAGCGGCAAGTGGAGCGTCGAAACCTACCGCTTCGACAGCGCCACGGTCGCGGCATGTCGGGGTGAGCGGGTCACGCTCAAGATCTTCGGCGTCAACGCCGCCTACCACGACATCACGATGCCGCAGTTCAACCGCAACTTCAGGGTCAAGCGCGGCCAGCTCTCGACGGTCAGCTTCGTCGCCAAGAAGGTGGGCATCTTCCCGATCATCTGCCTCACCCACCAGCCCTCACACCGCGCCGACCTCCTCGTGCTGCCATGCTGAGCGGCGGTCGACTGTCGGCGGGTGGAAGATCCTCGCGACGTGCGATCGTCGGGGTCGTCGCGGTCGTCGCGGTCGTCGCGGTCGTCGCTCTCGGTGCCGGCGCGAGCTCTGCGGGCGCCGAGGGCGACGTCACATCGGGAGCGACCGTCAAGGTGGCTCTCAAGGAGTGGAAGATGATCTCCTCCGCCAAGACCTGCGTACCGCGCGGGAAGATCGTCTTCGTCGTGCGAAACGCCGGGTCGCTCGAGCACGAGCTCGTCGTCCTCCGGACGAACCGACCTCCTCGGCGGCTGCCGACGAAGGGCAGCCAGGCGGTCGAGACCGGACTCCAGGGCGAGACGCCGGAGCTCCGGCCGGGGCAAACTCGCCGCCTGACCCTCCGCCTCCGCCCCGGGAAGTACGTGCTCCTCTGCAACCTCCCCGGGCACTACAAGGCAGGGCAGTTCGCGGGGCTCTGCGTGCGCTGACCAGGTCGTCGCCGGCCAACGATCCAGGCGCTCTTACGGGCCGGAGATGGAGAAGTCATCGAGCACACGTTCATCCCATCCATCCAGTCGTTCATGGTTCCTCCTCCGTCGTTGGGCTGCCCCGGGAGGCAGTTCGTTCTCTATCCGGCGGCCTGGTGCGACACCGTCGTCGCGAGGTCGATCGGGTTGCGCAGGCAGTAGACGCCGGGGCAGCGAGCGTCGGCCCGCTCCTTGAGCTCGTCGATTGTCTCCTGTGGCGCGTCGGCCTCGACCTCGAGGCGCCAGTCGACGTGCTCGACCGGTGGCCGATCGTCGACTCCGAGTGCGCGGCTCTGGTCGACCTCCGTGGTGATGACTCCACGAAGCGCCCGAAGCTCGACGCCCTCGCGCGCTGCCTCGGTCGCGAATGTCATCGCGTAACAGGCGAGTCGGCCCCAGAGGCAGTAGGCGAGCGGATTCGGTGCGGAGCCATTCCCGCCGAGCTGCGGCGGGAAGTCGCAGGAGAACTCGACCTCGCCGCCGGGGAAGGGGATCCGGCCCTGGAACTGCGGCGCGCCCTCGCGCGTCTGCCATTCGCCCGACAGCTCGACCGGCTGGCGAAACGCAGCGGGATCGGCCGTTCCCTCCTCGACCGTTTGCAGAAGGGACTCGACGTCGACGTTGTGCATTGAGGTCTCCGATCGTTCTATAGAAGGTCTGCTAGCCTAGCAACTATTCAGTTGTACAGTTGTGAACTCGAAGAGTCCCATGAAACTTCCCCAGCCCCTCCCCGACCCGCTGATCGAGCTGATCGCGCGCCGCTTTCGCGTCATCGGCGAGCCGATGCGGATCAAGCTGCTCGACTCTCTACGCGAGGGCGAGGCGAGCGTGAGCGAGCTGCGTGAGGCGACCGGAGCGTCGCAGCAGAACGTCTCGAAGCACCTCGGCGTCCTGCTGGAGGCTGGCATCGTCGGTCGCCGCAAGGAAGGCAACCAGGTCTTCTACTCGATCGTCGACGAGGGAATCTTCCGCCTCTGCGAGGAGGTCTGCGGCGGGTTGCAACGGCAGGTCGCCGAGCTGAACGCGATCGTCGAAGGGGTCGGACGATGACCGCCTACGGCCCTCTCGGGCGCCTCGGCGCCTGGACAGCCGGGAATTTCAGGCTCGTACTCATCGCCTGGGTCGCGATCGCGGTCGGATTCGGTGCTTTCGCGCCGAAGGCCGAACACGCGCTCTCCGGCGCAGGCTGGGAAGCGAGCGGCTCAGAATCGGTGCAGGCACGCGAGCTCGTGCAGCGCAACTTCGCCGGGCAGTCGAGCGCCGCACTGATGGTCGTCGTTCATTCGCAGCGCCAGACAGTCAGCGATCCAGCGTTCGACCTGGTGGTCGAGCGAGCCTCTCGCCTGCTCGGCGAGAACGAGCACGTCGCCTCCGTCGCTCCGCCGCGTCCGGGCTACTCGATCTCAGCGGACGGGCATACGGCGATCCTCAGCGCCGGAGCTCGTGGCGACACGACCGAGATGGTCGCGGCCGCCGACGAGCTGAAGGGCGAGCTCGCCGCCCTCGGCACGGGCGGGGTCGAGGTCAGCCTCACCGGCGCCTCCGGCATGTGGTCCGACTTCAACGAGGCGAACAAGGAGGCGATGCTCCGCTCGGAGCTGCTCTCCTGGCCGGTGACGCTCGCGATTCTCGTGCTCGCCTTCGGCGCCCTTGTCGCGGCGGGGTTGCCGCTGATGCTGACGATCCTCGGGCTCGTCGCCGCAGCCGGCTCGCTCTACCTTGGAACGCGCTTCTTCGAGATCTCGATCTGGGCGATGAACTTCGCGCTGATGTTCGCGCTAGCGCTCGGCATCGACTATGCGCTCTTCGTCGTGCATCGCTTCCGCAGCGCCTTATTCGGCACGAAGCTCTCGGCCCGCGAAGCGGTCGCGGTCGCGATGGACACCGCCGGAAAGGCCGTGCTTTTCTCCGGCGTCACGGTGCTGATCTCGCTCTCGGCCGTCATGCTCGTGCCGAGCCCCGCCTTCCGCTCGATGGCGCTCGGGATCATGCTCTCGGTGGTCTTCGTCCTGCTCGCGACGCTGACGCTCC